>CASFXG010000012.1 GCA_949298635.1 uncultured Coriobacteriaceae bacterium | reverse complement strand
GTAGCCCACGGACGCCTTGGCCGAGAAGTAACCAGCGAGCAGGCCAAAGCCGAGGCTCGCGGCTGCAGCCACGACCATGAGGGCGCCGTAGCCGAGGACCGCGCCCATGTCGCGTGCCTCGACGCCGCGGTCGATGATGAAGGCCATGACAAAGGGCAGGAGAACCTCCATCACGACCTCGCCGACGGTGCCCACGACCGAGAGCGCCGCCTCCTTCCTGTATCGCCAGAGCGGGGCGAGAAGTGCGTTCATGCTGTACCTCCACGTTTTTTGAATTGAGTCGCAGAGGTAGTATTTCCGGAATCACATACCCGTCGTGGCTCATGTTTTCTATTATTGATAGGAGTTCGTTATAAGTGAGACAAAAGGTACGGGTTCATTTGTCTCACCGCGAGGAGGCGTATATGAACACGATGCAGCTGGAGTGCTTCGTCGAGGTGGCGAGCTGCTTGAGCTTCTCGCAGGCGGCCGTGAACCTGCACGTCTCGCAGCCCACGGTGAGCCACCAGATCAAGTCGCTCGAGGACGAGCTGGGTTGCGCGCTGCTCGTGCGCTCCACGCGCTCGGTCTCGCTCACGGACGAGGGTTTCGCGCTGCTCGGCTATGCGCACGACATTCTCGAGCTCTCTGCCCGTGCCAAGCAACGTCTTGCCGGAGCCGAGGTCGTGGGCGCCAAGACCCTGCGCATCGGCGTGAACGACGGCATCGAGGCTCAGGCGCTCTCGCCGGTGCTTGCGGAGCTCCACCGTCGCGACGAGGACTTTGATCCCGTGATTCGCATGGCGCCGCACTCAGTGCTTGTGGAGATGGTCGAGGATGGTCGTCTCGACGTGGTTATGGAGTATCGAGACCCTGCGGGCGCGCCGGCAGGAGCAACGGTGTTCCGCCGTCTGCGAGAGGCGCCTGCGGTGCTCGTCTGCGCGGCGGATGACCCGCTCGCCACGCGCGGCGGGGAACCGGTTCATCTGGACGCCCTCGTGGAAGGGTGCCGCGTGGCGGTGGGGAGCCCCCATGCGCTTCCGTCCGCAATCTCCGCGATGCAGCGTGAACTGTTGGCGCACGTGGATCCCAAACGCGTGATGATGTGTCCCAATATCGAGATCATTCTCGCCCTGGTGTCGGCGGGAATAGCGCGTACGCTGCTGCCTGACGTCTCTGCGCTTCGTCGCGACGGCTTGCGATTTCTCCCCGTCGAGGGCGCTGACCCCGTAGTCTGCGGTGTCCGTACGCGTCGCGGCCGCTTGCCACGTCTGCTTTCCGACTTCATTGCGCTTCTCGGCTAATATCCTGCTCTTTCTTAGGTTGAAAGACCGCGTCGGCTGTGTTCCTTGCAGGTGGCGATGGCCTTGAGTGCACGTAAAATAACCCCAGTTACTTTTTTGCATCGCCCGGTGATTACGTTTTCAGTCGGCAAACAGCATCGGGCGATGCAAAAAAGTAACTGGGGTTATTTTACGTGCGTCCACGGGTGCGAGGTGAGATGCCAGCCGTTGCAGTAGGAGCATTTGTAGGTCGAAAGACCGCGCCGGCCGTGTTCCTCGCAGGCGGCGATGGCTTCGAGCGCATCGGCGCGGGTAGGATAGCGCATTTTCGAGGCGCAGGATTTCTCGTAGCGGGCATGCTCGCGTGCGGCGTCGAGCTCGTCGCGGCGTGCGGACTCATGCTCGAACAAGCTGCTGAGGTCCTCAAGTTCAGATTTGAAAGCGGCAACGCGCTTCGCCTTCGCCGACGGCTTTCTGCTCGCCACGCTTCCTCCTTGGTGCGACGCAGATGATGTGAGACGGGTTTTGCCTCGTTCTTCACTGTACCCCACTTTGAGGCTCGGAGCGTCTGCACGGTTTCTTTTCCATACCGTTCAACAGATTGATCCAAATGCACAGTTTGTTTGGGATTCGTGAAGTATTGTGAGGGTTTTCTTTTGCAAAGCCCAAGGTAGAGGCGTTGCGAGATACGACAATACTTGCCGGATGCCCAATAAACTGTGCGTTTGGATTAATTTGGGAATCGAACATCTGATTCGGGCCCTCCGTTGGACGCGTTCGTCGCGACTCCTTAGAAAAACGCCGCCCCATCCTGCTCCAGGGCCGTCGCCATGCCGTTTCGCTACCGACTGCGGACGCGGGTACGCTGTGCATGCTCGCAGTCGGTACAATAGAAACGTTGGTATTCCTCAAGAGCAAGGAGCACATCCATGGATCTTCCGAACAAGCGTCCCGACGATATGGCGCGCATCAACACCCCCGAGCTCGCGCAGGCGTTCATCGACGAGCAGGTGGCTGCGTGCCGCGAACAGATCGGCGCTGCTCATCAAGGCGGTGGGCAAGCAGCTCATCTGCGTGCACGTGAACCACGGCCTCATGCGCAAGGGCGAGTCCGAGCAGGTCATCGACGTGTTCAAGAACCAGATGGACGCGAACCTCGTGTACGTGGACGCGACCGACCGCTTCCTCGACCTGCTTGCCGGCGTGGAAGAACCCGAGGCCAAGCGCAAAATCATCGGCGCCGAGTTCATTCGCGTGTTTGAAGAAGAGGCGCGCAAGGTCGCCGGCGAGGTCGACTTCCTGGCTCAGGGCACGATTTACCCGGACATCATCGAGTCCGACGGCGTGAAGGCGCACCACAACGTGGGCGGTCTGCCCGAGGACCTGGAGTTCGAGCTCGTGGAGCCCGTGCGCCTGCTCTTCAAGGATGAGGTGCGCGAGGTTGGCCGTGCGCTCGGGCTGCCCGAGTCCATGGTCGAGCGCCAGCCGTTCCCCGGCCCCGGGCTGGGCGTGCGGTGTCTCGGCGCTATCACCCGCGATCGCCTCGAGGCGCTCCGCGAGGCCGATGCGATTCTGCGTGAGGAGTTCGGAGGCGCCGGGCTTGCCGGCAAGGTCTGGCAGTACTTCGTGGTGGTGCCGGACATGCGCGCCACGGGCGTGCGCGACGGCAAACGCCTCTACGCGTGGCCGGCGATCATCCGCGCCGTGAACACGGTGGACGCCATGACCGCCACGGTGCCGGAGCTCGATTGGGCGCTCCTCAAGAAGATCACCGACCGCATTCTCGCCGAGGTGCCGAGCATCTGCCGCGTGGCCTACGACCTCACGCCGAAACCCGTCGGTACGATCGAGTGGGAGTAACGTAAAATAACCCCAGTGACTTTTTTACATGGGGGCGTACCATCGATTTCGCGGTGCGCCCCTGAGTCTTTGGCGGGATGGGTTGGTTGGGGACGGGTTCAATCCAACCCATTTAGGCGAGACGTTGAGTCGCTGGAGACGAATGTAAAAAAACCTGGGGTATTTTTACATCAGCGCGGGGAAGCGCCGGGCGTATCGAAGGTCGAGGGTCGAAGGTCGAAGGTCGGGAGTGTCGCTCATCATGGAAGGTAGCATCATCGTCACGGTGCCAAAGGGTTTCGCCCAGCTCATGTTGGGCGGCGCGGCGCTGCTCTGCCTCGTCCCCGTGGGGTTCGCGCTTGCCGGCGAGCTACCGCCGGTTGGAGCCGTCGTATTCGCACTCCTTATCGCGCCCTTCGTCATCGCCGGCGTGGTGTGGCCGCGGTTCCGGGTCGTCGTGCGGCAGGGAATGGTGACGATCCGCCCGTGCTTCGGCCGCACATGGCAGTTCGAAGTCGCCGACATCACGAGGGTCATGCGTCGCGTGAATCCGAACAGCAAGACGGGCGCGCTTGCCAAGATGACCGTGTGGGCGGGGCGTCGCCGCGTGTCCGTCGAGGCACTTATGCGGGAGAGCGAGGCGTTCTGGACGTACATCGAACGCAACGTCGATGCGAGTAGAATCATCACCAAAGAGCGTTCGAGGACGGGCGACCAAGACGCGCTTTGAGCTCGCCCGCACAGCGCTTGCGTCTCGGGACGGAAAGGAGCCCGCTATGCCCACATCGGAATGGTTGCACCGCTACGAATCTGTTAAGGAGCAGCTTGCCTGCGCAATCGACCTTGAAGCATATTTCACGGAAGCAGCTATCGGGAGCATGGCGGTGGATGTGCTGGACATTGGCTCCATCTCCATCCCCACGGGAGAGCTCGTCGCTTGTGACCCGCTTGTCGAACTCGAGGATGCCCGCCCGTACCTCCAGACCGTCCCTGCCGGAACCTATCCGGTAACGATTTGCGTCGTACCGAGCGATCTCTATGGCGACCGCTACGCCTGCGTCAAGGTGGCGATTAGCGACGAGCGGCCGGTCCGCTACGATCTGGGCATGGTAGGCGACGAGGATCTTGAAGACCTGGAGGACGATACGTTTTTCGGTTTCTTCGTGGATGCGGGTATGGGGTGCATCGCGGATGTCCGTACCCAGGAGGCGTTTCGGGCGTATTGGGCGAAGCGTCTGGAGGAAGACGAGAGCATCGATCCCTACAACGACCTATTCTGCGACGTGCTTGACGAGAGTGCGCGCAAGCATCCCCGCTACCAGCGCGAGGGTGGCGATTGGGCTAACTGGACGGTGCCGGGGACGGAGTGCAACCTTGCCGTGTTCGCTGCCGGCTGGGGCGACGGGGTCTACCCGGTCTACTTTGGCTACGACGCCCAGGGTACGGTGTGTGGCGTGTATGTCCACCTCATCGACATCGCGACGTGCTACGAGGAGTGACGCGACGGGTCGTTAGCGCCGCCCGATCGACTCGACCGGTCGGCCGGGTTTGGATTCGACGTTGTGCCGGGCGGGCGCTTACGCCCGTGCTAACAGCAGCGGCTCGTCCTCGTTCAGTGTGGTGTTCGTGTACTGAAAGCCGTTCTCGAGCGTGTCCGTGTGCATGATGCCCACGTCGAGGGGCGGTTCGTCGTCGGATGCCGCTGCGTCGTCTGAGGAATCTTCCGGATCCTCGGCTGCGGGGTTGATTCTGACCGTGTATAGCGAGGGCGCGAGTTCTTCGGCCACCACGCCCAGCTGCGCAAGACCTGTCGTGGGGTCGGTGTTATCGTAGGCGATATCCACGTCGAACCAGCCCTTGTCCTGGACGTCCACCGGTGCCGACGCGAACAGGTCTGAACGAACCTCGAGCTGGTAGGTTGCAAACGCTTCTGGGTGGTACGTGCGGCTCTCGCGCTCATCGAGGCGGCCGCTTTCCACGAGCTCCTCGAGCGAGAACGCGCCTTCTACCTCCGTGAGCGTCACATCGCCTTCGCATAGGCGCACCCCGGGCTCGTCGGACGTTATGTAGACGCCTTTGCCGAGGGGAATCCAGTCGACGATGAGCCAGTTACCAGTGGGTTCCATGTTGTCGAACGGGCTCAGCTCGCCGAGCATCCCAAGCGGCTCGTCCTCCATGAGAGCAAGGTTGCGATAGCCCTCCTGGAACACGGTTACTTTCACTTCGGGTTCGTTGTCGGTGAGCGGCAGGAGCGTTGCACACGCGTCGTCGATGGGGTCGACCCAAGACGGCTGTGTGGGGACGTTCATGGGAAAGCCGTGTTCGAAAGCGGCGTCCCTCCCTGAGATTTCGATGTCGATCGAGGGAACCCCAAGGCTCACGCGGGGCGCCTCCTGTTCGAAGAAGCGGCTGTTGCCCGCATAGCGAGCGTAGAAGAACGAACCGGATTCTTCGGGCGAATCATCGTTCTTTTGCCAGGTGTACGTTGAGATCTGACCTTCCAAGAAGCCGTCCGCCTCGGGGGAGAGGCTGTTTATGAACACGAGCGAGACGGTGTAGCCTGAGCTCTCGAGTTGCTGTGTGGCGTCCCCGATGGCTTCGCGCAGGCGCTCCTCGTAGGCAGCGACGATTTCGTGCTGCTGGCGGTTGTCGCCCAGCACGCCCTCCTCGAAATCCACGAGTACGGTGCTGCCATCTTCCATGGTGCAAAACGCCCGACCGGACGAACGGTAGCCGAAGAGCTGGTAGGAGCGGTCTTCCCAGACGTCTGCCACCTCGACGCGCGCGCCATACTTGCTCTCGTAATAGCTTTCCGCCTGTTGGGTGATGGCGTCTTGGTCGAACTCGCCGAGGTTCGAGCAGCCCGTGAGGGCGAGGAACGATGCGAAGATGAGCAGCACGCAGACGGCGAGGGACCTGCGGACACCGTGCGAAGGGCGTTGGCTGTGCGCTGCGGTGGTTTCAGGTGTTCGCGACATGGGCTCTCCCATCATCTGCGGGGTCATGCGCTCATTATACGTGAGTCATTGGGGACGGGTTCATTTGAACAGCTCATCATGGCTTTCGGTTCTCTCGAAGAAAGCAACCGTATCGTTCGACGACCAGATAACGAGCCAATCTCCGGCATTGGCGACATGGCACTCATTGCGACCCTTCCAGTTGCCTATTAGGGCGTGCATGTTATGCCGGCGGCGCAAGAGTTCAAGAGATTCCGGAGTATTTTCAATAACGAGGTCGATGACGTTTTCGAGCTCTGAAAGATCCCAGCCTCTGCGCTTCGCTTTCTTCTTAAGGTCACGTTGGAATGCTGCCGAGAAATCAGCAGTGAGACGCGACATCAGGACATCGCCGCTTCAATGAGGTCGTGCCCGTTGGCGAAGCGACCCTCCTTGCCAGAGGCGAGGAAAGCGTCACCCTCGGCGATTGCGGCAGCGCTGGCGGCATTCGGTTCCTCGGGAGCGAACGTGAGGGGAATGCGGTGCGTATTCGCCATCTGTTTGTAAAATGCCCGCGTCACGGACGAGAGATCGAGTCCATAGTACTCTGCGACTTCAGCCGCTTCGCGTTTGAGGTTTTCATCGATTCGAATGGTGAGCGTAGACGTTGCCATGGATGCTCCAATCCACATGTTCTATATGTGCATATATTACCATTCGCACATACATTTATACGTAATCGTAGTTACGTTCGAGCTAATAACCCAGTCAATAACCCCAGCCAATAACCCCCGTCCCCAATGGTTGGTAACAGATCGCCAATGACCAGCCATTAACCCCCGTCCCTAATGGCGGGCAATGGCTCGCTGCCTCACCCTGCGGGTTTGCCCTTGTCCGGGTGGGCGGGTATCCTTATTCGGCTCGAAGTAAATCGCCTGCGGCGAGATGGCCGAGCGGCAAGCGGCCAAGCAGCTGCTCAGCCAATCGGCCAAACGCCCGAGCGGCCAACCAGCCAAGCGGTCACGCATCGCGGCTATCGATGTAAAAATGTCGCTGGGGTAATTTTACATTGTCGTTAGAGAGGCATGTCGTCTATGGATATCATCGCAACGCTCGCGGCGGAACTTTCGCTCAAACCCGCCGCTGTCGACGCCGCCGTCAAGCTCATCGACGAGGGGAACACCATCGAACACCATCCCGTTCATCGCGCGCTACCGCAAGGAGGCGACGGGCGGCATGGACGACGTCGCGCTCCGCACGCTCGACGACCGCCTCACCTACCTGCGCAACCTCGAGCAGCGCAAGGAAGACGTTATCCTGCTCATCGGTGCGCAGGGCAAGCTCACGCCGGAGCTTGAAGAAGAGATTCGTGCCGCCACGCAGCTCCAGCGCGTGGAAGACCTCTACAAGCCCTACCGCAAGAAGCGTCAGACGCGTGCGAGCAAGGCGCGCGAGGCAGGGCTCGAGCCGCTCGCGAACATGATCATCATGCAGGTCACGTCCAAGGGCACGCCGCTCGATGCCGCCGCGCCCTTCGTGACGCCCGAAGCGGCGGAGGCCGGCTACGACACGCCGGAGAAAGCGCTCGCGGGCGCGCAGGACATCGTGGCAGAAACGGTGGCGGAAGACCCGGAGAATGTGGCGGATCTACGCTCGTTCACGGAGGGCACGGGCGAGATCGTGTCCGTCGCCGTCGACGCGGACGAAAAGACGCCCTATGAGCCCTATTACGATTTCGAGGAGCCCGCGCGGAAGATCCCCAACCACCGCATCCTCGCCATCGATCGCGGCGAACGCGAGGGCAAGCTCCGTGTGCGCGTGGGCGTGGACACGGACGCCGCCGTCACGCGTCTCGCGCGCCGCTGGCCGCGCCGCCAGGGAGGGTTCGCGCCGGTGCTCGACGCCGCCATCGCAGACGGCTACAAGCGCCTCATGGCACCCTCGCTCGAGCGCGAGCTGCGAGCGAAGCTCACCGTGCGCGCGCAGACGGAGGCGATCAAGGTCTTCGGCAAAAACCTGGAGAGCCTGCTTTCAGCTCGCCCGGTGCGCGGCGCCCGCGTGATCGCGCTCGACCCGGGGTATCGCACGGGCTGCAAGGTGGCGGTGCTCGACGAGACGGGCAAGCTGCTCGACCACGGCGTGGTGTACCCCACGCCGCCGCGCCGAGATGTCGCCGGCACGAAGCGCGAGCTCGCACGCCTGGTGAAGCGCTACGACATCAACACCATCGTGATCGGCAACGGCACGGCGAGCCGCGAGACGGAGGAGGTCGTCTCGAGCTTCATCGCGGAGGCGGCACCCGAGCTGCGCTATACCATCGTGAACGAGGCCGGCGCCTCCGTGTATTCCGCGAGCGAGCTCGCGAGCCAGGAGTACCCGGAGCTCGACGTGACCACGCGCGGCGCCATGAGCCTGGGACGGCGATTGCAGGACCCGCTCGCGGAGCTCGTGAAGATCCCGCCGCAGTCTATTGGCGTAGGCCAGTACCAGCATGATCTTGACCAGACGGAGCTTGCGCGCACGCTCGGACACGTGGTGGAGGACGTGGTGAACCGCGTGGGCGTGGACGTGAACACGGCGAGCGCGAGCCTCCTGGGCTACGTTTCCGGCATCACGCCGCAGGTGGCGCGAAACATCGTGGCGTACCGCGAGGAACATGGCGCGTTCACCGATCGCAAGCAGCTTCTGGACGTGCCGAAGCTCGGTCCCAAGGCGTTCCAGAACGCGGCGGGGTTCCTACGCATCGCAGGCGGCGCGAATCCGCTCGACGCGACGGCGGTACACCCGGAAAGCTACGCTGTGGCGCGCGAGGTGCTGCGCCGCGCAGGCGTTTCGGCGGCGGACCTGGCCACCGGCGGCGTGCCGGATATCGAGCGCCGCGTGGGCAGCGTGTCCGCGCTCGCGGGCGAGCTGGGCTGCGGCTTGCTCACGCTCTTCGACATCATCGACGAGCTCAAGAAACCCGGCCGCGACCCGCGCGATGACGCACCGGAGGTCGTGTTCAGCAAGCAGGCGCTTTCCATCGACGACCTCGAGCCCGGCATGGAGCTCACCGGCACCGTGCGCAACGTGGTGGACTTCGGCGCGTTCGTGGACGTGGGCGTGCACCAGGACGGCCTCGTGCACATCTCGAAGCTCTCGACGCGGTTCGTGAAGCATCCGAGCGATGTGGTGGCCGTGGGCGACACCGTGCAGGTGTGGGTCGAGCGCGTGGACCGCGAGCGCGGCAAGATTTCGCTTACCATGGTGAAGGGGAAGTAGCTTCGCAACGGAAGGAGCGCGCCATGCCGTTTTCCATCGTGAGGAACGATATCGCCCGCGTGCATGCGGACGTGCTCGTCAATGCCGCGAACACGCATCTTGCAGAGGGTGGCGGCGTGTGCGGCGCGCTCTTCGCGGCGGCGGGCCGCGAGCAGATGCGCGCAGCGTGCGATGCTATCGGCGGCTGTCCCACGGGCGGCGCGGTGGCGACGCCGGCGTTCAACCTGCCCGCGCGCTGGTGCGTCCACGCGGTGGGCCCCATCTGGCGCGGCGGCTGCCGCGGCGAAGAAGCCGCGCTGCGCAGCTGCTACCAGAGCATGTTCGCCCGCGTGGCGGAACTCGGCGCACACTCGGTGGCGTACCCGCTTATCTCCGCTGGCATCTATGGGTATCCGGCGGAGGCAGCGCTTGCGGTGGCGCGCGAGGAGACGCGGGCGTTTTTGGCGAAGCACGACGACATCGAGGTCACGCTCGTGGTCTTCGACCGGTCTGCCGTGCGGTTGGGGAGCGCGCTCGAGCAGGAGATTCGCGAGTACATCGACGATGAGTATGTCGCGCAGAGCCCACATGTGCGCCGGCGCGGAGCGGAGCTTGAGCGGGAGATGCACTGGGCGGCAGGTATCGTGGCGCCTGCGGCCGCGAAACCGGAGACGGCAGATGCTGAAAGCGCTGCTCGCAAGGCTGATCTCTCTGCGTTCTCGTTTACGGGCGACGTTGCCGAAGAATCCGCTCCAGACGATGCTGCGCTCCGTGCGTACGCCGCCGCTGCACCGGTTTCTGCCGCGGGTGCCGCTCCCACGGAGCTGGACGATTTGCTCGAACACCTGGATGCCGGCTTCTCGGAGACGCTCCTCGCCCTCATTGACCAGCGCGGCTTGGCGGATGCCGAGGTATACCATCGCGCAAACCTGAGCCGCCAGCTGTTTTCGAAGATTCGCAGCAATCCCGCGTACCGGCCGACGAAGCCTACGGCGGTGGCGCTTGCTATGGCGCTCGAGCTCGACGTGCCTGCGACGCAGGATCTGCTCTCTCGTGCGGGGCTCACGCTTTCGCGCACGAGCAAATTCGACGTGATCGTGCGGTTCTTCCTGGAGCGCGGCATCTACGACATCTACCAGCTCAACGAAGCGCTCTTCGCCTACGACCAACCGCTCGTCGGCTCGTTCTAGGGGGTAGCGCCCGCCCTTGCCCGCCATCGGGGACGGGGGATATTGGCTGGTCGGCACGATTTTGGCGCTAGCTTTCCCTGCCGCCCAGCCAATATCCCCCGTCCCCGATGGCGGGCATCCAAGATGTCGCCTGGCGGTTTACCTATGCTGCCCGTGCTATTCGTAGCCTTATACGTGTCAGATCAACCTACCAAAGGAGGCGCGTATGAACGGCAAGAAGCAGAATGGTACGAGCGGGAACTTCGGCAAGAACGGTAAGACAACCAAGTTCAGCAAGCACGACCGTAAGCGCCCGCAGCGCACGGAGCTCGTCTTCATCCTGGACGTGAGCGGATCCATGGGTGGGCTTGAAGACGACACCATCGGCGGCTTCAACACCATGATTGACGAGAACCGCGAGCTGCCGGGCGAGGCGAAGGTCTCGGTCGTCACGTTCAACAACCACTCACGCGTGCTGCTCGACCGCGTGGACATCGACGAGGTGCCGCGCCTCACGCGCAAGCAGTACCGCTGCAGCGGATGCACGGCACTCCTCGATGCGGTGGGCGGCGCCATCGAGCACATCGACCTCGTGCAGCGCGTGCAGCCGAAGGGCTACGAGGCTCAGAAGGTACTCTTCGCCATCACCACTGACGGCATGGAGAACGCGAGCCGCAGGTACACCTATGCCCGCGTGAGGCAACTCATCGAGCGTCACCGCAAGATGGGCTGGGAGTTCATCTTCATCGGCGCGAACATCGACGTGGAGGCGGAGGCAGACCGTCTGGGCATCGACCGCCAGCGCGCGGTGCCCTACATCGCCGACGACTTCGGCACGGGCGCGGTGTATCGCGCGGCGAGCGGGGCGGTGCGTGCCGTGCGCTGCAACGCGTCGCTCGAGTTCAGCGGTTGGCGCGATGAGCTGGACGAAGATGTGCGCACGCGCGGCGGCCGGAAGTGACGCCAGGGAGTATCTGAAACAACCGCGCATGACTCTGCCCTCAGTTGAGCGAACCTCTTAAGTGAGTTAAATTGAAAGCAACTGAGAACATATGGCCGAATTACTCGAGAGGAGGCCGGCATGTTCGTAATGCAAGAATTCGAGCTTTTTGAAAGCGAGGGATACGTTCTTGCGTTCCCCTTCGATCTCGAGGGCGCCACACAAGGAGAAACGTTTGCCGAGGCGGCAGAAATGGCTGCCGACTGGCTCAAAGGCGAGGCGGAATGGTGGTTGATGACGGAGCGCATGCCGCCCGAGCCATCCTTTGGCAATGAGCCGCAGCACGGCGGGCGCATTGTCCTTATTGGGGTAGAGGTGTCGCTTGCTTCCATTCCAAGTATGTCCGCAAGCGAGGCCGCGGTCGCTCTGGGAGTGAGCCGTCCTCGCATAACGCAAATGCTTGCATCTGGGGCACTTATGGGGTGGAGAGATGGGCGAAACACGCGCATTACGGTTGAGTCCGTTAGCACCCGTCTTGCAGAGCGCGGTCAGCGGGCGGACGAACGGTCTGTCTTCATAGGTGTGAGCGAGGCCTAGACTGGTTGGGGACGCGCCCTTTTCAGCCCCTCCTGCGTGACGAGGTGGTCGGACGAGCCGCCGCGTCCCGCTGTCTAGCCGCCTCCGGTTCTGCCGGGGGCGTTTTTTCATGCGCTTCTACCGGTTTGCTTTTCGGCATAAGCCGAGGGTCGAGGTCGCTGCCGGTGCGTCACGAGATGGAAACACGGAGCGTGTAAAGTAGGCCCTCAAGCAAGTTGCTCATGCGCCCTCTGCGCTGCAAACGAGAGGTATTCCATGTTCGATCTCTTCATGTCCGCCATCGCCGCGCTGAACACCAACGTGCTGTGGGGCGTCCCCATGGTCGTGCTCATGCTGGGGACTGGCGTGTTTTTGCTCATCGTTACCCGGGGCGTGGTGTTCACGCGCTTCAACGTGGTCATGCGCTACACCACCAAGACGCTCTTCCAGCGCGCCGACGCGTCCGAGGCGGGGGAGGGCACCATCTCACCCTTCCAGGCGGTGTGCACCGCGCTCGCGGCCACGCTCGGCACCGGCAACATCGTGGGCGTGGCGCTCGCGGTGGCAACGGGCGGTCCGGGCTCGATTTTCTGGCTGTGGCTCTCCGCGCTGGCCGGCATGGTCATCAAGTTCTGCGAGGTTACGCTCTCGGTGGCCTACCGCACGCGCAACGAGCGCGGCGAGATCGTGGGCGGCCCCATGTACTACATCTCCCGCGGCTTAGGGCTTGGCTGGCTCGCCATGCTGTTTGCTGCCTTCGGCTTCCTCGCGTCCTTTGGCATCGGCGCGAGCGTGCAGGCCAACTCGCTTGCCGGCAGCGTGAACGCCACCTTCGGCGTGCCGCTGCCCGTCATCGGCGCCGTCGTGGCGCTGCTTGCGGGACTGGTCCTCATCGGCGGCATCACCCGCATCGCGCAGATCACCGAGAAGCTCGTGCCCTTCGCGGCCATCTTCTACCTGCTCGGCGCCGCCGCGGTGCTCGTGGTCAACGCCGCCGAGATCCCCGCGGCGATCGCCCATATCTTCCGTGACGCCTTCACGGGCACGGCTGCCACGGGCGGTTTCTTGGGCGCCACGGTCATGTACGCATGCCGCGTGGGCATGTCGCGCGGCGTGTTCACGCACGAGGCAGGCATGGGCTCGGCACCCATCGCGCATGCCTCCGCCGACACCGACCACCCCGCCCGCCAGGGCCTGTGGGGCACGTTCGAGGTGTTCTTGTTCTTCGACACCATCGTCATGTGCACGATCACGGGCCTCGTGATCATCACCTCGGGGCTGTGGCACGCCGACCCCATGATGTCCGAGGGCGCCATGAGTTCTGCGGCCTTTGGGCAGAGCATCCCCGGCGGCCAGTACATCGTGACCGTGGGCCTCATGCTCTTCGCGTTCGCCACGCTCATCGCGTGGTACTACTACGGCGAGAAGTGCGTCGAGTACCTCTTCCGGCGTGCGCCTGCAGCGGCGCGCGTTGCCGTGCGCGTCTACCAGGTTGCCTACGTGGCCATGGTGTTCGCGGGCTGCGTGACCAACCTCGACGTGGTCTGGGAGTTCGCCGACTGCTTCAACGGTCTCATGGCGATCCCCAACCTCATCGCGCTGATTGCGCTCTCGCCCGTGATCCGCCGGCTTGCTGCGGACTTCTTCCGCGACCCCGATCGTCGCCGCCCGAAGGACACAGATTACGACGGGGTGCTGGTGTTTAGGGATAAGTAATGGGTTGGTTGGGGACGGGTTCGTTTCAACCCCTTTCTCAGATACATACGGGGTACCCGCGCATCCGATGGCAGCGCCTACCGATACAGATCCTCCAGCTCGATGAGCACCGTGTGCTCGTCGGCCTGCGCCTCGAACCCAGAGCGCGAGAAGAACCCGTACCTGTGGCACATGAGACCCGTCTGCTGCGCCTGCTCGACCTCGTTCTCGATCATTCGCTGCGTGACGGGCGTCGAGCGGAACTTAGCCTCGTAGAAGGCATATCCGAGCGGGTCTCGGGTGACAACGTCGAACTCTCCGTTCGTCCTTGTCACCGGATCGTCGTAGGAATACGTGCCTATCAGGTCGAAGGGTGGCTCGATATTACCCGTGCGGTTCTGTCGTACGAGGTACTGGCGGCATACCTCCTCGAAGGCGCGGGGGACAAACTGGGTCTCAAAGTCGTCGTTCACGTAGCGGTCGTAGAAGACCTCGGGGTCAAGGACGCTGCGCTGCGACAGGTACCTGAAGACGTAGCGGTAGTAGAACTTGGAAAGCCCATCGCAGATGACGTACGAGGTGCGCTTCTTGTTGCTAGGGTCGTTGATGGGCGAGCGCCGCTGGACGAGCTGCATTCCAATCAGCCTGTTGAGCACGTTGACCAGCGTCGCGCCGCTGGAGACGTGTGACTGAGCCAGGATGTCTCGGTAGCGGGCATGTCCGTCGGCGAGCGCGGAGAAGATCTCGTGGGCGTTGCCGATCTTTGAGATCTCGGAGAGCAGGTAGGAGGGCACCTCGTCCTCAAGCCGCGCATCCGGCTCGAGAATCAGGTGAATGAGGTTCTCCCGAACCGATGCGTTCTTGTCAATGAGGCGGTTGTAGTACGGAATGCCGCCGAACACGCTGAAGAGACGAACCTTGTCCTCGCAGGAACGCTCCGGATAGAACTGCGCGGACTCGTAGTAGTCCATCGGCTGGAGGTTGATCTTGAGGTCGATGCGCCCATAGAGCGGGTTGTCTCGCTCCAGCAGGGACTTCATGACCTCTACGTACGACCCGCAGAGGACGAGAGGTGCGAGCGGTCGCGATACTCGTCGAGAAGAACCTGGAGGATGCTGTCCATTCCCTTCACGACGTCGCGGAGGTAGGGATACTCGTCGATGGCGAGCGCGATCTTCTCGCTGAGTGCCCGGTCGAAGACGAAACGCAGGGCGGCCTCGATGTCGGAGAAGGCGAGCGGCGGCATATCGAAGGCCTCCGCGATGACCTCGGAGAGGTTTCTCGTGTTGTTCTCAGCGGTGGTCTGACGGCATTCGTAATAGATGGATCGAATGCCGCTCGCCTGCCGCATGGTGTGGAGGATGAGTTCGCTCTTGCCAACGCGGCGTCTGCCATAGAGGAGTGCTGCGTTTTGGGTGGGGGAGGAAAGCTGGGCCAGGAGCTTTTCCTGTTCTTTTGCGCGGCCAATGAATGTCATGTTCACTCACCTCAGTTTACTCAAAAAAGTTGAGTCAAAATTTCTGAGTAAAGTATAGCAGATTAGGTTGGTTGGGGACGGGTTCGTTTCAACCACTTCGGCGCGGAGGCGCTTCAACCCGCCCCCGCCGCGCTTTCCCCATAACGACCTCTTATTGCAGCGAGCTGCTATTTATCGAGCTCGGCGAGCAGCTCGAGCCCTTCCCCGGCGGTAATGCAGAAATCGCCTACGTGTCGCCTGAGCGCGTCGTCGTTCGTCATGAGGAAGTTCGCGTCGACGGCGTCGAGCGCGGCGAGGACGAGGTCGTCTTCGAAGTCGTCGTGGATGCGCTTGTAGGTGAAGGCGCCGAGCACCTCCGTGTGGCCGATGGGCGCGACGAGGGCTTTTTCGAGAACGCTGCGCACGCAGCCCCAGGAAACCTCGCGCGCGGCAGCGGCGATATCGGGCGTAACGTCCTTTCCGGCGCGCCGGGCGTCGAGCTTCATGAGGCTCGCCAGCTGGTAGGCGAGGTCCTTGAGTGAGAGCGATGGAACATAGAGAGCGATGTCCTCGCGTTCGTAGGCCTTCGCTATAAACGCGCTCACCGCATGGTGATGCACGCCGCGCGCGAGGAAGTAGTCGAGCCAGATGTTGGTGTCGACGAGGATCTTGATGGGGAGGCGAGCGCCTTCGCGCGGGGACTTCGTCATGCGAGCCCCCATTTCTCGAGCTGCTCGGCTGCGGCAAGCTCGCGGAGCTCGTCGTAATCGACGGTGCCGTCCACAGGTTCCTCGATGCCGACCTTCTGGTAGAAGGTCGAGACGATCGCGGCGCCTTCGGACGCGCGGTCGGGAGTGTCGCTGTCCGCCGCGCCGGCGGCTTGATCGCCGCGTAGCAGGTGCGTCAAGGCAGGCGGGAGCGTGCCCTGCACGGTAGCGAATTCCCACAGAGCGCGCACGACCTGCGACGGCGTGTACCCAAGCTCGGCGATGACGGCGTTGCCGGATGCCTTGAGGGCGGAGTCCATGCGGATGTTCATCTGTGCGGCAGACATGGTGGCCTCCTGCTATACGTATCTTTGAGACAAGTATAGCAAAGGGGTTGGTTGGGGACGGGTTCGTTTCATCCCCCTTGGACGCCGAGGCACCGCAGCTTGTTGCCGCTTCGATCTTGCAAAGCGAAGCCACACCAAGCCAAAGATTATTCTAGATAGAATTATTCTGCGGAGAATAATCTTGTTGGCGCATTCGATGTGGGGGGCATGACCATGAAAACCTGCAGTACACCAGGATGCAAGAATCTGGCGGCGTATCGCACAAGGAGTAAGCCCGCATATTGCCTAGAATGCATCGACCGCATTATGGACAAAGCAGGGTTGGTACGTCTTGAGCCGTTTAGCGGTCCACGTGACTGGATGCTTACGCGCTGCAAGAAGTGTGGGATCGAAGCTCATTACCGGTTCGAATATATCCTGCATAAACAGGAGATTGGTGAGCCCGTATGTCGTGCGTGCTATTGGAAGCATTGGTACCGGGACAGTTGGACTAAGTACAGCGTTGGCCAAGGTGTAAACGGGGAGATTCCGGAGTCCGTGCTGCTCGACGTGATCGATGCATGCGGCTATGTGCTCCTCGACATGATTCCCGGAGACAGGCGAGGAGAGGAGCTCTATCGTGTGCGCTGTTGCTCATGCGGGCGAATTAGCGTCGAACGTCTGGGCGACATTGTATGGGGGTGCACCTGCTCCAAGACCACGCGCCAACAGCGCGAGTTGTGCTGGAAGAAGCTAGACAAATACGTGAGCCCGGAGTGGGGGAACCAATGTTCCATATAATGGCTACTAAATAAGAATTCGAATTAACCCTTAAACACCACGTCGTTGTGATATTCGATGAACTCGAGCGCTGGACGGTGCGCCTTTGGCGGCCGAATTGCCTCGCCGTCGAACTGCCATAGAAAGCGGTTCGACTGCTCGTTGCGCTTTACATGGCTGGAAATACGTACGTGCAGCTTAGAGTCAATCGTCATGAGCCCCTGGTCGAAGGCGCGGTCGTGTAGGGCGTTGAGCAAAAGGCCGTTGCTTGCCGCGAGTCGTTCGGTATTCGGGTCACAGGCCGACCACGGCTTGATATGGCTCGCTATGAGTAACTCGGGGACTCCCAAGCCCGTGAGACAACAATGTCCCTCGTAGGTCTCCATCAGCGTATGACGGAAATATTGCTGGTTGATACGTACACGGACGAACGTTCTCCGCTCCCGTCCTTCAGGGATGCGTTCAAGTTCTTGAGTAACCGAGGTTAAAGAATCGTATCCGCTATCCATGTGTTGAACGGTGTTCTCGAGCTCTCGAATTGCGGTATCAAGGAAAGCGTCGCGATCTTGCTCGTAATCAAGCCAGATGCCGTGGTCGAGTTTGGCGGAATTCCGCAGGCCGACTTTTCCTGTCGACACATGATTCTTGTCATTTGCAGCGATGTTGCAAAGCTTCATGGCAACGGCATCAGGCGTTCTGCCAAGTGCTTGGGCAAGCCGTTTGACATCGGGGTTTCGCTTGTCGGCCTTGCTCGCACCGATGAGGAAGTAGAGTGCGAACGCCACACGTGTTTCCTCATAGTTCCATTTTGTTCCTCTGGGCATGCTGTTGCTCCTAGCGTGTCTCGCTTTGGCTCAAAAAGCAAACGATAGATGACGGGTTTAATAATTACGTCAACTCGATTTTGCACCGATTCTGATTCGCTCGTGTGATGCACTAAAAGAACTGCCGGCTCGCATCATCTTTACCAGCCTGTCGCTGCTACGTTTGAGGAACTTGCAACTGCGGTTCAGTATTTTGATAATTTTCTTCGGGCTAATTTCCTCTTCAGCGTTAGCATCGCAGTCGTTTTCGGGGATTTTGCTGTCGGACGCGTCGCGTTTGATCGCTTCTATCTCTACTTCAAGCTCGACGATTCGCTTGTTAAGTGCGCGATGTATCTCCAGTACGGAATCGACATCATTGTATTGCCCGATTAGCACCTTTTCGCAAAACGCTACAAGCTTGGCGCACTCGGCGAGCACATAGCTGCTATCCGACGCAAGTATTGCTGAAGTGATTGCGGAAATGCTCGTTCCTCCTACCGCACCGAGCAAGGCTCCGCCGCCGGCAACGACTACGGTTCCTCCTGCCATGCCTGCGCCCCCTGCCGCCAAAGCGCCGTCTCCGAGGAACGCAAGACTGGCACTTGTGAGCGCCGCTCCAGAAAGGGTGGATGTCGACGCGCCAAGCAAAGGAGCTACTACGGTAGCAATTGCGCCCGCACTGGAAAATGCGAGCACTCCTATGCCAGCAGCAGCTACTGTGGTGCCTGCGGCGCCAAGCACGCGCTTCTTAACACCGCCATCTAAAGAGATCTTAGCCCTATCAATTGTTTTATCGAGCTTGCGGAGCTCCTTCTCTGGCACAACGCTTTGGCGCGTACAAAACACATCGCGGATGTAGTTCGTGCCAAGTTTGAGCCCTTTGTAAGCTTTATCGTTCCCCCCGTGAAGCGGGGCGTAAGCCGTGAATCGCACCGCCTCCATTGCAATGAGCCAAAGCCAGGGGTCGTTCGTGCGGATGGCACTCTGCTCTTCTATTGCTTTGAAAACGGCTTCATCGTCTAGATAATAACCAGCGTCTGTCGCCCATACGAGGCCGACCGTTTCGGTTATCTTCATGCTCCATTCTTCAAGCCACGCCTGCTTCCTCGCAGCTCGCTTTGGTTTCTTTTCTTTGGTGATATCGTATGCGACGATGGCGCGCTCTAGAGAATGGAGAATACGCGCCTGGGAGAAATCGAGCTTGAGGCAACCGAGCTGGGATAGCCCTCGCTCATAAGACTCTTCCGGGCTCTCTCCTTCTTCAAGCGCTTTATCCTTCAGGGTCGCTCGAACATCTACCACGCATGAGACCACGAAGGTTGCGACACCTACATAGTTGATTCTGAGAAGGAACGTCACCGGGTCTTTGTTCAAAAGAGCGCGTACGGCGGCGTCGGCCATGTCGATACCGGTGAATACGCCGCTGGACACGGTGACCATGCGCCTCATTGCTGGGGTTCCCCAAGGCAGGACATCTTCTGGCGCTATTTGATCGAGATCGGCGAGCGCACGGATGTTGAGGTCGTGTATTTCCCTAAATACCCTGCGGCAGAAGTAAAAGCCGCGCACAACGCATTGATTGATGAGCGCGGGCGCAGCTTGGCGGCCGATTTCTCCTAGCAGGCCAATCTCCATGCGGAGGTCGAACTTCTTGACCGTATCTTTGATGATTCGTCCGTCTTCATCGTGGTCAGCGAGGAATGTTCCGTTGAAGAGCTTGGAAACCCAAAGCCTGAAGCCCATATCGCTGCCGTTTGAATCCTTAAAGAACGGAAGCGCGGAGATCTCTTTCATGAAAGAGACGAGTGGTCCGGGAATGCCTGTACCGCCCATGAGGGATCCGCTCGATCCCGCCATATCGCTCACCATGTGGAAAAACCAGCCAATGGTGCCAAAAGCAATCTTTTCTTGGAAGTTCTTGCCAATGCATGCTCGATGCGATTCGGGTACAGGCACAACGCGAAGGGTGCCAAACTTATCCGTGCCGACCACCAAGCCGGTGAACTGGGTGAATATTGAAAAGAACAATCCGCCAAGGCTGAAATGGTGGGAGAAGTCGCGTAGATGATGTTGCAGGCCGCCGCCGAAGTCGCTCGTGTTTCCGTCTGCTGCGAATGGGTGATTCTTTTCGAGCGACTTTATTGCATCGCGCAGATTATCGCCTTCATAACCCTCGCTGCGCGCAACCTTCATAACGATCTGATTGATTTGTTTCTCGCCCCATTCGCTTGCGCGACTGAGGGACAGTTCCCCAACAAAGAAGGCGTCAATTAGGCCAGAGAGCACACCGCTGCTGACCGCTACGATGTAATCGAGCTTATCCGCTTCGTCAATGTGCGACGTCCATTCGATGTTTTCGTTCAGAGTTGCCGATATGCCCGCACGGGTTTGTTCATTTACAACGTTGGCCGCAGCTCCTCCAAGCAAGTTGGTCTGCTTAGGGAAGCCAATTTCGTATTGGATGATGGGTGCGGTACTGTTGCACTTGATCGGGGTGATATCTGCCAACTCAGACGCCTCCTTGAGGGTCTCGCCAATTGCTAGTTGAAAGCTGCGAGCGGTTGCCTGCGTAAATTATAGGGCGGAGGATGCAGCCATATCCTCCTCGCTCAAAAGCCATAGTCGCGAGGGGGTATCTGAGATCCCGTCGGCGTCGAAGAAGACCTTATCGTTGTAGAACACGCCCGCTTTCGCCGGTTCATCGCATTGGCTGAATTCGGTCGGTTCGGCGGGACGCATATACCGCGTTACGCGCAGGCCGCCGTCGTCAAAGAAGATGGCGCGTCCGCATTTGTTGCAAAGCCAGATCTCCGCTTTTTCGCCGGGGAGATAGGGCAGGCGGAAGAATGTCTCGCTCTCTGCATACTCATTCATGAGGTCGTCGGAGACAAAGCGATAGATGGTCTCGATGCTGTTGCCGCGGACACCGTTGCCGCAGACGCAGCCAATATGTGCCATGCGGGCTCCTTGAAGGTGATGAGGGCGTGGGTTGATTTTTACTAGGCATTATTTCATGGCATGGGGCGACGTTGCATGCGTTAGAGCGGATGGGTCGATTGGGGCGTGTTGCGATGGGGTAAGTAACTTTCGAGGCTCGAACGGGCTCTCGGGGCGCTTAGGCACGGGAAAGCTTTGCCAGACACGTTGTACGGCCATCCGCTCGGCTGAACTCATCTTGTTGCCGTGAGTGCCATATCGAGTTCGGTTGGCTTCTCTCCGCGTTGACGAGGAAGGGGGCTTGTGCTCGTCGCGACGCGAGTGGGGAGCCATAGCGAGTTGTTGGGGCTGTAAGGTCTTTTGATAAATGCGACTCGGGGAGATAAGTATGTCAAGGCAGCACTTGATCGAACGTGAGCTGGTGCAACTCGAAGGTGGGGCGTTTCAGAAACTTGCCGAGGCATACATTTACCGCAGGCTGGATCTCAAATCCATAACGACTCTTGGGTCACAACCTGGGACGAACAAAACGACAAAGGGCACTCCAGATGCGCATAGTTTTACAGATTGTGACGCAATACTCATCCCATTCACAACTGCTCAATGCGACTCTTACAAGAAGCTGAAGAAGGATATTCAAGATTGTGTCTCAACTCGAATACCAAAAGGTTTTAACAGGAGAATAGTTTGTTGCCATCTCGTATGGAGGTTGACCGCCGAGCAAGAGGGCAAACTTATCGCACTTGATCCTCGAGTCGAATTGATAGGACCAAAGACAATCACGTTGGATTTGGCGAATAAGTATCGTGATCTTGCTGCGGATTACTTGCATGTCCGTATGGGCGTCGACGCTCTCATTACGCCTAGCGAATGGGTAAAGCGGGAAGAGGGGAAGGGCTACGCAACCCCGCAATCGAGTGAGTTGCGTCAGAGAACCAAAGAACTAGAGGAACTTAGAGACGCTCTTGAACGAGTCCGAATCGTCGTTATTCACGGTCCTTCCGGATGTGGCAAAACGAGGTTGGCTCTCGAGCTTGTTAAACGCTATGCGCAAGACAAGCGAGTTGCATCATATGTTTTATCTAAGCTGCGGGGGGACGGTGTTGCGGAGGATATAAACGAGTTCCTTTCAGAGGGCGATGCCGTTCTATTGGTAGATGATGCGCAGCAATCGGACGGACTCGACGAGCTTCTTGAGGTAGTTCTAAAGAACGAGGGTCTTCGAGTTGTGCTTACCGTGCGGGACTACGCACGTGGATCGCTGCTGAATGCCGTGCGACGTTCAGCAAGATACGAAGAATATCCTTTGCAACCACTGGATAATCGGGCAGTAGAAGAGCTGGTGAGAGATAACTTCGGAATTAATAGTTACGTCCTCCTTGAGAAAATTGGAAAAGTTGCTCGCGGCAACTTAAGGCTTGCGATAATGGCGGCATTGTGCGCGGAAAGGGATGGTTATTCTGGCATTGAGAGTGCTCATGCTGTAATGGACCTCTTCTACAAGGGCCTTATTGACGAACTTGATCAAGACGACTTGAGGTTGCTGTCATATCTGAGCGTATATGCTCCGTGCGACTTCGGAGAGGGAGACCCAGCTTATGAGAGCTTGCTAGCAGAGGGAATGACGCTGTCCGAAATGAAACGTAGGACGAGGAAGCTCCATGACCGCAATATTCTCGATGTATTAGAGAGTCCTGAAAGAGTCATTGCTGTTAAGTTCGAGCAGCTGAATCTTCAAGACTACTGCACCTATAAGGCCATATTTGAAGAGCATGTCATTGACCTGTATGAGTTTATTACAATGTTTGTTCTTCGTGATAGGCAGAGAGTTGTCAGGGTCCTCAACGTGCTCATCTCTATCTTCGGTGATGACGAGACCATTTCAAAAATCAAGCATGATTGCAAACAAGTTTGGATGAGCTCTGGCTCTTATAGTATTACGGAGCGTCGTGAAATCATGGAAGTGCTCCATCCCCTCATACCGGATGATGCTTACCGTTTTGCGTGCAATGAGATTGGCGGGATGCCGTCTTCAAACGTTCCGATATCGGAGCAAGGGAATTACGGAAAACAAGTGATCGGCGAGGTTCCGGTTAGCCTTGCCATTCTCTGTGAGCTGAGGGATCAAAAACACTACCCCGGTGCGATTTCTGTTCTACTTGATGGGGTGCAGAAAGGCTGCTTCAAGCTAAGCGAATACAAGTCTGTTATTGAGAAGACTTTGGCAATAACTACGTGCTCTGTGGTGACTGGGTTTGTGTACGAGCGCAGGCTCCTCGAGGAACTAGGGCATAGGATAGCCGATGAACCGCACTCTCAGAATCTACAGTTTTTCGGGTTGAAGCTTTGTGAACAGTATCTAGCCTTTTCTCATTCGTCGACCGAGCCAGCGGACGAAGAGGGGATTCGTTTTGTTGTCGTTAGGATGCCGCAATCGACGCCATCGCTCGCACTCAGGAGAAGCGCGATAACGTTTCTATGCACTTTGCTTGGGAAGTCAGGCTATCGGATTGCGGCAGCGCGGACTCTTCGCCCACATGTTGGCATATTAGAAGAAGGAGAAATCAATGAAGAAATCCGCTTCTTTTTAGAGGATGGAATCGAAACGTTCGCCTTGAATGTTCCAACTGGCTATACGCCGGTCTCCATAGAAGAACAGGCTCTCATATACCACTGCTACTTGGCTTGTAAGACGTTATCTCTGCAAGAGAGCAAAGAACAGATGTTTGGATTATTGCCTTTAGCGGTTTTTGATCGCGAGAGACTGATGGAAAGCTTTGATCCGAACGAAGAGGAAGTGCTTTTCATAACTAAGGGATGGGATTTTCAAAGATATAAGGAAATGCTTCGGATCAATCAGGAAATGTGGGATAAAGGGGAGCTCGAGCCATATAGCGCTGGTTCTCTTATCGAGAGAGTTTTCTCAACGTTGCTGGCGCAGAGCGATTCGAATGTCAACATTGAAGAGATGTTCGAGTTTTTCTGCGGCATTCAAGATGCTGATCGGGAGATAGCACTTGGCTCGAGAATTATTGAAGAGGTTGCGCGTCGAATAGGTTGGCGTTCGCTTCTTGATCAGGCGCGAGACCACGGGCTTGCGGCTCTGTTTTCTAGCAGCGTGGCGAAGGCACCAGGTCAAATTATTACAGCGGATGATCTGGATTGTCTCATTGCCATGGCAAGGTCGGGAAAAGTTTTATTGAAAATAGATGCTGTTGTTAAAACAGAGTCTACAGCTCCTGGGTTTGCAGGGAGATATTGCGCTGCTGTTAAAGACGCCCTTATATCTAAGCCTGAGTACGCAAGTTCTTTCTTTCAGCCGCTTCTTCAGATAGACAACCCGACGCTTTATCTTGATGCATGTTTTAGCGACAACCTAGGCAGCTTGTTGGAAATATACATGGCGAATGATCTGCAGAATCATTTTGATTACTTCGGAATAGTGTTTGGATATCTTGATGAGAAAGGGCTTGATCCTGTTGGCTGCCTGCTCAGTCAGCTTGAAAAAATGGGTGACAATTTTGAGAGACAAGAGATAATCTGTCGCTTGGGGCACGCTTCAGGACTTCAAGAACCGAAGAAGAGAATGAGCGAGGTCGTTTATCGCTTGGATGCCACCGCCGGTTTCTCGACCTACGACATCGGAGCCCTGTTGGTGCATAATAATTACCTTGCCAAAGACTTCGATGTCCAGGAATTTGTTTTTGATGAGCTTAGACGAGGATTGGAGGAAGATTCCATTCCAAGATGCTATACCACAGCACTTATGTATATTCCGTTCGAGAGCCGCGTTGAATCATATATTGACCTGCTGAGTAGAGATCCGGATGGCACATTGTTTGGGATTCTTCCCTTTGGCTCTGCTTCTTATGTTGGATCTGGTGCAGAGGGCTTTGCGCCGGCATATCGTGCCGAGATAAGGGCGATTAGGACAATATCAGAGTCTCTTCCAAAGGACGACCGCTTCAGCTATCACAGAGGACGTTTGCACGAAATAATCGATGAAAAGGCGCGAGAAATCGAACGAGAGAGATGGCGAAACTTTCACGAATCGATTTAGTTTCTAAAACCTGAACGCAGTAATGCTTGCCTGGAAAACCCGAAGAGGCAGGCGATGGAAGCTGCTTTTATGCGGATGCCTTCGATTCTGAAGATCGAGGAAGTTGTTCTTATCGATGCAGTAGAAGGGGGTGCATGCTAGCGGTGACAAGGCAGCACCTATTAATTAATGCCGTAAAGAACGACGATCGATGGAAGATATAATCTCATCTAGATATTCTAGAGAGAGGCGGCTTATGCCTAAAGCAATCGCTCCTATACCATTGGGACATTCTTATACGTGCCCATACTGCGATACCACTGCGGTTATACGGTTGTATGGTGTTCAGCAGGCATCTTCAGTCATTATTTCTGGAAACGATGCTGAAGAACCGGGATTTTATACTTGGGCAGGCGGGTACGCGACATCGAATGCTGAGCTCAGCAATTGGGCATTTGCGGAGTGCACGAATTGTGGCCATATGACAGTATGGCGTAAGGATCGGATGGTCTATCCGAAGTGCACGACAGTTGACGACCCCAATCAGGATATGCCAGGGGAAGTTAAAGATTGCTATCTTGAGGCGGCGCACGTTTTGAATGACTCGCCGCGCTCTGCAGCAGCTTTGCTACGCTTGGGACTTCAACATTTACTATCGTATTTGCTGGGAGAGGCGGCTTCAGGTAATTTATATCGTGATATCACCGAATACTCCAAAACGGCTCCCATACAAATTACAAAAGCTCTGGATACGATTCGCTTGGCAGGGAACGAGTCGGTTCATCCGGGAGAGATTGATTTGAACGAGGATCCCGCGTACGCATCCTTTTTGTTTGTGTTGATGAATATGATCTGCGAGGAGTCGATTTCTCGCCCGAAAGAGCTGGAAGAAGCATATCAGAAGCTTCCGAAATCTAAACGAATCATTTCTGACTAGGCTTAAGAAGGATTATGCAATGCCGACTCTCAACTGGATGGGCAAGGAGAAGGTGGTCAACCACCACCGCGACGTTCAGTATCGCGTGCTCGAGCGCATACCTGAGAAGGGCGTACTCGACAGCCATGGCTCGGACTGCGGAAATATGATTATCCACGGTGACAACCTCGAGGCGCTGAAGGCGCTGCTGCCCGAGTACGAGGGAAAGATCAAATGCATTTTCATTGATCCTCCCTACAATACCGGAGAAGAAGGCTGGGTCTACAACGATAACGTGAATGACCCGCGCATCAGGAAGTGGCTCGGACAGGTCGTTGGCAAAGAGGGCGAGGACTTCAGCCGCCATGATAAGTGGCTGTGTATGATGTACCCGCGGCTACGTCTACTTCAGAAGTTGCTTGCAAAGGATGGCATTATCTCTGTAGCAATTGACGATAACGAAGTCTTTAATCTCGGTGAGATTATGAATGAGATTTTTGGGGCTTCTAATCGTCTCGCATGCGCTCCTTGGCTCTCGGAACCAAGCGGTGGCAAAGAAAAGACTAAACTTCGAAATGGCCATGAATATATATTAATCTACACGAATGGCAGCATTGAATCGCTGTCAAGAGACGTCGTGCTGCCAGGAAAACTGACACTTAAAGACAGTAAAGGACCATATAAAAAGGGGCGTGAACTCAGGAAATGGGGAGGTAATTCTCAACGAGAAGATCGACCCAATCAGTGGTTTGGAGTAACTGCGCCTGACGGAACGGTTGTGTATCCGTATAAGAATGATGGCACTGAGGGTCATTGGCGCTGGAGTAAGAAGAATCCGGGCATGCAAGAGATTCTAAGAGATCCAGAATATGCTTACTGGGAGTTGTGCCCCTACGATAAAGGCGTTGTCGTTAATGGAGAAACAGAAAGATGGGTTCCCTTTGAAAAGATTCGTCAAGAAAAGCGCTCGATAGGTTGGGCGACTTGGCTTGACAAATATGGCTATAACTCAGATGCGACTGCGGAGCTAAAGGCGATTTTCGGTTCTAAGCCATTCGATACGCCTAAACCGCTCGCATTGATAAGCTGGATAGTTTCTCTCTACGATTCTAGCGACGAAGATGTTTTTATCCTTGACAGCTTTGCTGGATCAGGAACCACCGCTCATGCCGTTCTGAATGTGAATAAGGGTGACGGTGGGCACCGCCACTTCATCATGGTCGAAATGATGGACTACGCGGACAACATCACTGCCGAACGTGTGCGCCGTGTCATACACGGTTACGGTGAGGGCAAGAGCGCCGTTGCCGGAATCGACTCAGGCTTCTCTTACTACGAGCTCGGTTCGGAGCTCTTTCGGGGCGACGGGACGATCAGCTCGGATGTTACGCGCGCGGACCTCGCTCGCTACGTGTGGGCGACTGAGACTCGCACCCCTTACGAAGATCTCGCTGTCGAGCATCACTATCTTCTCGGCGAGCACGCCCGGGTGGTCTACTACCTCGCCTGGGAACCTGGCGAGGAGACGACGCTCACCTACGACCTGTTGCGGGAGCTCCCGCGCAGGGGAGCGCCAACCGTAATCTACGCGGATCGCTGCGTCATCGCACCTGAACGTCTGGACGAGATGAACGTCGTGTTCAAGCGTGTCCCTGACCAGATAGCGAGGATCTAACCATGGAGCTGAAGCAGTACCAGAGGGACGTCCTCAGAGAGGTCGGTCGCTTCGCGAGGACGTACGCGATGGCCGGGGATGCGGCTGCGGCCTACGGCGTGTTCATGAACGCAATCGGGCTCACGCCTGGGCAGGGCGAGATCGAGCACTACCGCGACGATCTCGGTGGCGTGCCGAAGGTGTGCGTGAAGGTTCCGACTGGCGGCGGAAAGACATTTATTGGCGCATGCGCTATCGATGTGCTCTCGGATGCGTTGCCCTCACACGATGAGGTCGTGGTGTGGCTCGTGCCGAGGCGGGAGATTCTCGTACAGACGCTCCGTAACTTCAGGAACCCCGAGCATTTCCTGCACACGCGTCTCGACCGTGACTTCGCGGGACGCGTGGAGGTGCTCGACAAGGAGGACGGGCTTAGGGGCCGCTCGTTCAGCGCCGCAACTGTGGGTGATCAGCTTACGCTGTTCGTTCTCTCCTATGATTCCTTCAAGAACAAGGACGGGAGGCGCGCCTACGCGGAGAACTCCTCGCTCGCCGGACTCACTGCCTACCAACAGGATGTGGGCAGGGCGGTGGATGTGGAGGGTGCCGACGACACCGCGCTCATCTCCGCCCTTGCTGGTACGAACCCGATTGTCATCGTGGATGAGAGCCACCATGCGGGATCGAAGCTCTCGCTCGATATGCTGCGCAACCTCAATCCGCGCTTTGTGCTCGAGCTTACGGCGACGCCTGGCAAGGGTGCGAACGTTATCGCGCAGGCGACGGCGCGTCAGCTCAAGCGTGAAGAGATGGTTAAGCTTCCCGTGGTGGTGTACCGCCGCCCGGACAAGCGAACGACCATATCCGATGCAGTTATGCTCCAGCGCAGGCTCGAGGCCATCGCCGAGCAGGATGAGGCGCGCACCGGGCGTTACATACGACCAATCGTGCTCTTCCAGGCTGAGCGTCGTGGCACCGAGGGAGCCGAGACCTATCAGAAGCTTAAGGAGAAGCTCGTCGAGGGTGGAATCCCCGAGGAGCAGATTGCTGTGCGAACAGGCGATGTGGACGAGATCGGCGGCTCTGACCTCATGAGTCGCGAGTGCCCGATACGCTTCATCATCACCGTGGAGGCGCTCGCGGAAGGCTGGGATTGCCCCTTCGCTTACGTGCTTGCTACCGTGGCCAACAAGAGCTCGCAGGTGAGCGTTGAGCAGATTGTGGGTCGCGTGCTTCGGCAGCCCTATGCGGCACGTGCTGGGGCGCGTTGTCTCAACATCGCATATGTGCTTACAGCGTCGGCTGATTTCGACGCGACGCTCGAACAGGTCGTTCGTGGCCTCAACGGGGTGGGCTTCTCGCAGGAGGATGTGGCTGCAGTTGACACTGAGCCTACCGCCGTTCAAGGACAAATCGACTTCTCTGCTCCGGGCGTAGAGGGTGCCGGTGCTGCCGGCACTGGCGATGGGGAGGACGATCTAGATCTTGAAGGTCTTGACCTGCGTGCCTCGGAGCGCAATGCCGGATGCAGAACTGACGAGAGTGTCTCTTCGATCGATGAGATTCTTGCCGAATCTGATTCCATGGAAGAGCGCTTTGAACGTGAGGCTGGCTCTGGGGATGTCGCGTCAGCTTTGCTTGACGGCCTGGGAGGGGGATCCAACGTGTATCGCATGCGTGAGGCGGTCGCCGAATCGGCGAAGGCGCTCGCGGTCTCGCAGTTCATGATTCGTGTGGACGGGGGTTTGTTCACCGACGACGAGATTTGGAAGCCGCTCGACCGGGAAGATCTTCTCGTTAATTTCAAGCTATCCAAGTACGGCATCGATTGCGTTAGCATCAATCCGCTAACGTTCTCGGAAGCTCGCAAGATTGATCTCGCCGATGATGTAGATGAGTATCGGATTCGCCAGCTCGACTTGAGCGAGCGAAATAATATGACGATGCTTTTCGCGACCATGACCGATGAAGGCAAGCGTGACAGCCTCAAGGCAGCGGTTCTTGACGCTATGTCAGGTCAGTTTAAGAACACCTACGGAAGATCTCAGCTCACGCAGTACATCGGGCGAGTTGTGGACGATATGGACATGCCCGTTGTAGAGGAATGCTATAAGAGCGCGGGCGACGTCGCACGCTCCGTAACGTATGCCGTGCGTGGCCTTGCGGACGACTATTGCGAGGAGTCTTTTGGGAAGTTGCTTTCTCGCGGTGATGTGAGACTCGAACCCGAGTACCGGTTCCCTGAGTCATTCGTACAGGCGAATCCCATGACCAGCTATGACAAAGGTCTCTACGAAGCCGAGGACGGGCGAGTTGACGGCCTGGAGCGCAGGATGGTTGATTTGCTCGCGAACAGCCAGCGTGTGAAGTGGTGGCATCGTGTGGTGGAGCGAAAGCCCGGCGAGTTCAGCATCAACGGTTTCATCAACCACTATCCTGATTTCCTTGCGCTGCGCAACGACGGTGTGCTTATGGCTATTGAAACCAAGGGCGAGCATCTTGGAGAAGACGCCAAGCGCAAGCTGAGGCTGGGTACGAGGTGGGCTGATATGGCCGGTGCCGGGTTCCAGTACTTCATGGTGTTCGAGCGCGAGGCGCCAGATGCGGACAATGCCTTCACGCTAGCAGAGTTTGGGTCGGAGATGTTGGGATAGGCAGGGAGGACTGTTGGCGATAAACCAGCTTGAAAAGGGCATCTTCCTTTCCCTGTTCAACAGGGGTGGATACGTGCTCGACTTCTCCACCAACGACTTCGACAACTTCACGCTTATGAGCGTCGGGGTCGCTCTCTGCGAACGCTACCAGCTGTCCAAGGGGAAGTCTCTCACCGCCTATCTCAACGAATGCCCGGACAGAGATGCCCTCAAGCTACTAAACGACCTGCTTGAGTACTACGAGCTTCACTATGAAGGCGAGTACACCAGGCCCGACGAGAACGGAAGCGGCTCATACAGCTCCGTTCGCTACTCCGCTGAGTATGCCCGCTATTATCGCAAGGCTCGCGCTATCCTTGACCGGGAAAACGCTGGGCGCAATCCGTTTGAGGGGGCGTCCGAGTACCTCAAGGAACAGTTCTCCTCCGAGTACATGACTGCGCAGATTGACTCCCTCATGAATATGCGCGAGACAAACCCGACCGAGGCCATCGGGAAGGCCAAGGAGCTTGTGGAGAGCTGCTGCAAGACCATCCTCAAGGAGACCGGAGTCGAGGTTCCCAGCAGCTGGGATATGAATGAGCTGATTAAGGCAACTAAGAAGAAACTCGACATAGACACCGAGAGCGTTTCCAGCGATCTTCCCGAGGCCCAGACGGTTAAGAGAATTCTTGGGAGCCTCACCGGGCTTGTGGGAGGGATTGCGGAGTACCGGAATAGCTGGGGATCCGGCCACGGCAAGGCCTCTGACTTCGAGCCACTTTTCGTGCGCCACGCCAAGCTCGCGGTTGGTTCTAGCATCACCCTCGTCGAGTACCTGTGGGATACGTATCTGTGGAGGAAAGATACTGGGCGCCTGAACTAGATTCCAAGAAGATAATTATCGAATTATCGAGCGAAACGAAGCTATATGCGGAGGTTCATAGTTTGAACGGACTTACCAACTGCCAAGAAAACGCACTCGCCCGCATTTGGATGGCGCAGGACTCGTTGCCAGCTGACCTTACCGCCTGGAACATAAGTGACGACCTCATCGTGCTGCGCGATTGCGGAATGATTGACATGCAGACCGACATGAGTCACACCTTGGCATTCGTTCAGAGGCTCCTCCCCGGGGGGCGTGAGCATTACCAGAATGTTCGCAGAGAGCGAAAGGGTTTCGCCCACCTTCGAGATTCCGCGGACGAGCTAATCGGTCGCCTTGTCTCCGATTGCGACAGGGACGGCGGCGACATACCACCCGAGTGCTACGAAGATCGACTGAGCGATTATCAAGCCCTTAGCAGAAAGGGTCTGATAAAGGTTATGTGGGCGGATGATAAGCCCTATCACGTTCAAATCACGGATATGGGGCGAGAGTACGTTGAAGGGGATTTTCCTTTGGAGGCAGCAGTGAAGATTGAGAACAATCCCACGTTCAACAACGTGAACTATGGACCCAGCGCAATGTCAAGCTCCAGCGCCACAGCCGAGACGAGCACCACCGTCACCTTGGGCATGACGATTCAGGCGCTCGTCGACATGGACATCGAGGACAGCCTCAAAGAGGAGGCGGAGGCGGCACTCAAGGAACTTGATGGCGCTGCCAAGTCAAAGGACAAGACGGGCTTCGCAGAGAAGCTCGAGCGTGCCGCGAGCATAGCAAAGAGCGCCTCGAAGCTTGCTGGCGTCATGCTGCCGTTCTTTCAGGCCGCAATCCAGAACTTGTTGAGCTAGCCGTACGCCTTACGCCTATAACAGACCCGGCTATCTTCCTGCCGTGACCGACAGGCGAACGGCGTCACGGTTGGAGAGGCTCGCGAAGTCCGGTCCGAGCCAGACGCTCGACTCTCCGGGCGCGAGTACAAGCGGCATGCGGTCGTGGATGGGTGCGACGTTGGCGTTCGGTCTGGTGGCGACGATCGAGAACCGGTCGCCCTCGCGCACGGCGGCGAGCAGGAACGCCCTGGCGCCGGGAAGTCTAAACAGATAATGTCGGCGCACTGGCCTGCCGGTTTTCTCGCTCTCGACTCTCTCGGTCATGTGTCCCTCGTAGAAGACACGGACGGGCACGAGGCAGCGGCCCTACGCTATCGCCCTCGCCCACATGCCGCGCCCGCCTAGGCGAAGCTGCTCCAGGGCGGACTCTATGCGCGTATTGAAGACGCGTTGGGCTTGCCGTCGAGCGGGAAGCCCCATGTGAGGCGAGCTACGGCGAGGCCACCGTCTTTTGGCACGTAGACGGGCACGAGACTTCCCGGCTGGGCATCGCGCAGGGAGCCCGGGCGCTCTATGTAGCGAATCGCATACGCGTCGGGGGTGGCGCGCGCATCCAGCACGGCCTGCGCCTCCTCCATCGTGAGCGGACACATCCTCGCTCACATGGTCGCCTCCGTTCTCACTCAGTGTTTGTACTCGAAGGTTTTATAGCTCGGTGGGGGGACTAGGCGTCGCCCCTGCAAGCGGCGCGCGTGCATACCACATATGGTCTGGACGTCCTCCTCCCGCATTCCCAGCGAACGGCACTCGACTCTAATCTCCTCGGTCGTGACGAGGCCCCATCGGTCCATGTGTCGCATCATGTCTGCCTTGAGCTTCGCCTCCTCGTTCCACTTCATATGGTTGGCGTAACCCCTTGCCCACATCGCCGTGAGCTCGAGGATGCTCTTGATGTCCTCCGGCATGGCACCGCCCTCCTAGTAACCTGAGTTATAGGGTATCGCCGAAATAACTTTCTTGATTTCTTCCAAACTGAGCATGCTTACCGTGAGCAGATGCTTGCGCCAGATCGGTTCGAAGCAGCGGCGCATGCGTCGGTACATATCCAGGTTAGGGTGGTGGGAGTTCCCGCCGTCTGAGAAGCGACCGAGCGGCTCCATGAGCTCAGTATACCGGTCGTCCTCAAACAAGTATTTGACGTAACCGACAAGCGGCGATTCGACGTTGTTGTTCAGGTCGAACCCCCGGAAAGAGATGTCGCGCTCCTCGATCTCCCCCTTCTCCTCCTCGGACAGGGCGGTGTAGGATGCTCGGAGCACACGGAACATGTCGAGGATGCCAAACAGCTCCTCGCTGAGGCTGTAGGGCACTTCGGAATACAGGCAGGCGAAGACGCGCGAGTACTCAGAGGTGTATCCCCTTTCGAGCACAAGGGCGTTGCAAGCGTGGTCGGAGCGCTCATGCTCGTCGAGTTCAGGGCACATGGAGAGGAGCAGCTCTTGATTCCGTAGAATCAGCCTGTTCACGCTGCCCAGGCTGCTCGGGGCCATGTCCTCGGGGAAGTTCGCTCGCGCGCCTCCTATTGCTGAGTTCACCGCGTCGAGGACGACCCCGGATATGGTTCCGCCCGTCTCTTGGGCGAGGCTGGTGATTTTCTCCTTCGCTTCTTCGCTGATTCGCAGAGATATGGTCGGCATTGGCGGACTCCAATCTATCTAGATGTAGTGTAATACCGTCATACAATTACTGTAGCATAATCACTTATTACTGTCCACGACATTTTTGACAGCCCACGATGACGACTACCGGGATGAGGTAGTGCGGATATAAGTGAACTCTACTCTTAACGATGGCGCCACCAGCCCTCGCGTTTTCCACGAGACACATTCCAACACGGATGAACTGCGGTGCCGGGGCAATGAAAAGTGCGTTGGCTTTGAGCCTCCGCTTACGGAGAGACACACAGTTAAGAGCCGCGTTCTTCCCATGGTAATGTCAACGACGTGGATAAGCTGAGAATTGACGAGCCATGACTTTTTCACCTTTAGCGTCAGGGTAGACGGGTGTTCACGCGCCAAATTGGCCGTTGTGTTTCTTAGTGGGGATTGTGGGAGCAGGAGATGAAAGTGCGTTGTCCTTCCGATCTCCTATTCCTGCTTCAGCAACTCCACCAACGCCGGAATCTGTCCCTCATCAATTAGGTCGACGCGCGTAGGCATGGCTGGGCCAATTGTCTTATCTTGGCAGAGAGAATACGGGTCTACATATTCTTCGACCTGTCGTGACAATCCAAGCGCAAGCCAGCCTCCCTTTGTCGAACGACCTTCAACACACAGATGGAGCTTGGCCCCCTCTTTGAATCCAACATAGTATTTGGTGATATACATTTCCCAATCCGGGAAGTCATTGCCTACTGCATCAACAAGCTCCTCGAAGAAGTTGCAGCATATTCCGCCTTTTGCAAGGAGGGGATGGTTTTCTTCCAGCGTCCAGCTAGATCCTTTCTCTTGCTTGCTCTTGGGGCGGTAGAGGTCGACGATCGATTCATCGAGCTTTGGATATGGCCAGATGCTCAAGGCTTCCTGGGCAAGTAGTTCGCCCCGTTCCTCGATGGTCTCTTTGTCCCAGACCGTTTGTTGCGCAATGAACTTATTCAGATGAAGGCTGCTCGACTTAAATCCCTCGTTAGGAAGATTGAGTTTCTCTTTGAACGGGCGGTTGGAGTATTCCTGGTTGTACCCAGTGAGCGTGAGGTTGCCAAGCGTATTGCAGAGCTCATCGTGAATCTCTGCCCAGTCATTGCCAAGCATCGCCTGCCAAGCCTCGGAAGTTTCGATGCTTTGCGGCATAACGTGCTCAATCTGCAAATTGCTAGGGACTGGTTCTTTTGGATTAAAGAACGACTCATAGCGCTCGAGGCAATACCGTCCCTTTGAGAAGCGATGGTACAGGTCGCGTGTTTTGAGGCTTTCAGCGAACACCTCATCGGTGGGGAAGTACGCCGTCATGTATTCGCCATGAGAAAGGAGCATGGCGAGAACGTATTCTTTTGGGTTCTCGGCTTTTTCGAGTTCTTGATACATTCCCGCGAAGAAGTTGTTCAGACCGGTGGTGAAACGGCCAATGACGGCGCGCCTGAAGAGGAACGACTCGAGATATGCACACAGTTCAATGAAATCTGCTTTGCTTAGGCGGCTAGATTCATAAAGTGCGTAGAGCGAGAGCATGAGCGGACGGACGGGCTTAACTCCCAGGTTGGTAATTCGTCTAAAGACGGGTGCGAGATCGGGATCCTGTTCCTTATCCATGAACATGCGAACATATCGTGTCGCATACTGTCGCAGTTCTTCGAGGAGTCCTTTGGGGTCGTCTTCAAGCTTGTTATCTTCGCAGTATCCCTTGAACTCCTGATAGGCTTCGTTCTCTTTTGGTGCCCTCTTAGGCACCTTAAGCCAAAGCCAGTACCAGATAAACGCATTGAATTCATCTTCGCGCTGTTGGCCAAACATGAGTTCTATCGGACGCCAGTAGCTTTCGTAAAGGGTGGTTTGGGTGTTCATGTCGAGCCGCATGAGAATGTAGTTGCGAATGAGGTCGATTGGCGTGAGCGGTTTGCCCTTGGAGTTCATCGATTCAAAGATGAGTTGTGCGTTGTCGGTTTCCGCGTTAAGTTCAGTGTCAATAATGAGCAAGTTTTTAACGCCGTTCCAAAGCGATTTGGCATCGAAGTGCTTTGCCTGGATTTTGCGCTTGAAGAACTCGTAGCTGGATACGATTCGCTGGGAGGGACTGTCTGGTAGGGGAGTCTTTCCTACGATGGCGAAAAGCGTCGGGCGATCATCTTGAGAGAGAACGAGACGATAGCGCGAGTCACCGATGTAGTCATCATCGTTGTAGAGATAGCGCTTGCGCAGAGCGCTCACCTTAATGTCTTCGAGAAAGCTGCCTCGAGTGATGTCCTCCTCAAGCCATTCGAAGAATGCGGCAAGAAGCAGGGACAGTGTAGTCATGCGCTGCTGGCCATCGATGAGCAGTTTTTTCTTAAGGGATGTTGCGGTTGCAGCGCTCTGCGGCGTATATAGGAACGAGCCGATGAAGTGCTGCTTGCCGTTCTTTCCTGCCCGCATGACGTCATCCCAAAGATCCTGGCATTCGCGTTCATCCCAAGAGTAAACGCGCTGGTATACCGGAATAACAAATTGAGTCAAATCGGATCCGAGCAACGAAAGGAATTGAGCTTCGACCGCCTTCATGCGACTTACCCTTTCTGGTAAAGAGGAGGAGAGGTAAGTTGATTATAGAGCGAGGGAAGGGAATCTAGCAGGAGGCCTGCGACATGCCCGCCGCGCCTGAATCTGTAATGTCGGACGAGTGGTCATCTGGCTTGCCGCACTGGGGCTTTTCGAATGCTGATTCGTCCCACTCGTCATTCTCATATGTGGTGCCTCGAGCATCGGCTTCAGCTTCGGTCATCCCGATCTTTTCCAAAAGGTCTTTATCGTTCATGGCCAGACATCCACTCCTACCTATACATCACCAGCATATGAAACCCCTCCATACTGCCGGTGAGCCCCTGGCCTTGGATCGAATTGAACTTCACATCTAGGATCTCGTAGCCGTCGTCCTGCATGGCGCTGATGATCGCGTCGATCTGGCCGCTGTACTTGTTCTCGCACTCGAACGTCTGGTTCAGGAACTTCGAGAAGCTGTTCAGCATCACGACGTGCACCTTGCCGTCCTTGGGCGCGAGGCTTGAGCGCACGGTGTCCTGGTATTGGAACATGCCGTCGTTCCGGTACTGCTGTGCCTTGTTTTCGAGCTTTTCCTCACGCGAGCCGAAGATTCCCATGGTGTGTCCTTTCAAACGGTGAACGATGGCGAGTCTGCGTCTTTAGGACATCGTATCGCATGGGGACGACTGCGGTCTTTGAGCACATGGGTGAGCGGTCTGCAAGTTGGGAGACAAACAGCCGTATAGCTCATCCTGCTTCTGTGCTACTATCACTACAGTGATACTTCAGATACAGAAGCGAAGGCGGTGGCGCCATGATTCTCTGGCATGGGTCGTCCGAAATCGTTAAGCAACCGCGCTTGGAGCTGTGCCGTCCATACAACGACTACGGCGCAGGCTTCTATTGTACCGAGCATGAAGACCTTGCAAAGGAATGGGCGTGCCCTGGTGAGGCGGATGGGTTTGCGAATCGCTATGAGCTTGCTACGGACAAACTCGCCATCCTCGACCTTTCTAGCTCGGAATATTCGGTGCTCACTTGGCTTGCTTTGTTGCTCGCAAATCGCCGCGTCGATCTCTCGAACGCCATTGCCCGAGCCGCTCGCGACTACCTGCTCGATCGCTTTCTCATCGACATATCGGGTTTCGATATCATCCGCGGATACCGTGCGGACGATTCGTACTTTTCGTTCGCGCGGGCGTTTTTGAACAACACGATTTCCGTAACGCAGCTTTCCGAGGCTATGCGTTTGGGAAATCTGGGCGAGCAGGTTGCGCTTATCAGTGCGAAGGCGTTCGAGTGCATCCAATGTACCGGCTATGAACTTGCGTCTTGCGAGATCTATCACGCGCGTAGGGCTGAACGCGATCGCCGTGCGCGGAGCCAGTACCAATCTCTTTGTGCGCAGCTCGATCGCACCGGGCTGTATGTTCGCGATATCCTGCTCGAGGAGGTCGATCCCCATGACCCACGTCTCTTCTAAAGGCCGCGACGTCGCTGCCCGCGCGTACGACGTCCTCTACCTAGAAGACGCCATGTCCTGCCTCGCATGCTTCTTCGACTATGCGGTCTGGGACTACGGTGCCGAAGGATTTGAGGTTGCGAACCTTTTCGCGTCGAGTCGGCTTGCCCAGCAGTTCGAAACGGGGGCACCGTGGGTGGTTTCTGGGCGGTCGGGCATCGAGCTCTTCTGGGACATGTGTTGCGAGCTTGGTTACGACGATGAGCAGGCGATGATCGAGCAGGGCTTTCGGCCAGACAGGACGTCTGAGTATTGGGCGGGCTGGATCGCGGCGTACCTCCAATGGAGGTTTGCGCTTACGTTCCGTACGGTTTTCGATGTGCTGCCGTTCGATGTGCTTGTCGACTTGTACGACCCGTGGCACGAAGCATCCGAAGAGCGTGTGGCTCAGTTGTTTGCGGAGCGGATGACAAGCTATCGGGGGCAGACGAACCTTGCGCGCATGCGGAGTGCCTGTGGGTACACACAGCGCGAACTCGCCGGGCTATCTGGCGTTTCACTGCGGTCGATACAGATGTATGAGCAGCGCAACAAGGATATCAACCGAGCGCAAGCTTTCGCCGTGGCGCAGATTGCTCGCGTGCTTCACTGCCGGGTAGAGGATCTGCTCGAACCGGTTGTTGCGGTGGCGTAGCCTGGTATGGGGCGTTGGCGGGGCGCAGCGCTCTACCGCTCAACCTTCCGCACGACCTCAATCTCTGGCGCGACCTCGGCGGCAAATTCGTCGAAGTTCTCCTGCACGCCCACGATGCTGCCGTAGTGGATGGGCACCACGACCTTCGGGCGCAGCGCGTTCACGAACGCCGCGGCCTGATGTGGGTCGCACGTGTACGTCCCGCCGATGGGCACGAGCGCCACGTCGCACGCCACGTGCTCGTTATCTGGGTTCTGGTCGGTGTCGCCCGCCGCGTAGTAGCTCACGCCGTCGACGGCGAGCACATAGCCCAGCCAACCGTTTGCCTGCGGGTGCATGCCCAGGCGCTCCGGCTCCACGTTGTACGCGGGTACGGCCTCGACGGCAACGCCGGGCAGCTCGAGCCGCCCGCCCGCTTGCAGCAGGTGCACGGCTGTCGCCCCGATCTCGTCCGCCACGCGAGCCACCTCGGCGCCCATGCTTGCCGGCGCCACGAGCTCGGTATGGTCGCCCGCCACGCGTGCGATGTCCTCCGGCGAGAAGTGGTCGTAATGCGCGTGGGTTATGAATACGTAGTCCGCGTCGTGCGCAGCCTCGGCATCCGTGAGGCTGAAAGGGTCGAGGTAGATGACGACGCCATCTTCGCCCTGAATGCGGATGGCGCTTTGTGTGAACACGCGGATGTTCTCGAGGCTGGTCATGGGTGCTCCTCCTTGGGTTGTTCTGCGCCCGGCATATCCCGTTCATACCCCATTTGCGCGCTCAGAGCCGCGGCAGATTCTCTCAGCTTTTTCTCAGGTTCCTTCGGCATTATGACCATGCGCCCAGAGGAAGGCGCACGGATTAGCGAAAACCGCTCGAAGCGGAACGCAAGAGAAGGAGGACATCATGAAGAAGCTCGACCTCGCCAACCCCAAGCTCGCCCTCGTCCCCCTGTGCATGATCGGCCTGTGCGGCATGCTCTTCCTGACCGGCTGCGATACGTCGGCGGCAAGCGCTCTGGTTTCAGGTGCGACGAAGGGACAGAGCGTGGTAGCAAGCGGCGACGACGTCAATGGCGCGAACCAGGCTCCGGCGACCACGCAGGCTCCCGCCCCGGGTGCTACGGACTACGACGATGGCAACACCAACTACGACGATGGTGCCACGGACTACGACGGAGCCACAGACTACGACGGCAACAGCGTGTACGAATCGGGCGACAGCCTCTACGACGATTCTTGGGATGACGGAAACAGCGGCTACGATGACGGCGCTTCTGCCTACGTCGCACCCGCGCCCGCCCCTGCGGCTTCGGCACCCGCGGTCTCTGCTCCCGCTACGGGCAACAGCGGCTACAGCAACTACGACTCCGACAGCGGCTACGACGCGGACAGCGGCTACGACGCGGACAGTGGCTACGACTCCGACAGCGGCTACGACGACTAGCGCGGCGATGTTAAAAAACCCCTGGGGTTATTTTACATGCTGTAAGGAAACGGTAAGGCTTTTCGGATAGAGCTACCGCTTGCCGAAGGAGGGGCGCTACGCTGCAAGGGCGGGCGCCCTTCTCCGTAGAATCGACTTGCACGGTGCGCTCGGAACGGAATGGATGGGATTCATATGCGCGTCTTGGTCGTTGAAGACGAGGAGAACATCGTCGCGTACCTCAAGGCGAGCTTGGAAGACGAGGGTTTCACCGTCGATATCGCCTGCGACGGCAACACGGGTCTGGAGATGGCGCTCACGGAGGCGTACGACGTCATCACGCTCGACATCATGCTTCCCGGCATGAACGGCTACAACGTGTGCGGAGAGCTGCGCGCCGCAGGCATCACGACGCCGGTGCTCATGCTCACCGCCAAGGACGGCGAGTACGACGAGGCGGATGCGCTCGATATTGGTGCCGACGATTTTCTTCGGAAGCCCTTTTCGCTTGTGGTGCTGGTAGCGCGCCTGCGAGCGCTGCTGCGGCGCGGGGCGAGCAAGGGTTCGGCGAAGCTGCAGGTGGGTGACCTCACGCTCGACCCGGCTTCCAAGGCCGTCGAACGCGGCGGCACAGCGATCGAGCTCACGCCGCGCGAGTTCGCCTTGCTGGAATACCTCATGTACAACGCGGGGCAGGTGCTCACCAAGACGCAGATTCTCGACCACGTGTGGTCGCCGGGGTACATGGGCGGCGACAACGTCGTCGAGGTGTACGTGGGCTACCTGCGGAAGAAAGTTGACGCAGCGTTTGGGCAGCGTCTCATCCACACCGTGCGCGGGGTGGGGTATCGGATGTCCGAGCCGGCGTAGGGCGACGCAAGGCCGGTGTCCGGTACGGGTGATGCCGCTGGGACGTGCTGCCGCGTGGAAACGCGATGTCGCACGGGCGCGCCAGCCTGCATGACACCGCGGGGCGCATCGGCCAGAAACCAGGGAGAGACCATGCATCTTTTCAAAAGCATTCGAGGGAAGGTTTCGGTAATCACCGTTGCGGTGTGCGCAGCTGCCATGGTCGCCATTACGGCCGCCGTTGCCCTGGCGACGGGCTGGGCGATCAGCGCCACCATCTCGGGCAGCCTTGATCAGCGCCTCGACGAGATCGAAGCGCAGGTCGCTGCCGGCCAGATGCCCGACGAGCTGCGCGGAACCGGTGCCGATCTTGTACAGATTATCGATGAGTCTGGAAATGTGGTGGCGTCGAGCGATTGGGCGAGCGACGTGGCCCCCATCTCGGAGGGTGGTCTGGCGCCGGGAGAGGAGCGCCGCGGCGAGCGTGAGCGCGTCTCGCTGACGTTCGATATGGCTGAGGAGCAGCCTGCCGAAGACAATGTCGATGACGCGGCACCGCAGACGGAGGAGCGCGAGCAGGCGGATTCTTCGGCAACGCCGCAAAGTAGCCCGTCACGTCCGCAAGCTTCCGTGCCGGCAGCCTCTTCGAACTATAACAGCGGGTATTCGTCTGCTCCCGCTCCGTCGCAGCCGCAACAAGCTGCCTCGAATTACGACGACGGGGGCAACTCCGGCTACGACAACGGGGGCAACTCCGGCTACGACGACGGGGGCGACTCCGGCTACGACGGCGACGCCTCGGCGCGCGGCCGTATCCATGCATACGCGCGTCGTTTCGTACAGCAGCGGCTTCCTTTCGTGGCGGAGCAGGCGGGCGCATCGTCTGCCCAGGAACTTTCGGTATCGGTCGAGGAGATGCACATCGACGCCACTACGGCGCTCGGTATCGAAGGGCCGATCCTCGTGGTGGAGCGCGGCGTCCAGACGCCCGACGGTGTGGTTACCATCGCCGCGCTGACGTCGCTCGCTCCCGCGCGCGAGGCAATGAGGACGGTCGCCATCGTACTTGCCATCGCCATGCTTGGCTCCCTGTGCGCAGTCGCGGTGCTCTCGTGGTTCGCCGTCGCGCGCACGCTCGCGCCGGTCGAGTGCATGCGCGCGGAGGCCGCGACGATATCCATCGGCGACTTGAGCCGCCGCTTGCCCGTGCCGGAGCACGATCGCGACCTGGAACCGCTGGCAACCACGTTCAATGATATGCTCGCGCGCCTCGAGGCTGCCGTCGCGGAGCAGCGCCGTTTCGTCTCCGATGCGTCGCACGAGCTCAAGAGCCCGGTGGCGGCTATTCGCGTCATGCTCGAGACCATGCGCGACCATCCGGACGCGGTTGACGCGGATACGCTTGCAAACGACCTGCTCTCTGAAAACGAGCGTCTGGGCGGTATTGTGAGCAACCTGCTGTTGCTCGCGCGCCAGGATGAGGGCGTGTCGCGTTTGGACAAGCAGCAGCTCGACCTGTGCGACCTGCTCTATGAAGAGGCCTCGTCTTTGAAAGCGAGGGCGTCGTGCGAGGTCGATGTTTCCGGTGTGGAGCCGGTGGTGTGCACGGCAGATCACGAGGCGCTTTCGCATGCGGTGCGCAACGTGCTCGACAACGCAGCGCGTTATGCACGGAGTCGCGTGGCGATCTCGTGCCGCAATGTTGAGAACGCGGACGGCGAATTCGTCGAGATCGTTGTGAGCGATGATGGGCCGGGTATCCCGGAACAGGATCGCGAGCGCGTGTTCGGTCGGTTCGTACGCCTGGAAGAGGGTCGTTCACGCAAGAGCGGCAGTACCGGGCTGGGTCTTTCTGTGGTGCGGACGATCGCGTGGCAGCATGGCGGCGACGCGCGCTTTATCGACCCCGAACTCGGCGGCGCGAGCATCGTGATTCGCATCGAGGCGTAACCGAGAGCCCCTTCGACGCCTCCTCTCTATCTGTTTTGAACTGCGCCACCAAAGCTGACATTGAGAAGCATAACTTACAGGAATTTGACCTACATCGACGATAAACGGGGATGTAGAGCGAATCTGTACATGCGAATCGTGCGATAATCGACGCATGCGACGTTGCCGGTGCGGGTGCGCCGTCCGCGCTGCATGTCAGTCGAATCCCAGCAGAAGAAGGGGAGACACCATGCTCATCGAATCTATCTATGACGAATCATTCCGCAACTATGGTCGCGTGTGGGCAGATGTTCCCGCCGCGTTCACCGAGCCCGTGGTCCACGCGCTCGCCGAGCACGCGCCTTGCCCGGAGGACGGCACGAAGTACGAGGCTAGCGCCGCCGCACTCGAAGAACTCGAGGTCGCGCCTGCGCTCAAGGGGCTTCTCTTCGGCGGTCGTCCCACTCAACTGGGTTGGTGCTGCGGTCATAACACGCGTCTCAACGCCCTGGAGTACCACCGCTCCAGCGAGTTCAACCTCGGTGCGAACGACTTCATCCTGCTCCTTGCGAAGCAGCACCAGATAGAGGGGATGGGTGTCGACGCCACGCTCGACATGTCGCTCGTGCGCGCGTTCCGCGTGCCTGCCGGTGTGCTCGTCGAAGTCTTTGCCGACACCCTGCACTACGCGCCTTGTCAGACAGGCGATGAGGGCTTCCGCACGCTCGTCGCGTTGCCCCAGGGCACGAACGGCCCTCTGCCGGAGCTCGATTCTGCGCTTGCCAACGCCGGCGATGCCCCGCTCCTCTGGGCTGCCGATAAATGGCTCATCGTGCACGCGGAGAGCAACAAGGCTGCCGCCGGCGCCCACGTGGGTCTTCAGGGCGAGAGCATCGATATCGCGGAGGATATCGCGCAGTAGTCAAGCAGCATAAGGTACGGGCACGGGCACAAAAGCGAAGTGCCTGCACGAAGAAAGAGGGCAACCTCATGAAGATCGCTATTCCAACCATGGGCGCGGGCGGCCTCGAGTGCGAGCGCTCGGGTCATTTCGGCCACTGTGACTGCTTTACCGTGGTGACGGTCGAAGACGGCACGATTACCGCGACGGAGGTCATCGACAACCCGCCGCACGAAGAGGGCGGCTGCATGCGGCCCGTTTCCCTGCTCGCCGAGCACGGTGTCGACGCGATCGTTGCCGCGGGCATGGGCGTGCGTCCCATGATGGGGTTCGCTCAGGCGGGCATCACGGTCTACTTCGAGAACGAGACCCCGAACGTAGGCGAGGTCGCGAACATGGCTGCTGCGGGAACCCTTCCCGTTATGGGCGAGGAGCACGCCTGCCACCACTAGCTTGTAAATTGTGCGGATAAGCGAATAGAATCACCGCCTTTCCTGTAGCATAGTGTTCGCAATAACGAACGGTTTGCGCGCGTGGCGAACGAACCCCGCGCCCAGGGACAGCAGGGAGGGCTCGCCGTGGAATACATGACGGTGAAGGATGCCGCCCAGCGGTGGAATGTGACGGAGCGGCTCGTGCAGCGGCTCTGTGCGGAGGGTCGCATCGACGGCGCGGTGAAGTTCGGCCGCTCGTGGGGCGTCCCTGTGAACGCGCGCAAGCCGAACGATCCGCGCCGTGCCGATTCCGCTCTGCAGGCCACCCCGTCCCGCCCACGCCGCGTACCCGGTTCCCTTGCGGGTCTCATGCCGCTCATGAACACGCCGTTTGCGCCGGGGGCGTGCGCGGAATTCGTCGATTCCCTCGCACCGGGGCAGCGTCGCGACATCGCACAGGCGGAGTTCTATTACTTCAGCGGCAGGGCGCAAGAAGCCGCCGCCGCAGCGACGCGCTATCTAACGAGCGAGGATTTCGATACGCGCCTTTCAGCCTGCCTCATCTGCGCATATGCGAATCTGCCGCTTGGGCGCATCGACCGGGCGAAGCGCGCACTCGAGGCGGCGCGCGGCACCATCGCGGCGGCGTCGGAAGAGTGCCCGCAGCTCCGTGCCGCGGAGGCGTTCATCGCCCAGACCGCGAGCGTGCTGCTGCATCTGCCTGCGCCCGAGGGATTGCCCCATGCGCAGGACGTGCTCCCGCTCCTGCCGCCCGGGCTGCGGGCGTTCGCGTGCTACGTGCAGGCGCACGCGGTCTACCTCGCGGGCGACTACGCGCAGAGCCTCGGCATCGCCCAGACCGCGCTCATGACGCAGGAGGACGTGTATCCCATTCCCTCCATCTACCTGCACCTCATCGCCGTTATGGACCTCATGAGCTTGCGCGAGACTGCCCGCGCCCGCGAGCACCTGCGCGCCGCGTGGGAACTTGCGCGCCCAGACGACCTCATCCAGGCGTTCGGTGAGCATCACGGGCTGCTCGGCGGCATGCTCGAGGCGGAGCTCAAGCCCCGGTGGCCGGAGGACTTCAAGCGCATCATCGCCATCACGTATCGTTTCTCCGCTGGTTGGCGGCGCGTCCACAATCCCGCGATCGGCGACGACGTGGCTGACGACCTCACTACTACGGAGTTCGCTGCGTCCATGCTTGCCGCGCGCGGCTGGACGAACCAGGAGATCGCGCAGCATATGGGCGTCTCGGTGAACAGCGTGAAGAGCTACATCTCGCGCTCGCTCACCAAGCTCGGCGTCAAGCGTCGGCAGGATCTGGGCAAGTTCATGCTGTCGTAGAGTTTATGCCATCGTAGTGCTGTCATGGGTTTCCCTCCCCGCGCGTCATCCGTTTTGCCCCGGCGCAGGAAGGATGTGCCCCCTCAACCTTTCGCTGAAAATAAAGAGAATATGTGCGCTTTCGGCGTGCTACGGCTTGATGAAAAGGACGGTAGGGCATGAAGAAGAGATTTGTGGCAATGCTGGCGTGCGCGCTGGCGGCGTTGTTGCTGCTGCTGCCAGCGACGGCGTTCGCGCAGGACTTCACGCCGAATCCGCGGCTTGACGACGACGGCGTGCTGCACTGGGATGCGGAGGGGGATTATTACAGCAGGATCGACCTTCGCCCTCTGCTGTTCGGGCCGAGCAGCGCTGATCATTGCGTGCCCTCCGTGGACGGGGAGTACACCTACGATATTGAGAATCTCTTCCAAGCGGCAGAGCAATTCTATGGTGCTATCGGTACGGGGGATGTCAGCGGATTGAACGTCGTCCACCCCGTCACGTTCGTGTACTACGAGAAGCAGGCAGACGGCACCATGCAGGAGGTCGGCAGGGCGGAGAATGCCTACAGCTACTCCTACACGACCGGGCGGCTCGTGCAGCTTGCTACGCCCTCTAACCTCACCTGGACGGGTGATGACGGGTTCACCGCTTCGTGGGACGCCGTCGCGAACGCTGCGAAGTACCGGGTCACCTTCTACGAGACGACCGCAGACGGCAGCACGAGTGAGGTGCGTAGTACTACCATCGCGGATACCAGCTGCGAGCTCACGTCCGTCGTTACCGCGCCGAAAGACGGCGCTACCTACGCCTTCGACGTTCGCGCCTGGGGTCCCGAGGAAAACTTCGAGTATCGTGCGAGCGAAACCAGCGCCAAGAGCGCGGCGAGCGCGGCTTGGAAGACTCCGGTGGTCGAGTACGGTCTGTCCGTCGGCGGTGTTGACGTGACGAGCGCGAACGCGGCGGACGTGCTCCGCGACGGCACGGTGTCCTACGATCCAGACACGCAGACGCTCACGCTCGAGAACGCCACCATCAAGGGCACGAGTTCCGGTTCGGGCGCTTGTATCGAGACTGAGCTCGGCTCTGTGCTCGACCTCACCATCGAGATCATGGGAAAGAACTCGTGCGGGTCTATCGTTGCGCACGAGAACTGCTCTGTCACGTTCACTGGTGCAGGCAGCCTCTCGGTTTCCCAGACGGCTCCCGCTGGTGCAATCAGCGCGCAGGATGACATTGTCGTCGACGGCGTGTCGCTCACTGTGACGGCGAGCGATTGCGCCATTCAGTCCAACTTGAGCGACGTCGTCATCAAAAGTGGTGCAAAGGTGAGCGCGAGCGCTACTGGGGACAATGCGTACCTTGCGCTTTCGGCGGGCGGCAACGTCGAGGTGACGGGCGCCGGCACGCAGCTCGTGGCATCGACGGAGGAGACTTATGGCAACTATGCCGTGGTAGCCTACGGAACCATGACGATTGGCGAAGGTGCCTATGTGGAGTCGCACGGTGTCGTGCAGTCCCAGCAGCAGCTCACGGTGAAAGGGGAGGGGACCGTCCTTCAGGCTGAGGGGACAACCTCCGGAGGATCTGCCGTGAGCGGTCAGGCAACGGTCTCCATCGAGGATGGCGCGCAGGTGAAGGCGACGGGACGGTTCTGTGGCACGAGCGGCATCTCCGTCACGAATGCCTCGCTCACGGTCAATTCGATCGGAGATTTTCTCGCCATCGATGCGCAGGGACCGATAACGGTGACCAACTCGACGCTCAACGCTACGTGCAACGGAACGATTGCTGTCTACATTTGGGACAACGATAGTGCGCTGACGTTTACGAACAGTACGGTTACCGCGACGTCCAACAACAGCTACGCGCTTTACGCGCCCGCCGGCGGCATTGAGGTGAGCGGCGGCTCGCTTACCCTCAAGTCGCCGAATAGCTATGCTACCTACACCACTGGCGACCTTGTTGCCAAGGATGGCGTGCAGCTCACTTTGACCGACGTCGCCCATGGTCTCGCTGCGGCTGGTACTGTCGAGCTCAATGACGCGACGGGGACAGTCACGGCAGGCAACGCCGCGCTGTACTCCGACGCCAAGGACGTGGTTATCGAGAACTGCTCGAATCTCGTGCTTTCGGGCAAAATGACCGTCAATGCTCAAAGAGGCGGCATCTCGATCAGCGATTCCGATCTCAACGTTTCTGGTACTGATGCGATCTACGCGAAGCAGGACATCTCCATCACGGATTCGCAGATTGAGGTCATCGCAACTGGACGGCCTATCGCTGGCGGCTCCGTGACCATCTCCGGCGAAACGACCGATATCGATGCCACGGGCGGTTGGTATATCGGCGCCAGCGACGAGCTCGTCATCTCCGGCGGCAAGGTTACGGTCGATGTGACCACCGACCCGGATGAGAGCGTCATGGGCGCGCTCTACGGTAACAATGCCGTTCGCATCAGCGGCGGCACGGTGGACGCGACTGTCTCCAAGACTGACGATGCCGACATCACCTACGCCCTTATGACCAACGGCGTAGCCGAGTTCACGGGCGGCACCATCACGCTTGAGGGCGGGGCTGGCGCCATCTACGTGTCCAAGAACGGTGGCAGCGTCAGTTTTGGTAGCAATCCCGATTGGTATCAGTGGGCGACGTCGCCGACGGGTGAGGTCGTGCGGGCTGAGGACGATCCGTATTCCTACGCTGAAGATAAGAGCGCCTATCTGCGCATCGAGCCCGCCACGCCCCTCTACGAGCTTCGCGTTCAGGGTGGCACGGGTGGCGGCATGTATGCCGAGGGTGCCGAGGTGACCATCTCCACCGAGGAGTTTGACGACTATGGGCATTTCACTAACTGGTACGTGGTGGATACGGGCGGCGGTGACTTTGAGGATTGGCACGACGCTACGACCATCTTCACGATGCCGGCAAACGACACGAACGTCGTCGCCGGTTATGAGGAGCACACGCTCGTGCACCACGACGCTAAGGCGCCCACCTGCACCGAGCCCGGTTGGGAGGAGTACGTCACCTGCGAAGGGTGCGCCTATACGACGTACAAGGAGATTCCCGCTACGGGCCATACCTACGAAGACGGAGTGTGCGTCGATTGCGGCAAGGATGATCCGGATTACGTAGCGACCGGAGATCCGGCCGAGCCTTCCGACGGGGGCTCCGGCTCTGAGGGCAATGACGCGATTCCCGCAACGGGCGACGCCACCATGCTGGCGGTGGGTGTTCCCGCCGCGTTGGGAGCGGTAGCGCTTGCGGCTGGTGCGGTTGTCCGGCGCCGCCGGTAGGGGCGCTGCGGGGTAATGCTCGGGTCGCGCTGAGGTAATCGGCGTGTCGAGAGCATAGGCTGACGGAGAATACGGGGAGGCGCT
>CASFXG010000011.1 GCA_949298635.1 uncultured Coriobacteriaceae bacterium | reverse complement strand
CCGGGTCCCCGCGCGCTGCCGGCGTCTCTTCGGCATACCCCACAAACCCCCGCTACGCCCGTGGCGGCCAGCGCAGTCGCTCGAATGCTCCCAAGCGCGACCAGCGTCGTGCGTCCCAATCGCGCCGGAGCGGCCGCGACATTGTCTCGAAGGTGCTCATCGGGGTCGGAGCCATCTTGCTGCTCGCGGCGGCATGGATCTTCATCTCAGCACAGATCGGCTACCACAAGGCGCACGTCGCCTACGACGAGCTCTCGCAGTACGTGTCGCTCGAGGATTCCACGGGCGACGGCGTGCCGGTTGTGGACTGGGCGGCGCTCGCCGAGGAGAGCGAGGACATCGTTGCCTGGATCTACGTGCCGAACACGGACATCAGCTTCCCCGTGGTGCAGGGCGATACGAACGAGCAGTACCTGCGCGCGCTGCCCGACGGCACCTGGAACGAGAGTGGAAGCATCATGCTCGACTGCGACCAGCAGGCGCCTGGCATGGTGGGGCAGCAGACGACGGTCTACGGTCACCATATGAGCGACGGCTCGATGTTCGATCCCATCGAGAACACGCTCGATCAGGCGAAATTCGACGAGATGACCACGGTGTACTATCTCACGCCCGAGACCACCTACAAGCTATCCCCGCTCTTCACCTCGCGCGTCCCCGAGACGTATGTCGAGGCACGACAGGAGACGTTCGGCGATCACGACGCGCTCGTGGCGTATCTCGAGGACCTGCGGACGTATGCCAAGGCGCAGGCGAGTGATGTCGACGGGCGCCTCGCTTCGACCGACCGCGTGCTCGCGCTCGTCACCTGCAGTGGCCTTGCCCCCGCAGACCACCGCGCCGTCATGATCTGCACCGTCGTCGAGGAGATTTCCGCCGCGCAGTGATATAGCCCGGCCGGCGATGCGATCCCAGCGGATGGTACGCTCCTGCCGGCGACACGGCCCAGCCGATGATACGACCCGGCCGGACTGGTGTTTATCATTTTTGACGGCGGCGGAATAGCTTGCGCGCGCGGCTCCGGGAGCGCGGCCGGCCTGCTATGATGACAGCACGGTCATTCTCTTGGAAAGGACACGCGCATGAGCGAGACCCGCGAGCATATCACCTATGAAGACGCCGGCGTCGACACCGCCGAGGGAGGGCGTGCCGTCGACGCCATCAAGCAGATGGTCGCCGAGACGTCTCGTCCCGAGGTCATCGGTGGTATTGGTGGGTTTGGCGGCCTGTTCTCCGCTGCCGCGCTCAAAGAGATGGAAGACCCCATTCTCATCTCCGGCACGGACGGTGTGGGCACGAAGCTCGTGCTCGCCCAGGTGCTCGACCGCCACGAGACGGTGGGTCAAGACCTCGTTGCCATGTGCGTGAACGACATCCTTGCGAGCGGCGCGGAGCCGCTCTTCTTCCTCGACTACATCGCCATCGGACATATCGAGGCCGAACACATGGCGAAGGTCGTGAAAGGCGTTGCCGACGGCTGCAAGCTCGCGGGCTGCGCGCTCGTGGGCGGCGAGATGGCCGAACACCCCGGCGTCATGCGCCCGGACGACTACGACCTCGCAGGCTTCGCCGTGGGCGTGGTCGATCGCCCGAAGATGCTCGACCCCGCGAACGTGCGCCCTGGCGACGTGATTCTCGGCTTGCCCTCGACCGGCGTGCATTCCAACGGCTATTCGCTCGTGCGCAAGGTCATCGGCGTCGATGGCATCGTGCCGGGCACGCCCGAAGCAGCTGCGAAGAAGGCGGAGCTCGAGCAGCCGCTCGAGGCGCTCGGCGGTGCCACCCTCGCCGACGCCCTGCTCGCGCCCACGCGCATTTATGTGAAGCCCGTGCTCGAGCTGCTGCGCGGGGAGGCGGGTTCGCGCGTGCACGCGCTCGCCCACATCACGGGCGGCGGCATCACCGAGAACCTCAACCGTGCACTCGCGGCGGACGTCGACGCCGTGGTCGATCGCAGCGTCACCCCGGCGGGCTATTCCATGGGCTGGGACGTGCCGTCGGTCATCACCTACATCGCACAGGAGGCAGGCCTCACCGCAAACGAGGCGTGCAAGACCTTCAACATGGGCGTGGGGCTGTGCATCATCTGCGCCGCGGAGGATGAGGCTGCCGTGACGGAAGCGCTCGTCGCCCTCGGCGAGCAGCCGTTCCGCGTGGGCACGTGCGTTCCTGGTTCCGGCAAGGTGGTGTATTCCGATGAGCAGCAGTAACGAACGTAAAATAACCCCAGGGGTTTTTTTACATGACGAAGCGGCGGGAGACGCTGTGGACGCTGCCGCGTGCAGCCCCGCCTGCCCTGCGGGCGATGCCGGCCACGTCGCCAGCGACCTGCGTAAAGCTGCCGAAGAGGCCGGGCTGCCGCCCGAAGCGCTGCCGAGCGACTTTTTCTTCTCGAGCGACGTGGACAGTGAGTTGGCGCGCGCTCTCAGGGATACCTTCGACTCCATGGAGCCGGTCGAAGAGCAGCCGCACGCCATCGGCAATAACGAGATCCAGACCCTGCGAGCCGCTGCCCGCGAGGCAGGTGAGACCGACCCGCTGAAGATCGGCGTGCTTATCTCGGGCTCCGGCACCAATCTTCAAGCGCTTATCGATGCAATCAAGACGGGCGAGCTCGATGCGGAAATCGTGCTCGTCGTGTCGAGCAGGCCGAGCGCTGCGGGGCTCAAGCGCGCCGCTGCGGCGGGAATCCCCACGCTCGCGCTCTCCAAGGAGATATACGCCGATCCATGGGATGCGGACGAGGTCATCGCTACCGAGCTCAAGCGCGCGGGCGCGGAGTATATCGTTATGGCGGGCTACATGCGCAAGGTGCACGAGCCCCTGCTCGCGCTTTGGCCAGATCGCGTCGTGAACATCCATCCCGCGCTGCTGCCGAGCTTCCAAGGAGCGCACGGCATCCAGGACGCGTACGGCCGCGGCGTGAAGGTGACGGGCGTGACCGTGCATTTCGCCAACGCCGTGTACGACCAGGGACCGATCATCGCCCAGGAGCCGGTGCGCGTCGAGGAGGGCTGGACGGTCGAGGAGCTCGAAGCCGCCATCCACGAGGTCGAGCATCGCCTCTACCCGCACGTCATCCAGCTGCTCGCCGAAGGCCGCGTGAGCGTGACACCCGACCGCACCGTGCGCATCCTTCCCGCGTAGCCGTTCCCGGCCGAGAGACTCTTCTGCTTGGGAGGTTGCTCTCGACCGAGCTGCCGCCTCTGCTCGAGTCGCCGTTCCCGCATCCTCCCTCTCCGCGACGTCGACATTTTCCGCCGCTTTTTCGCATTAAAGCTCGAAAAGTGGCGGAAAATGTCGACGTCGCTGGAAGTATAAGAGGATGGAGCTGGTGGAAACCAGGGAGGGATGAGACCGGGCAAGACCGTTCGCCCCTGTCGAGCCACCGTTTGCCAGATTCTTCTGCCATGTTTATGTAGCTGGGCCATGACTGGTCGCTTGTTTCGCACATGCTGGCGAGCTCGGTACCCGACTTTGTTTCAAAATGCCGGCTACAGCCGAGATTATGGCAAGGTCTGTGCTAGAGACGTGCAAGGTTTCTGCCAGATTGCCGCGTTAGGCTTGCCTCATGTTGGATTTGACATGGGGGAGGGCCGATGACGCAGCGAATGACGGATGACCTCGTTGCCCTGTTCGAAAAGGCAGAGCATGAGGGGCGATGCCTACTCGTGCGTTCAGACACCCAAAGAAAGGCGCTGCTTCGACGGCGAGATGCAGGCCAGTCGGATGCCGAGAGACTCGCACCATCCGTGTACGTGCGAATCAGCCATCTCGACGATCTTTCGCCGCGGGCAAGCGTGTTTCAACTCATTAGGACGCTTGCGCTCAAGCATCCCGAGTGGGTGTTCTGCGGTCTATCCGCGGCAATTCTGCATGGGCTCTATGTCTCTTATTCCGATATTCGGCCTCAAGACAAGCTTGTCGTTCACGTTATGGGAAGCAAGCGTCGAGCAGAATACGACCGTTTTATCGTGCAGCCCCATCGGCCTCCTCCGTACCAAGCACGAATCGTCCGAGTGCAGGAGGCTCAAGCGACAGACGAGCTCGCGACTGCGGTCGCCTGCGCCCGCACGCTGCCCTTTCCGAAGGCGCTGGCCATCATGGATTCGTTGCTGCGGTTTTCAAGTACGGATAGGGAACGAGCGCTGCGTGAGCTTGAGCGGGTGGGGGCGCATGCGCGCGGCGTTGCTGTTACGCAGCGCGCGATCCTGCATGCGAACGGTGCGAGCGAGAACGGGGGCGAGTCAATCGCACGCGGAATCATGATCGAGGAGGGGTTTCAGGAGCCCGAGCTTCAAGTTCCAATCTATAACGCGCTCGATGACGAGGATTACTATGTGGATTTCGTCTGGCACCTTTCGGATGGATCGATGGTGTTCGGCGAATTCGACGGCGGTGAGAAGTTCTCGAGCGAGGAGATGCGGGATGGAAAGTCAGTTTCCGAGGTCGCGCGGGACGAGCGTCTGCGTGAATCGCGGCTGACGCTGCACGGGACGCCCGTACTCCGGTTCACTCCTCGCATGTTGAATGATCGAGCTGGATTCGTCCGCTTGCTCAACGCCTACGGCGTTCCGCGGAACCAGTCATGAGCCTCCGCCCGTCGTTGTTCTTTGAACGCTTTCCTCTGTCCACGGCGTCGGCAGTTTACGCCCTTTTTCGGCTCTGAACGCGAAAAAATGGCGGAAAATGTCGACGCTGCGAGAGTGAGCTGTGGAGAGAAGCCGGACGAAAAAGCCGGGTAGCGGGCGGCGCTCGGTGGAACGACCGGCCTCGTAGTATCATATGCCCGGACAGAGAACGATGCAGATCGGTTGAAAGGCACGTATATGGCATCGAATAAAGCAGGAAATCGCTCGCAGAGGGGTTCGCGTGGAGCCGCCCGCAACGCACACGGTGCGGCGTCGGCGCGCGTTCGCAGCACACAGCAGGGTGCGCCCAAGACGAAAGCGGACTTCAAGCGCGAGAACAAGCAGCAGATCGGCAAGGGCGTGAAGTACGTGCTCGTGGCGATCGGCGTGCTCGCGATGGTGCTCTCGGTGACGAGCGTGGCGTGCTCGGGCTTTTTGAACCAGGTGTCCTCCAACGGGGGCTACCATCTCACGGGCGGCGTCGCGGCGACGGTCAACGGTACGAAGATCACCGAGGACACGATCACCGAGCAGATTATGAGCACGCGTGAGTCCTATGGCTATACGGACGACGAGAGCTGGGCGGCGTATCTTGAGTCTGCCGGCATGACGCCGGAGAGCTACCGCCAGAACATCATCGACAGCTATATCGACGACGTCCTCGTGAGCCAGGCAGAGCGCGACACGAACATCCAGGTGAGCGACGAAGAGGTCGAAGAAGCCTGGCAGGAGGCCGTTGCGAGCTACAGCTCGGAGGACGAGTTCGTGGCGCTGCTCGAGCAGATCGGCTATACCGAGGCGAGCTACAAAGAGACCATTCGCCAGAACCTCGAATCCGAGAAGTTCCGCGACGAGGTCGCCCCGGTGGAGGAGCCCACGGACGACGAGATCATCGCGTATGCAAACGAGAATCTGAGCACGTACAACGACGCGCGCCGCTCGTCGCACATTCTCATCAAGGTCGCAGAGGACGCCGATGATGCGACGCGCGAGGAGGCCAAGGCGAAAGCGCAGGAGATTCTTGATAAGATCAACGCCGGCGAGATCACGTTCGAGGACGCCGCGAAGGAGTATTCCGAGGATTCCTCGGCAGCAGACGGCGGCGATGTGGGCTGGGACAAGCTCACGACCTTCGTCGACCCCTACCAGCAGGCGCTTTCCGCCCTCGATACGGATCAGGTGAGTGGTGTTGTCGAAAGCGATTACGGCTACCACATCATCAAGTGCACTGGCCACTTCTATGTGGACGGTTCGGTGACCTCGGTCGATCAGATTCCCGAGAACCTGCGCGAGATCTTTGCCGAGAACATCAGCAGCACGAACCAGGATGCGGCGTATCAGGAGTGGCTCGAGAACCTGCGTGCCGAGGCGGATATCCAGATCAACGAGATGCCCGCAGACGTGCCGTATAACGTGAGCGCTACCGCCGCGAGCGATGAGGCTGGCGATAGCGAGGGCGACGAAGGCGAGGCCGCGACCGAATAGCCAACGTGATAAGACATGAGCACTGGGTCTGAACGTCTCACGCGCACCCAGAGTGGGACTCAGGCACCAGGTCTGAGAGTCTCACCTATAAGGAGAGGGGAGTACCGATGACGAACGAAGAGCTGCACAACCAGATGGTCGCCGCCATGAAGGCGAAGGACAAGGTGCGCCTTTCCATCATTCGCCAGGTGATGGCGTCGAGGTGAACGAGCGCCGCGACGCCACCGAGGAAGACGTGAACAGCATGATCAAGCGCCTCATCAAGCAGACGAACGAGACGCTCGAGATGTCGCGTAAGGCGGGAAACAACCAGGAGCGCACCGACACGCTCGCCGAGCAGGTCGAGATCCTGGAAAGCCTGCTGCCGGCGCAGCTTTCCGGCGAGGCGCTTGTGGCGCTTATCGAGCAGACCATCGCCGAGGTCGGCGCCACCACCCGCAAGGACATGGGCAGGGTTATGGGTGCCCTCAACAAGGCCACGGGCGGGAACTTCGACAAGGCAGCCGCCGCGAAGGAAGTCGGCAGCCGCCTGGCGTAGGGTTCGCGCCGGCCTCGCCGCACACGCCGCAACTCCAGCCGATAGCGCTTCCGCGACGTCGACGTTTTACGCCGTTTTCCGTAGCGAACAGGGAAAAAGTGGCGGAAAAGGTCGACGTCGCGAGCGGGAGCGATCCATGCGCGCGGCCGCGGAGCCGCGAGGCTGCTCCATGGCAGGCGAGCTGCGCTCATTGCATGAAAATGGCTAAATAGAGCAGTTTTGGGTATACTGCTTCGAACTGTTCGCAGATGTACGGTTTGTTAGCACTCGGTTTCGCGTGTATTGCAGGAAGCGAATGAGCGCCTACCGTGCATTCGGGATTCGTACAATAGTGCGCACACAATCGCATCGCACGCTCGAGCGCCCGCGCGCTCTGGATACGCATACGAAGGAGGGATTTCGCCCATGGCAGATATGATCGAGATCCGCAATCTGAACAAGTACTTCGGCGACCTGCACGTACTGAAGGACATCAACCTCACCGTCAAGGCCGGCGAGAAGCTCGTGATCATCGGACCATCTGGTTCGGGCAAATCCACGCTCATCCGCTGCGTCGACTGGCTCGAGGAGCCCACCACCGGTGAGGTGATCATCGATGGGCAGCTCGTCACGAAGAAGAACCACCTCGAGATGGCGCGCAAGTACAGCTCCATGGTGTTCCAGCAGTTCAACCTGTATCCGAACATGACGGTGCTCGGCAACCTCACGCTCGCCCCCATCAAGCTGCAGAAGAAGAGCAAGGAGGAGGCAAACGCCGCCGCCATGGCCGCACTCAAGCGCGTCGGCCTGGAGCAGAAGGCGGGCGAGTACCCGCAGAACCTCTCCGGCGGCCAGCAGCAGCGCGTGGCCATCGCGCGCGCGATGTGCACCAAGCAGCCAATCATCCTCTTCGACGAGCCCACCTCGGCGCTCGACCCCGAGATGATCCAGGAAGTGCTCGACGTCATGATCGAGCTCGCGCACGAGAACATCACCATGATCTGCGTGACGCACGAGATGAACTTCGCCAAGCAGGTGGCCGACCGCGTGATCTTCATGGACGACGGCCAGATCCTCGAAGAGGGCACGCCCGAGCACTTCTTCACCAACCCGCAGAACCCGCGCTGCAAGGACTTCCTCAACAAGATTCTGCACTAGCGCGCAAAGGGAACAATCGTCCGGTTCGCGCGAGGGTTACGCCAAGCGCGCGGCCGGTGATGATAGTCCTGAAGGCTCCGTCCCATGCCTCGCGGCACCCAAGATTCGAAAGGGGTAACTATCATGTCCATCACTCGTCGTAACTTCATCAAGGTTTCCGGTGCTTCCGCGGCCGTGCTCGGCCTCGGCCTCGTGGGCTGCAGCGGCGGCTCGGACGGATCGGGCTCGGGCGAAGCGGCCTCCAAGCTCCAGACCATCAAGGACCGCGGTGTGCTCAACTGCGGCGTGAAGGCCGACGTCCTAGGCTACGGCTACATGGACACCGCCACGCAGGAGTATGAGGGCCTCGAGATTGATCTTTGCTACCAGATCGCGGCGGCGGTGCTTGGCACCACATACGAGGAGGCCAAGGAGCAGGGGCTCTGCGACTTCACGACGGTCACGCCGAGCACGCGCGGCACGCTCATCGACTCCGGCGCGCTCGACATCGTGGCTGCGACCTACACCATCACGCCTGAGCGCGAGGAGGACTGGGATTTCTCCACGCCGTACCGCACGGACTCCGTGGGCATCATGGTCAAGAAGGCCAACGGCTGGACGAGCATGGAGGATCTCGATGGCCAGGTCATCGGCGTTTCCACCGGTTCCACCACGCAGCAGCTCGTTGAGCAGATGATCCAGGACGAAGGCTTCAGCTGCGCGCCCACCTTCCAGGAGTACGCGTCCTATCCGGAGATCAAGGACGCGCTCGACGCCGGCATGGTGCAGGCGTTCGCCATGGATCGCTCGACGCTCAACACCTACATGGAGGACTCCGTCGAGCTGCTCCAGCCCGAGATCGAATTCGGTACGCAGGAGTACGGCGTGGCCACCGAGAAGGGCAGCGACCTTTCACCCGTCGTGGACGACACGGTGAAGGAGCTGCTCGAGAACGGTTGGATGGACGAAGAGATTGAGCTGTGGCTCGGCGCGAGTGCGTAACGTTTCCGTTGCTGTAAGGTCGCAGGCGTCCAGGTAGGATGGGGCGCCTGCGGCACTTTCTCCGCCCGGCCGCAAAATGATAATTTCAGTACCTGGTACTGAAATTATCATTTTCTGCCGGGCGATGGGTTGTGGTAGTTGAAAGGAGCGCCATGCTGGAAAGCATCCTCGATCCTCGGCGCTGGGAGATAACCCTTGGTTCATTAGATGCGTTTTGGGACGGCTTCTTCGTCACGCTGCAGGTAGTCGTGTACGGTCTTGTGCTCGCGCTCGTGCTCGGCACGGTGCTCGGCATCTTCTCCACCACCCGCTCGCGGGTGCTGCGCGCCATAAGCCGCGTGTACGTCGAGTTCTACCAGAACACGCCGCTGCCGGTGCAGGTCGTCTTCATGTACCTCATGGGTCCGCAGTTGCTGCAGCGCGTCCTGGGTGCACCCACACCGGTTCCCATCCCGCCCGTGGTGCTCGGCTTCGTGGGCGTGGGGCTGTACCATGCGGCGTACGTCTCCGAGGTTATCCGCACGGGTATCGAGAGCGTTCCGCGCGGCCAGATGGAGGCGGCGAAGAGCCAGGGCTTCACCACGGTTCAGGCATATCGGTACGTGATCTTGCCGCAGACGTTCAAGGTCATCCTGCCCCCGCTCTGCAACCAGGCGCTCAATCTGGTGAAGAACAGCTCCGTGCTCGCGCTCGTCGCCGGCGGCGACATCATGTACCGCTCGAACAGCTTCGTGGGCACCTACGGCTACTTGCAGGGATACATCGTCGCCTGTGTCATGTACTTCGTGATCTGCTTCCCGCTCGCGTTGCTCGTGCAGTATCTGGAGAAGCGCTCGAAGCGCATGCCTAAGGCGAAGAAGCTCGACCTTGCTGCCCTTAAAGGCGTCGAGACCATGAGGGAGGCGTAAGACCATGGATGCTTTCAACGCTACGAACCTGGGGTTCATCCTGAGCGGGTTTTGGCTCACCATTCGCATCTCGGTGCTGGCAATCATCTTCTCGGTGATCTTCGGCACGATCCTCGCCATGATCAAACAGTACTGCCGCGGCAAGTTGAGCCCGCTCCGCTGGCTCGTGACGGCCTACATTGAGCTCTTCCGTTGCACGCCGAACCTCCTGTGGATCCTCTTCATCTACTTCACCATGCGCGCGTCGAACTTCGTCGTCTCGGTGGTGGCGTTCACGGTGTTCACCTCGGCTGTCATGGCCGAGATCGTGCGCGGCGGCTTCAACTCGATTCCTAAGAGCCAGTTCGAGGCAGCACAGAGCCAGGGTTTCGGCTTCTTCAGCACCATGCGCCTCATCATCTTGCCGCAGACGTTCAAGACGATCATCCCGGCGCTCTTCAGCCAGTGCACCACGGTGATCAAGGACTCGTCGTACCTCGCAAGCATCAGCGTCATGGAGCTCATGTTCAACGCGCGCGTTGTCATGGCGCAGATTCCCAACCTGAGTGCGAAGCTGCTCATGTACGGTCTCGTGTTCTTGCTATACTTCGTGTTGAATTTCGGCATCTCGCTCATCGTGCGCGCGTACCAGCGCCGCAGGGTGGCAGCGTAAGGCTGACCGGTCGCTTGTTGGGAACCCCGGCGCGCAGGTCGCACGGGTGAGGGGAGTGCAGCTCATGCCTAAGAAGGATAAAGAGAAGGCCGACGTCTCGCAGCTCATGGCTCGCGACATGTATGCCAACGATGCTCTGGGAGCCCCGACCGAGGACACCGATCCCGACGCCCCAGTGGTGATCTCGATCGCGCGCCAGTACGGCACAGACGCGCACGAGATCGGTATCGCGCTGCAGGAGCGCCTGGGGATTCCGCTCTATGACAACGAGCTGCTCATTCGCGCCGCAAAGCGCGCCGATACCGTGGTGGAGAAGGTTGCGCCCTACGATGAGGCCGTCGCCGCCGAGATGATGGCGTTCCTGCCGGATCGCTTCGACGCGCGCACTATGGCGGACAAGCTCTTCGAGAATCTGCGCCAGGTGATCCTCGACGTGGGGTCGAGCGAGTCGTGCATCATCATCGGGCGACTTTCCGACTACATCCTGCGCGACAACCCGAACCTCATCAGCGTGTATATCACCGCGCCGCTCGAGGAGCGCGTGGAGATCGTCATGAAGCGCCGGGGGCTTTCCGAGCGCAAAGCGCTCAAGCGCATCAAGCATATGCAGCGCAACCGCGAGCTGTTCTACAAGCGCTACTCCGCCGGCAAGACGAAGCTGCGCCTAGACAAGGACATCACGCTCAACCGCGCGCTCTTCGGTGTCGAGGGGTGCTGCGAGATCATCGCACGCGCCTACGAGATCAAGATGAAGGAGCTCGGCCGCCTCTAGCGGCATGTTCTGTCGAAAATGCCCGGGGTGCTTCTGCGCGATGCTCGATTTGCACATATCTGCAAAATTTCTCTTGCGCGCGGTGCAGGCTCTTGGTACACTTGCTACCGCAGCATTTGCTGAGGGGAGTTAGCTCAGTTTGGTTAGAGCGCCGGCCTGTCACGTCGGAGGTCGCGGGTTCGAGCCCCGTACTTCCCGCCATTGCTTGTAAGAGCCCCGCCACGAGCGGGGCTTTTGCTTAAGCAGCACTTTGTCGACACTTTGGGAACGGGTTCAAAAGTGTCGCGTTCGTCGCTAAGGCGTCAATATGGTGCCGTTGCCAGAGTTTCTGGGTAGACTAGGATACGATTCTCGAGATGCTTTTATAGGCACAACCGGTTTGCCGTGATGTATAGATAGGCTGTCCACCAAAGCCCGAGACGATAGAGGTGAAGCCATGGACATTTCAAGAAAGACCGATTATGCCCTGCGTATCCTCTCGATGCTCGTGGAGAGCGGTGACGAATTGCTGTCGGTTCGCGTTGCGGCTGAGCAGGTCGACGTGCCGTATTCGTTTGCCAGATCCATTCAGCACGGACTTGTTCAGGCGGGCATTATCGAGAGCCTGCGTGGCGTGCGCGGCGGTATGCGCCTCAAGGCCGACCCCGAAGAGCTGACCATCTACGATATCGTTCGAGCCGTGCAGGGGCCGTTCGTCATCAACGAATGCACCGCTGCTGGCAGCGATTGCCCACGTATGGAAACCTGCTGCTTCCATCCGCTTTGGATGGGGGTCGAGGCGCTCCTGAACGATTATCTGAGCTCTGTTACCTTGGCAGATGTGGTGGAAGGGCGCAGATTTCCCGCGGTCGACGCGAAGTTCGCAGATCGCGACGCGTTCGCTGAGTATGCACGTTGCGCCGCGCTTAAGAACGTGGAACAGGCGTGACGAGTACGTTCGGCAAGTCGGGCGACGCTGGCAAGCGCGCAGACGAGGCATCTGGGGAATCGCAGGCGAATGCACGGGCATGTGCGTCCGTGCCCGCTGGCATGGACGGCTTTCGGGAGCTGGTGCGTGCCGAGGGCGCGCGCCTGTACCGCGACCTGCCATGGCGGCGCACGCGCGACCCGTATATCGTGTGGCTTTCTGAGGTCATGCTCCAGCAGACGCAGGTAGCGCGCGTCGAGACACGTATGCCGGCGTGGCTCGAGCGGTTTCCGAACATCGAGGTTCTGGCCGAAGCGCCGACGGCGGATGTGCTCGCGGCCTGGCAGGGCATGGGATACAACCGGCGTGCGTTGGCGTTGCAGCGCGCTGCGCGTGAGATCGTCGAACAGCACGGCGGGGCGTTTCCGCGGGAGGCGCGTGCGCTCGAGGCCCTGCCCGGCATCGGTCCCGCCACGGCGCAGGGCATCCGTTCGTTCGCCTTTGATCTGCCCGGCGTGTATCTCGAGACCAACGTGCGGACGGTCTTCCTACACCATTTCTTCCCCGATGTCCCCAGCGTCCCAGACCGGGAGCTCATGCCGCTCGTGCGCGCCGCGTGTCCGGCTGCGCGCGCGGCGGGTGGAGATGACGGGGCGGGCGTGGAGGGATATGCGACGCCGCTCGACGCCGAGGATACCCCGCGCGCGTGGTATTACGCTCTGTTGGATTATGGTGCGCGCTTGAAGAAAGAGGTGCCGAACCCTTCGCGCCGCTCTGCAACGTATGCGCGCCAGTCGCGTTTCGAGGGCTCGCGGAGGCAGAAGCGCGCTGAGGTGGTGCGCATCCTGCTCGATGCGAAGGCGGCGGGTGAAGCCGATATGGGCACCGCCGCGGTGCATATGGCGCTCAACACCGTTGAGCGCGCAGCGGGAAGACCTGCGGTCGACGAGGCGCTTGTCGCCAGCATCTTGTGCGATCTTGAGCGTGAAGGGTTTTGCGCTCGCAGCTGCCATGCGGACGATGGTGCTTGTGACGAGGATCGCTGGGCGATCGCCTGATGGTGCGCTTGGTGCCGCGAACAGACCGACGTGCGGAATTTGATGCGGGCGGGCTCCAGCGCGTAGGGCGCCTAGCGATTATCTCTTATTAGAAATTATTCCTAATAAGGGTGGTTACACTCTCGCGCTCTGGGTATAATCAAAGCACTGGTGCCGAAGGCACCAGATAACCCGTGTCGTTCGCACAAAGAGAAAGGGATGCGACCATGGATTTCGAGAATTCCCAGACTAAGAAGAACCTTGAGACCGCGTTTGCCGGCGAGTCGCAGGCGCACACCAAGTATCGTTACTACGCGTCGAAGGCCAAGAAGGACGGTTACGTTCAGATTTCTAACATCTTCATGGAGACCGCGCTCAACGAGTCTGAGCATGCCAAGCTCTGGTTCAAGTATCTGCATGACGGCGCGGTGCCCGACACCCTGGCCAACTTGAAGGACGCTGCCGCGGGCGAGAACTACGAGTGGACGACCATGTACGACGAGTTCGCGAAGACCGCCGAGGAGGAGGGCTTCAAGGAGATCGCCGCCAAGTTCCGCGGCGTGGGCGCTGTGGAGAAGGCTCATGAGGAGCGCTATCTCAAGCTCGCCGAGCGCGTCGAGAAGGGCGAGGTCTTTACCCGCGAGGGCGTGAAGGTATGGAAGTGCGGCAACTGCGGCCACCTGCACGTCGGTCCCACCGCGCCGGAGCTTTGCCCCGTCTGCAACCATCCGCAGAGCTACTTTGAGGAGCATGTCGTCAACTACTAAGCGATAACGTGTCGTCCCTAAGGGATGGACGAAGCGCGATGTTGAGCCGGGTCTCGTTTGAGGCCCGGTTTTTTTTTCATCTGAATATGGCGAAAACTACCGTTTACCGGCTCCAGCATTAAGGCCATAGCCCTTACTCGAAAAAACCTTGCAGAAAATTGGCTCGCGGCGTGCCTGGTGCCACACTGGAATTCTCTTCAATGCGTGGAACTTGGAGGTGCGGCATGGATCTGTTCATCGAGACGCCGGAGCGGGCTGCCGAGCGCCTGGAACGTGAGCGACGCTTGCAGGAGACGTGGATGGCCTCCTTGCGGCAGGGGGAGGGCGGCGCGCGGCGAACGCAGGCCGATGAGGTGCCCGAGGTGTACGGTGTGGCTGAAGTGGGATGTCGTGCGTCTGAAGCCGGCCACAGCACGCCTGACGAGCGGGTGCAGGAACGATCGAGGGAGCGCTGGTCGTGCGACGAGTTACCGGCGAAGACTCGACGTTTCGGGATAAGGCGGCGACGCGAGAAGGACGTGCGCGCCAAGGCGGAGTCCTATTCCGTCGCGCAGGAGGCGTATCGCGATGAGCTTGCCTACGATAAGCGTCGCGCGCGAAGACGAAAGCTATTTGCCGTGGTGCGCGCGATAGGCCTGCTTTTTGGAATCCCGTTGCTCCTGGTCGCGGTGTTCGTTGGGTCATATGTGTTCACCTGCATCATTAACGGGGCGACGCCGGAGGAGGTGGTCGAGCTCCTTTCCAATATGGCCTTTCGATGCGTGTCGTTCTTCATGCAGATCGGATAGGATTAGCAGTTTGGGCGTTCGGCGTGCGTGCAGCAAGGGCGGCAGGATGGCTGCCTCGCCGACGTGAGGGGAGTGGGGAGTAGCGATGCGCGGATATGTTTTTCAGGCGGTGATGACGCCGGACGAAGAGGGAGGATATGACGTCATCGTGCCTGACCTCCCTGGGTGCTTGAGCTATGGGGATACGTGCGAACAGGCGGCGTTTGAAATTGCCGATGCGATGAGGACATATGTCGCGGCGCTTCTTCGCGATGGGCGTTCCGTTCCATCGCCGACCTTTCGAGAAGTTGAGCTTCCCGAGGTCTCGCTCATCGTACATTTCGAGACCGATGAGAGCTATCTTGTCGAGGGCGAGGTCGTATCTGCGGCCGAAGCGTCGCGACGCCTCGGCATAAGCGCGGGGCGCGTCACGCATCTACTCGATGCAGGTCTGCTCGACGGGTATCGCCGGGGACGAAGGACATACGTTACCGTGGAGAGCATTGCGCGCCGGAAGGCGTCCGCTGCACGAGCGGGTCGTCCGCGTAAGAAAACCAACGCATAGCAGAGAGATCGCGCGCGGAGAACCCTTTTGCGGCAAAGGCGTCGTGTCGCCGTAGACATCGCTCGGATTAGGGTGGGGCTAGCTCAGCTTCGCACTGGGGCAGATGTCGGCAAGCGGGCATTCGCCACAGAGCGGCTTGCGCGCGTCGCAGATCTCGCGGCCGAGCATGATCCACTGGTGGTTCACGTCGTTCCAGTACTCGCGCGGCAGGATCTTCAACAGGTCTTGCTCGGTTTTGAGCGGCTCTTTCGCGTGTGTTTTGGGTGAGAGCATGAGCCGATGCGCGATGCGGTTCACATGCGTGTCGACGGCGATGCCTTCCACGATGCCGAAGCCCACATTGAGCACGATGTTCGCGGTCTTGCGGCCGACGCCGGGGAGCTTCACGAGCTCATCCATGCTCGCAGGCACCTCGCCGCCGTAGTCGGCGACGATCATCTGCGCGCATTCGACGGCGTGTTTGGCCTTCATCTTGTAGAACCCGAGCGACTTGATGACCTCAGCGACCTCGGCGGGCGTGGCGCTCGCCATGGCCTCGGGCGTGGACCAGCGCCGGAAGAGCTCGGGGGTGACCTTGTTCACCTGGGCGTCTGTCGTCTGTGCAGAGAGCAGCACGGAGATGACGAGGCGGAACGGATTCTTGTGGTCGAGGAAGCACTCGACCGGTCCGTAGCGCTCGTTGAGGCGACGGCACACCTCGATGGCGCGCTCCCGTTTTGCGGCATTGGTCTCACGTGGCATGGCGTGCCTTTCCGTAGCTGGTGCTCGCAGAAATTCTAGCAGCAGTGGACGAGCGGCGGAATGGGCGGAGGCGTGTCTGCATGGGTCGAGAGGAGCCCGTCCCCAAGCAACCCAGTATGGGTTGAGAGGAACACGTCCCCGACCAGCCCATCAGCAACCTCCAACCAACCCATTTGGCGATGTGACTGGCGGATGGGTGCCGTTCGCCGTTTGATGCCTACCGCTGGGCGCTCGCTTGTAGGTTTTTCGGCCAGTATGTAATAAGAATGTAATCGAAAACGTTTTCGGAACGTTTTCATGGTTCGCATCAGCAGCGCTCCGCTATAGGCCGACATCGTATCCGTCGGCGTCTGCGAACTGGAAGACCCGCGCGCCCGTACCGCGCGACCCTGAAAGGGGGTGCCGTCCATGCCCGTGACGATTCGTGACGTTGCCGCCGCTTCCGGTGTTGCGATCGGAACCGTCTCGCGTGCGCTCAACGGCTACCCCGATGTGAGCGACGCGACGCGCGAGCGCATCAAGCAGGTCGCCGACGAGCTCGGCTATGCCCCCAACCAAACGGCGCAGTCGCTCTCCTCGAAGCGCGTGCGCAACATCGGCATCTTCATCTCGGGCTTTTTGAGCGAAGAGGTCTTCAACGACTTCGATATCATGCTTTTGCGCGGGTCGTTTAAGGCCGCCCTCGATCATGGCGTGAACATATCGCTTCATCTCATCAATTCCGAAATCCAAGAGCAGAAGAGCTACGACCAGCTGTGCTACGAGTGCGGCGTGGCGGGCGCGGTGCTCTTCGGTCTCAAGACGACCGATCCGTACTGCACGACGCTCTCGCAAAGCGAGCGCCCCGTCGTGACGGTGGACATTCCCTTGGAGGGCGAGCACACGGGCTGTGTGCTGCTCGACGACCGCCGCGCGGAGGCGGAGGCGGCGCAGTATCTCATCGACCGCGGACACCGCAGGATCGCTGTGGTGCACGGCAGTGCCGACGCGCTGGTGAGCATAGAGCGCCTCGCCGGCATTAAAGATGCCTACCAGGCAAACGGTATCGAGCTCGACCCCGCTTTGAACATCTACACCGACTTCACGCACGACGACGCTGCAGCGAAGGTCGAACACTTCCTGGCGGAGCATGGCTCTGAGGACGTGACAGCGTTCTTGTGCATGAGCGACCTCATCGCAATTGGTGCGCTCCGTACGATCACGCGCATGGGCTACCGCGTTCCCGAAGATTTCTCCGTTGTGGGTTACGACGGCATCGAGCTTACGAAGTTCACCTCGCCGCCGCTCACGACCGTCAATCAGAATGTCCGCGATAAAGGGTACGAGGCCGTCCGCTTGCTCTGCGACATGCTCGCTGGCGACAAGGATCCTCAAACGGTCACCCTCTCGCACACCCTCATCGAGCGAGGGAGCGTGCGCAAGTTACTTTAGCGATTCCGCAGGGAGCCTCCCTGCGTCGCAGTGTTCAAATCGAAAACGTTTTCGTACGAAAAGAGACAAAAACGTTTTCGGTAACAGGAAGGAGTTGTCATGAACGTTTCGAGAAGGACCTTCGTAGGTGCGTCGATGGTCGGTGCCGGTGCAGCGATCACGGCAGGGCTCGCCGGCTGCGGCGGCGGTGGCAACGCCTCTGGTGGTAGCGGCTCTGCGGCCGCCGGCGTGGTCGAAGTCACCATCCCCTCGTACAAGACGGGCGAGAACGTCGGTGCCGTCTTCTTCGAGCCTCAGGTCGAGCGCTTCAACGAGAAGTATGAAGGCCAGTACCACATCACGCTCGAGTCGGTGCCGCAGGACGGCTTCAACGACCGCCTGAAGCAGCTCGCTCAGCAGAACCAGCTCCCTGTCCTCGTCCAGGGTGGCGACATCGACTGGCAGAAGGACATCGCATTCCCTGAGGGCTTGGCCTACGACATCTCCGGCTGGCTCGACGAGAACCCGGACATCAAGGATATCCTCATCCCCGAGGGCGTCGAGTACTGCACTACGGAAGACGGCGCCATCTACAGCATGCCGCTCGCCACGGTGCGCCCCACCGGTTTCTACTGGAACACGCAGCTCTGGGATCCCACCGAGGACCTCTCTCAGATCTCTATGGACGAGTTCCTGAGCCTGATCGGTGATCAGAAGATCGCCTTCTCCACGGCCGAGAACGGCTGGGTCTGCGCGCTGTTCCTCACGGCGCTCATCGCTGCGCAGGGCGGCGGCGACTGGGTCGCGTCCGGTGTCCAGGAGCAGATCGTCGACTTCAACACGCCCGAGTTCATCGCCGCCGTGGGCCAGCTTCAGACGCTGCTCCAGAACAACGCCGCGCCGAACTCGATCGGTGCCGCCTACGCGGACGCCGAGAACGCGTTCCTGAGCAACCAGGCCGCCATCATCTCCAACGGTCCGTGGATGTCCTCGAGCCTGGACGAGGCCAACGCCGAGAACTGGTCCAACGGCTTCGACGGCGCCGACGTGCATGCGGCTCTGTGGCCTGGTGACATGGGCATCGCCAATACCGCCAGCCTCGGCGAATGGTGGGTCTCCGCCTCTGCCTCCGAGGAGGAGATCGAGCTCGCCAAGGCGTTCCTCGCATTCATCAATTCGCCCGAGGAGATCGAAGCCTACCTGCTCGCCGAGGGCGGCTCCGCGCCCTTGATCACCTACTCGGACGGCTTCCTCGAGGAGCAGGCGAAGGTTCAGACGCTCGGTGACCTTTCGGCTGATACCACCGCCGACACCGTCTTCGTGCCGTGCATCCTCGACATGATCCCGGCGTCCGTGGCTAACAGCGACTTCGGCCGTGAGCTGCCGCAGCTTGCTAACGGCACCTACACGCCCGAGCAGTTCGCGCAGGTGCTCACCGATGCCGCCGCGGAGGCTTCGCTCGAGTAGCGACGCTGCCGATATAACGCGTCTTCCTTCCTCACAGCGCGCGGCGCGGCGGCTTTCGTCGTCGCGCCGCGCGCGGGTACCGAGGAGGTGCATCGGAAAGGGGTGAACCCATGAAAGAAAAGCTTGCATCGCTGCGCGGCAGCCGTGCCGCATCGTCGCTCGAACGCTCGAACTACAAGTGGATCTACCTGTTCCTCTTGCCTACGCTCATCGTCTTCGTGATGTTCTACGCGGCACCTATCGTCCAGGTGTTCCTCACGTCGTTCACCAAGTGGGACGGTTTTACAGATCCGGTCTTCAACGGCCTCACGAACTACGTGAACCTGGTGAACAGCCGCTCGTTCATGCTCGCGCTCCAGAACCTTCTGTACTGGAGTTTGCTCGCGACCTTCGTGCACGTGGGCTTCGGTGTAGTCGTGGCGCTCGTGCTCTTCCAGAAACCCCACGGCTGGAAGCTCGCGCGTGCCGTGTTCATGATTCCCAACGTCATCTCGGCCGCGGCATGGGCCATGATCTACCGCTTCTTCTTCAATAACGACTTCGGCGTGCTCAACACCGTTATCCGCTTCATCATCCCCGATTTCACGGTCCAGTGGTTCTACTCCTCTCCCTGGGCGTTTTGGGCCGTTGCGCTCACGTGGATGTTCTATGCCGTCATCGTGACGCTCGTCGTCCTCGGCGACCTCATGAACGTCTCGGGTGAGCTTTTAGAGGCCGCGCGTATCGACGGCGCGAGCGGCTGGCGCCTCATCAAAGACATCCAGCTTCCGCTTTGCCGCAATTCCATCGGCACGAGCGTCATCGTGTCCGTCACGGCGCGCATCGCCATGTACGAGCAGATCGCCCTTACCACGGCGGGAGGCCCGGGCAACGACACCATGAGCCTCTCAATCATGCTCGTGAACGGCATCATGGACTACCGCTACGGATACGCGAACGCCATCGGTGTTGTGATGTTCGTCATCGGCCTCGTGGTGCTCTTCCTCATCAACAAGGCGTTCCGCATGGACGAGTCGGATGTGTGAGGTGAGTCATATGGATACCATTACGAAGGCCAACGGCGCATCGTTCAACGTGAAACGCTTGCTCACGCGCATCTTCATGTACTTCATCATCGTGTTCGTGATCGTCATCTCGGCGTTCCCGATCCTGTGGGTCATCATGTCGGCGTTCAAGACGAACGGCGAGATCCTCACCTCGCCGCTCGCGCTGCCCACGCACGTATCGTTCGAGGTGTTCGTGGAGCTCTTCCAGAAATACAACTTCCCGCGGTACTTCCTGAACTCTCTCATCGCCGCGGGCGTCTCCACGGCAGCCTCTCTGCTCTTCTATGCCATGGGCGCCTACGTGCTTGCGAAGTTCAAGTTCCCGGGGCGGAACCTCATCTTCGTGCTCTTCACCATCACGTTGCTCGTGCCGGCACATAGCAAGACGCAGCCCATCTTCAGCCTCATCATGAACCTCGGGCTTTACGACAACATCTGGGGCGTCACGCTCGTGTACATCTCGACGGGCATGGCCATGTCGATCTTCATTCTGCGCTCCGGCTTCATGTCGATCCCCAAGAGCCTCGACGAGGCGGCGCGCATCGACGGCGCGGGATTCTTCCGCACGTTCTGGACGATCAACATGCCGCTCGCGAAAAGCGCGCTCACCACGGCGGGCATTCTCATGTTCCTGGGCAACTGGAACGAGTACTACTTCGCGAGCCTGCTCACCGTCTCGGACGTGAACCGCACCCTGCCCATCGCGCTCGCGTTCTTCACGAGCGAGTTCAGCTACAACTACACCCAGCTCTTCGCGGCGCTTGCCATCGTGATTCTGCCGGGCATCATCCTCTACGCGCTCGCGCAGGAGAAGGTGCAGGCGAGTGTCGCCGCAACCGGCGTCAAGGGATAGGCGCCAACGTTTGTTTTGATCGGCTCCCGCACCGGTGGGAGCCGGTATTGGAGTTTGCACGATACGCCCCGACCGGGGGCATGCGCCCCTAGGAAAGGAGCAGCACATATGAAAGAGCGAACTTGGCTTCCCGGGTGGACGGTCGAGCGCCGGGCGTTCGACCCCGCCCACACGGCGAAGACAGAGTCGATCTACGCACAGGGAAACGGCTACATCAACGTGCGCTGCGCGGAGGACGAGCGCTACGTGGGGCAGACGCGCGGCACGTTCGTGACGCTCACCTTCAACAAGGCGCTACCCGACGAGGTGACGGAGCTGCCGAACCTGCCCGACGTGACGGCGGTCGACCTTACCGTGAATGGCGAGTGCTTCTCGCTCGACCGCGGCACATACCGCGACTACCTCTCGCGCTTCGATATCCGCACGGGCGAGGTCGAGCGGAGCTGCGTGTGGACGAGCCCCGCTGGCGATGCCGTGCGCATCCGCTCGCGCCGCATGGTTTCGCTCGCGCAGAAGCACGTCGTGGCCGCGACGCTCGAGATCGAGGCGCTGAGCGGACCGGTGCGCCTTATGGTGGAGAGCGGCATCGACGCGCGCATGACGAACAGCGGCTCCCAGCACCTCCACGATGGCGAGAAGCGCCTCATCGACGGGCGGATCCTGCGCATGGCGACGCGTACGAGCGAGTCGCGCGTCCCCATCGCGATCCACTGCGAGCACAGCTTCTCGGCCGACCCCGCGCGGGCGCTCCCCGTCATGCAGCGCCGGCGCTTCGTGATGCGCTATACCTTCGACCTCGAGCCGGGCGTCCCGCTCAGCATGGATAAGATCTCGTGCTACCACACGGGTCGCGACCGCGCCTTCGCGAGTGCCGAGCGCTTGGGCGGCATCAAGGACAGCGCCCGCGTGCTCCAGGTGGGCGACGCCTGCATCACAAGCGTCTCCTCCATGGGCTACGAAGGACTCTTCGAGGCCTCGCGCGCCGCTTGGGAGCGCTATTGGGCGCATGCCGATGTGGAGATTGAAAGCGACGACCCCTTTGACCAGCTGGGGATGCGCTTTGCGCTCTATCACCTGAACATCATGATCGACCGCGGCGAACCGCGCGCGGGAATCGGCGCCAAGGGTATGACGGGCGAGGGCTACAAGGGTCATTCGTTCTGGGATACCGAGATCTTCCTGCTGCCCTACTACGCGCTCACGGATCCGGCGGCGGCGCGGGCGCTGCTCGTGTACCGCTACCTCTCGCTGCCTGGTGCCTATGCCAAGGCGCAGGAGAACGGCTACGAGGGCGCGATGTTCCCGTGGGAGAGCGCCTGGCTGGACGATGGCGAGACGACGCCGCTCTTCGGTGCGGCGGACATCGTGACAGGCGAGAGCATCCCGATCTTGACCGGCGTGCTCGAACACCACATCACGGCAGATATCGCGTGGGGCGTATACCTCTACCATGCGGTGACGGGCGACGAGGAGTTCATGGATCGCTACGGCTGCGAGCTTATGGTGGAGTGCGCGCGCTTCTGGGCGAGCCGCGTGGAGTGGAAGCCCGAAGCCCGTCGCTACGAGATCACGAACGTCATCGGGCCGGATGAGTACAAGGAGCACATCGACAACAACGCCTTCACGAACTACCTCGCGGCGTTTACCCTCACACATGCGGCCGATATCATCGACGCCATGCCTAAGCGCTGGCCGGACGCCTGCGAGCAGCTTTCGCGTCGCTACAACCTGCATGAGCTCGCCGCGAAGTTCCGCGAGCGGGCGGGCGGGATGTACCTGCCCGGGCCGCGCGAAGACGGGCTCGTTCCGCAGAACGACCAGTACCTCGACCTTGCCGAGGTCGATCTTTCGAAGTACCGCAGCGAAGCGGGCGTCTCTTCGATCTTCGAGGACTATGGCTGGGAAGAGGCCAATAAGGTCATGGTGTCGAAGCAGGCGGACCTCGTCATGCTCCTGCGCGTGATGCCCGATCTGTTCGAGCCCGAGGTCGCCAAGCGCAACTTCGTGTTCTACGAAGGCCGTTGCCTGCACGACTCCTCGCTGAGCCACGGTCAGCATGGAATCCTTGCTGCATGGTTTGGGCTTGAAGACATGGCGCTCGACATGTACCGCCATGCGGTGCGCGTGGACTTCGGCGATAACCCCACGTCTTCGGACGAGGGCATCCACAGCGCCTCGATGGGCAACGTCTGGCAGTGCGCCGCGTGCGGCTTCGCCGGCCTCATGTGGGAGCACGACGAGCTCTCGTTCGCGAATCACCTGCCGGGCACGTGGAAGCGCCTCGCGTTCGAGATGAGCTGGCAGGGGAGCCGCCTGCGCGTGACGGTCGAGCCCAATGCGATGACCGTCGAGCATCTTTCCGGCGCCCCGGTCTCCTTCACCATCGACGGGCGCGCGTTTAGCGTGTCGCACGAGGAGCCCCAGGCTCGGTGCGTGTGCGGGGCAGGTGATGCGGCATGACGAGCGTGGCATCCGGGCTGTCCCAGCGGCTCGCCCGCCGACTCGCGCCTCGGGGTATCATCTTCGACCTCGATGGCGTGCTCTGCTTCACGGATCGCTTCCACTACGAGGCGTGGCTCGACTGCGCCCGCGAGGTGGAGGCACCCTTCGACTGGACAATCAACGACCGTCTGCGCGGCGTGAGCCGCATGGAGAGCCTGGAAATCATCCTCGAGGGCAGCCCGCATAGCTACAGCGATGCCGAGAAGGAGCGCCTCGCGACCGAGAAGAACGAGCGCTATCGTGCGCTCTTGGCGCAGATGACGCCCGAGGACATGGATCCGGCGGCCCGCGCGATGCTTCGCGGCCTGCGGGAGGCGGGCTTCAAGCTCGCCGTGGGCTCGTCGAGCAAGAACGCGCCCTATATCCTGGAGCGGCTGCAGGCGACCGACCTCTTCGACTCTGTGATCGACGGCTCCCAGATTGAGCGCTCCAAGCCCGACCCCGAGGTGTTCCTGCGAGCAGCTGACGCGCTCGGGCTCGAGCCGGGGGAGTGCCTGGTGGTCGAGGATGCTGTGGCCGGTCTCGAAGCGGCGCGCGCGGGCGGCATGGCCTGCGTGGGCGTGGGGCGCGGTGCCTGGCCGCTTCACTGCGCGCCAGATGCGCGCGTGGAGGACGTCTCCGAGCTGGCGTCGCTTCTGGAGCGGCCGGGCAGCCCGGCGGCCCCGGAAGCGGAGATACCCGGCGGGCGCACGTGGTGGAAGGAAGCGGTCGTCTACCAGATCTATCCCCGGAGCTTCTACGACGCGAACGGGGACGGCATCGGTGACCTGCGCGGCATCATCGCCAAACTCGATTACCTTTCCGCGCTCGGCGTCGATGTGGTATGGCTCAACCCCATCTACCGCTCCCCGGGCGTGGACAACGGCTACGACATCTCCGATTACCGCTCCATTCTCGATACCTTCGGCACGATGGACGATTTCGACGAGCTGCTCGCCGCGCTCCATGCGCGCGGGATGCGCCTTGTCATGGACCTCGTGGTGAACCACACCTCCGACCAGCATCCCTGGTTCATCGCGGGCAAACAGAACCCCGCCGGCGAGTTCCGCGACTTTTACATTTGGCGTGATCCGGCGCCGGACGGCGGCGCACCCAACAACTGGGGCAGCTGCTTCGGTGGTTCCGCCTGGACGTTCGACGAGGCAAGCGGCCAGTACTACCTGCATCTCTTCACGCCCGAGCAGCCGGACCTCAACTGGGAGAACCCGCGCGTGCGCGACGAGGTCTTTGACATGATGGACTTCTGGTTCAAGAAGGGCATCGACGGGTTCCGTATGGACGTCATCAGCCTCATTTCCAAGGCGGGCTTCGAAGACGGCCCTGTGCGTGCGGACGGCCTGTGGGGCGATTACGAGCCGCAGTGCGCGAACGGCCCGCGCGTCCATGAGTACCTGCACGAGATGCACGAACGGGTGCTTGCGCACTATGACGACATGACGGTGGGCGAGAACGCGGCGGTGACGCCCGAGCTCGCGTGCCTGTATGCCGGGTTCGACCGCGAGGAGCTCGACATGGCGTTCCAGTTCGAGCTCATGGATGTGGATGGCGGCGAGTCGCGCAAGTGGACGCGCGATTGGGATTGGTCGGTGGCGGATATCAAGCGCGTCATGACCCGCTGGCAGGAGACGCTCGAGGGACGCGCATGGAATGCGCTCTTCTGGGGCAACCACGACCAGCCGCGCGTAGTTTCGCGCTTCGGCGACACCTCGACGGATGCGCGGCGCAAGCTTTCGGCCAAGATGCTCGCGACCTGTCTGTATCTCATGCAGGGCACGCCCTATATCTTCCAGGGCGACGAGATCGCGATGACGAACTGCGTGTTTACGAGCATCGACGAGATCGACGACGTCCATACGCGGAACGCCTTCGCAGAGCTCACGGAAGCCGGGCTCGTGGAGCCGGACGAGATGATGGAGATCATCAATTACCGCAGCCGCGAGCACGCGCGCACGCCCATGCCGTGGAGCGCGGAGGCGAACGGCGGCTTCACCGAGGGTACGCCCTGGCACGCGCTCAACCCCAACTACGACAAGATCAACGTCGAGGAGGCGCTGGCCGACGCGGACTCGGTCTTCCACTACTACCGTCGGCTCATTGCGGTACGCCGCGCGCATGAGGTACTCGTGTACGGCCGCTACCGCCTGCTCGCGGCGACGGATGAGCATGTGTACGCCTACGAGCGGTTGCTCGGCGGCACGCGCGCGCTCATCGCGTGCAACTTCGGCGGCGAGGCCGTGGCGTTCGATCTGCCCGAGGATTGGACGGGCGCGCGCACGGTCCTTGCGAACTATGGCAACCGCGGAGATGGCGAGCTGCGCCCCTTCGAGGCGTTCGTGCTCATCTGCGAAGACGAGAGGAAGGAATAGAAGATGGCAGGCATCACATTCAAGCACGTCACGAAAACCTACGACAACAAGGTCACGGTCGTACCGGATCTGAACCTCGAGATTAAGGACAAGGAATTCATCGTGCTCGTGGGGCCTTCGGGCTGCGGTAAATCCACGACGCTGCGCATGATCGCCGGCTTGGAGGACATCTCGTCGGGTGACCTGTACATTGGCGACAAGCGCGTGAACGACGTGCAGCCCAAGGATCGCGACATCGCCATGGTGTTCCAGAACTACGCGCTGTATCCGCACATGACGGTGTATCGCAACATGGCCTACGCGCTCGAGCTGCGTCGCACCCCCAAGGACGAGATCCGGCGCAAGGTTGAGGAGGCGGCGAAGATCCTGGAGCTCACGAAGTTCCTCGACCGCAAGCCCAAGGAGCTTTCCGGCGGCCAGCGCCAGCGTGTGGCGCTCGGCCGCGCCATGGTACGCGACCCAGCGGTGTTCTTGCTCGACGAGCCGCTCTCGAACCTCGACGCGAAGCTGCGCACGGAGATGCGTGCCCAGATCTCTGCCCTGCACCGCCGCCTCGAGACCACGTTCGTCTACGTGACGCACGACCAGACCGAGGCCATGACCATGGGCGACCGCATCGTCGTCATGCGCGACGGCGAGATCTTCCAGGTCGACACGCCGCAGAACCTCTTCGACCGTCCGGACAACATCTTCGTCGCCGGGTTCATCGGCTCGCCGCAGATGAACTTCATGGATGCCGTGGTGGAACGCGCGGGCGACGGCTTCGAGGTCGTGGGCGCGATGGGCAGGATCCCCCTGCCGAACCCCGAGCTCGCGGACTACGTGGGCAAGGATGTCGTCGTGGGTATCCGCCCGGAGGACTTCCACGAGGAGCAGGAGTACCTCGACGCCGCCCCGAGCGCCGTCATCGAGGCACGAGTCGATCTCTCCGAACTTATGGGCAGCGAGGTGTACGTGTACTTCACCGTGGGCGAGCGCCGGCACATCGCGCGCATCTCCTCGCGCCTTGATATCCATGCGGGCGACACGGTGCGCATCGCGCCCGAGCTCGACCATGTGCACGTCTTCGATAAGGAGACCGAGAAGGCCATCTGCCACGGTGCGGCCAAGTAGCTGCGAGTGCGCACCGTGCGGTGGCGCGCCGTACGGGCAGTCTGAATGACGTGTAGAGCATGCCGGCGATACCCGTGTGGGTGTCGCCGGCTTTTACTATAGGTTGAACATTGCCCAGAGGCAGACAGGCGGACGGCGCGACCCCATGGCGCGTTCATGCTTGACGTCGTCGGACTCGCGTTGCATGGTGCACGCCCCTCTGGACGTAAGCGTCGTCGCGGGTCGTCATTGCCCTGCGAAAGGCCATGCCCAAGGTTGGCAGCTATGCTTCGGGGTCTTCGACAGGACGTACGTCGACAGCCGTCCAGCCCCAGCTCACATGCTTCTTGTTCCAGCTGAGACGTGCGCGCACCTCTACCATGAGGCCGTCGCGGAGCGCGGCACTCGCATTGTTGTCCTGACAAATCTTTGCGGGGATGAAGCAGTCTTCAACAAATCCCCCGTCCCCTCGCCTCATGGCGCGGTACTCGCCTTTGAACGTACGCTCGATATCGGCGGGATCGGGCGCTTCGATGGTGTCGAAAGATTGCACTTCAAAGCGCCAGGTTCCTGCGTCTGTGTCTTTGCTCTTACGCTTAAATACGGCTACGGCGCGCCCCGTTACCATGGAGAGGTTCTCAATGGGGTGCTGCTCGAGGAGCTTCGGCGAGACATAGTATCCTGAGGTGAAAATGTGGGACGGGTGTACAAAGCCGAACGCCTTAACCTGTTCAAAGCGCCCGGAGAACTGCTTCACGAACACCTTCTCGAACTCGCTGTCCGTGCAGGGAACGGGGTCTGCGGCAAAACCGGCATGCTCGGGAAGGAGCTGTGCGTCGTACGTATAGCCCTCCATGAGCGTCTGGGCGCGCTGGCGATCCTTGATCTTGAACCGATCGATGTAGGTGCTGGTGGAGGGCTTTTCACCGTACACATAGGATTGTTTTGTCTCGATGCGGCGAACCGCGATGCCGATGAGCCCCTTTTCTCGATTGATCCATTCGACGTAAATCGGTGTGACGGGAGTCTTCGAAACAAGGTAGGCGCTCGGTCCAGCCTCGCCAAGTGCGGGGTTGTCGGCACAGGCGCGCTTGAATGCATTCTGCAGGTACTCTTCCTTTGGCTTTGCCACCGCGATGGGGGCGAGGAATTCGCGCGCTTCCTCATAGCGCCCCGCTTTGGTCAACACGCGGCCAAGGTAGTAAGGCGTCCATTCCCATTGGGCAATATGCTTGGAACTTTCTAATGCGGGCTTTTCATGCGCGCCTTTGAGCGTCGATGCGATGCTGTTGATGGTGCGCTCGGTTTTTTCGGGAAGCGGCGTGAGGGAGCGCGTCTCGCTTAGCTCCAGAAGCGCCTTGAGGTAATCGTCGGCAAGGCGCTCGCCATCGCCCTTTATCTGCTTGCCCTCATAGCTCTTTTTGGCAAAGCCTCGACCTTCGAGGAGCGACCAAAGGGGCATGCTGTCGACAACATGAACAAGGTCTTCAGGGGAATCCTTGAATGCGATGAGGAATGGGCGCGCGAGTTCTGATGCTTCGTAGTAGAACGGGCGCGGCGCGTCGATAAGCGCACGCAAACCGTCGAGATTTCCAGCCTTCTGGAGCTCCCATGCCGAGGAGGTGAAATTCTTACAGACTGAGTCTGCCAGCAGGTCATCTAAGGGAATGGAGTACGTTGTTTCAAACTGGTCAATCGTTTCGAGGACGTGGACATAGCGCTCGACACCGTGGTCGGCGTTGATCTTGTCGTGTTGCTGCTTGAGGTAGTTGTAATACACCCACCCAAGGGCGCTTGCGAGGTACTTGTCTTCGGGGTTGTCGTCGAGCTCTTGCTGGGCGTAGCGATAAGCCAGATCAAGTTTGCCCTCTTTGCGCAGGCGGTTGACTTGCTGGCTAGGATACAGACCCTCTTCGTCGTACTCGGGGAATGAAAGGCGGCCGGTGGTGTTCGGTTCGGTACTCATACACGCTCCTTATCAAATGCGCTGGGATCAGGCCTCTCTTGGCGGCTTTGATCCACATCTCGTTACGTTTGAAGTATAGAACGACGTGCGGACAACTTTTGCAGCGCGCGATGAAGTTTGAGTTGAGGAGGTTCGTGCGGGATTATTGTCCGCACGTCAGGTTTTCATGAGCGTGTGGCGGCTCGCGGTACAATGCTGCGAGCAATTGCAGTCGCACGGGATGCGGGCGCGCGATGCGCGAAACGTAAGGAATGCAGCTCATGGCAAGTAGTAAACGCATGCACTGGGCGTGGGCAGGGGTGTTTCTCCTGGGGCTCGGCATGCTCATCGCCGGCGCGCTCAACGGCAACATCTGGTACGACGAGGGCTATTCTGTCGCACTCGTGCGCCAGGATTTCGCCCAGATCTGGCAGCTTACCGCTATCGACGTGCATCCGCCGCTCTATTATTGGATGGCGCACGCGGTATATCTGGCGGCGGGCGAGAGCATCCTTGCGTACCGGCTGCTTTCCGTTGCGGGCATGGTGGCGACGGCGCTTTTGGGGCCTGTCGTGGTGCGCCGCATGTTCGGGGAGCGCGCGGGGCTCGCGTTTTCCGCGCTCGTGCTCTTTCTGCCATTTTCCCAGCATATGGTTTGGCAGATTCGCATGTACTCCTGGTCGATGTTCACGGTCTCGGTGTGCTTTCTCGCTGCGCTGCGCCTGATGTCCGCTGCGCATGCAAACGAGCGCGCGCCGTTTATCGCGTGGGCGGCGCTGGGGGCCTCGGGCATCGCCTCGGCGTATCTGCACTACTACGCTGCGGTTGCGGCGTTTCTCATCAACGCGGGGCTCATGCTCTGCTTCTGGCGGTGCGACCGGCGCAAGCTTCGCGCGTGGGCGGTACTCGCCGTGGCGCAGCTCGTGCTCTACCTCCCGTGGGTGCGCATGCTCACGGCTCAGATGGGCGAGGTCGCGAGCTCGTTTTGGATTACGTTCGAGTTTCCGTACACGATCGTTTCGGTGCTCATGTTCCCGTTCACCACAGACATGCTAAGTTGCGACCTTACCGTCCAGTCGGCGGCGCTCGTGCTCGTATGCCTCGGAGCCCTGCTGGGCGTGCTGCGCTACCGCCGGCGTGTGGCGGCGCAGGGTGCCTCGGATGACGCCGACGCGCGTCGCGCGGACCAAGGAGATGCGCCTTCCTGGTTTGCGCCTGCCGAGTGGCGCGCTCTCTGCTTCGCGGGTGCGGTCTATGCGGGGCTCGTCATCATCATGGTGCTCGCCTCGCTCGGCATGGGCAGGATGATCCTCTTCTACCGATACCTCGTCGTGGTGCTTGGACCTGTGGCGCTTGCGATGGCGATCGCGCTCGCGCGGGCATGGGAGCGCCTTCACCGCGCTCGCTCCGTCCGTGGAATACGCGCGCTCACGGTCGGCATCGCGCTTGTCGCTGTGCTGTTTGCCGGGCTTTGGGCGGGCGTGATGCTCAGGCTCTACGATGCCACGAACACGCAGAGTGTCGATGCAGTCATGGAGCCGGTGGCACAGGCGGAGGCGTCGGGCTTGCAGGGCGTCGTGGTCTCGCCGAGTCCCCGCGTGGAGAGTGTCCTCTGCGGGCAGTATCCGGAAGAGACGTTCGTGTACCTCGACTTCCTCCGGGATTCATGGTGGACGGAAAACGTGTGGCGTGCGTACGGCACGGGCATAGACCCCACAGACTCGTGGGAAGAGGCGCTCGATGGCGTGGAGGCGGGAGATACCGTGGTGTTCGTCCGCGAGAATCCCACCGAGGAGCTCCTCGCGCGCGATCGCGCCGAGCTTGCTGCCGCGGGGCTCGAGGTGGCGTCTGAAGAAACCGTTTCACGTGCGTATGACCGCGTCGACTGGGCGATCATGGTGTGCGAATACCACGACGAAGGCGGCGCAGACTCTGCAGGAGAAGATCTATGAGGCTTTCCATCGTCATACCCTGCCATAACGAGGAGGCGTGCCTGCCACTTGCGCTGGAGGCGCTCGAGGACGTCGTTGCCGGTGAGGAGTTCCAGCACCTGTGCCGCGAGGTGGAGGTCATCTTGGTGGATGACGGGTCGAGCGACGGGACACTCGGCATCATGCGCTCCGTGACGCGCGATCGGCGTCGGCGGCCGTTCTGCATCCGGTACCTCTCGTTCTCGCGGAACTTCGGCAAAGAGGCGGGGCTCCTTGCCGGGCTTCGCGCTGCAGAAGGAGAGCTCGTCGCCGTGATGGACTGCGACCTGCAAGACCCGCCGGCGCTGCTCACGGAGATGCTTCGCATCCTGCACGACGACCCCGATATCGACTGCGTGGCCACACGGCGCATCACGCGCACGGGCGAGCCGTGGCTGCGGTCGCTCGGCGCCCGGATATTCTACCGCCTGGTGAACGCCATCTCGCCCACGCCCGTACCCGACGGCGCGCGCGATTTCCGCATGATGCGCCGGCCAGTGGTTGACTCGGTGCTCTCGCTGGGTGAGACCTGCCGGTTTTCGAAGGGTATCTTCGGATGGGTCGGCTTCAACACGCGTTGGATCGACTATGAGAACACCGAGCGCGCCGCCGGGACGACGAGCTGGAGCTTCTGGGGGCTCGCGCGCTATGCGTTCGAGGGCATTATCGCTGTGTCGACGGTGCCTCTCGCGATCGCTTCGTATGCGGGCATCGCGCTCTGCGCGGTGGCGTTCATGGCGGTCGCGGTGATCGTCGTGCGCGCGGCGCTCTTCGGCGACCCGGTTGCCGGCTGGCCGTCGCTCGCGTGCATTATCACGTTCATCGGCGGGCTTCAGCTGCTGTGCCTGGGAGTCATCGGGCAGTATCTGGCAAAGACGTATCTCGAGACGAAGCGCCGTCCGGTGTATATCGTGCGGGAGGAAGGCGGCTGCCCGCTCGGGGCGGGCGGCCCTGGAGATACGGCTCCCGCTGCATTCGAAGCAACCGACTAGGAACCCGTATGCTCATTCATCGCATTGCTGCACAACTGTATACCGCCGAGGGGCCGCGCGTCATCGAAGAGGCGCTCGACGCCGGCAAGGACGCCACGCTCGCGGTGTCGCAGTCCGGCCGTGTGCTTATGCTTGCGGCGCAGTTCGCGCGGTGCCCGCGTCCCGTGGTGTATATCGTCTCCGGCGAGGACGCAGCCGAGCGTGCCGCGCGCGGGCTCGCCGCATATGTGGGCATCGAACATGTCGCGCGCTTTCCCGAGCGCGAGGATTACCCGTGGGTGGATAAGCAGCCGGACGATGCCGTGGTGGCCATGCGCTGCGCGGCGCTCGAGCGCTTGGCGCGGGGCGAGGCGTGCATCGTCGTCGCCTCGGCGCGGTCGCTTCTGCGGTGCGTGCCGCCGACGGAGAGCCGCTATTGGGAGAGCGTGACGTTCTCCGTGGGGGAGGAGCATCCGTTCGAAGACGTGCCACAGCGTTTGGTGGGCATGGGCTACACGCGTGCGGAGGAAGCCGCGGCACCGGGGCTCTTCCGCGTACACGGCGATGCGGTCGACGTGTTCCCCGCGCAGGGCTCGGCGCCCGTGCGCCTCGAGTTCTTCGGCGACGAGATCGACCGCATCCGGCGCATGGTGACTTCGACCGGGCAGACGATCGGCGACGACGAGAGCGTTCGGATTTACCCGTGCCGCGAGCTCGCCTTGACCGACGATGCGGTGCATCGCCTGCATGTGGCGCTCTACCAGCCCGCGCAGAGCGACCCGGAGCTAGCGGCGCAGCTTGAGCTTGCCGACGCACGCGTGGTGACGCCGGAGCTCGATCGCTACCTGCCGTTCATGTACGAGCGCACCGAGAGCCCGCTTGCGCATGTGAGCGCGGGCGCGCTCGTGGTGCTTTCCGAGCCGCGGTCGCTGTTCGATGATTGCGCGCGTGCGTACGAGGATATCGAGCGCCGCGCCGGTGAGGCGGGGGTTGCGCATCTCGACGGGCTGTACCTGCGCCCGCAGGAGCTCGATTTCGGCGGTCAGCAGCGGCTGAACTTCGTCTCGATCATCCGCGCCGGCGGTGCGGTGACATCCGAGCTCAAGATCGAGCAGCCTGCGATTGCGGGCTCCGATACGCGCTTCATCTCACGCGTGCGTGAGCTTACGTCGAACCGTTTTGCTTGCGTATTCGCCGCGCCCGACCGCGGTGCGCGCGAGTCGCTCGAGCTCTCCTTGGGCGACGAGGGGATTGCGTTCGAAGAATCGCTGCAAACGGCACCCGAGAATACGGGCGCTCTGGGCGAGCAGGTGCACGTAACGCTGCTCAAACGCGACGCCGACCCCCTCAATGCCCGCCCCCTGACATTGGGGACAGTCCCCAATGTCATGACAAAAGGGACAGGCGTTCAGCCAAACGGGATTGTTCCTTTTGGTGGGGACGAGGGACACGCACACACCGTTCCGACGATTACGCGGGGACGCGTGACGTTCATCGACCTGCCGCTTCCGGCGGGCGTTGTGGTGCCGGAGGCGCAGCTTGCGGTGCTTTCCATCGCGGATCTGAATGCCCGCATGGACGCGCGGCGCGGGCGCAAGACGCGCCGTCGCGTGGACGTGACCGAGGTCACGTTTCCCTTCAAGCCCGGTGACTACGTGGTGCATGCCACGCACGGCATCGCGCACTTCACGGCCATCGTGCGCCAGGAGGTCGCTGGCCGCGAGCGCGACTACTTCCTGCTGGAATATGCTGATGGCGACAAGCTGTACGTGCCGCTCGAGCAAGTGGATCGCATCACGCGTTACGTGGGCCCGGACGGCCAGAATCCGCGTCTCACGCGCCTCAATACCGCAGACTGGAGCCGCGCCACCACGCGCGCGCGGAAGAGCGCCAAGAAGCTCGCGTTCGACCTTGTCGATCTCTACACGCGTCGCTCGTCCATCACGGGTATCGCCTGTCCGCCCGACACGCCTGAGCAGATCGAGATGGAGGAGAGCTTCCCCTACGAGCCCACGCGCGACCAGCTCGACGCCATCGCGGACATCAAGGCGGATATGGAGGCGCCGAAACCCATGGACCGCCTGCTCTGCGGCGACGTGGGCTTCGGCAAGACCGAAGTGGCGCTACGCGCGGCGTTCAAATGCGTGGATAGCGGCCGACAGGTCATGGTGCTCTGTCCCACGACGATCCTTGCACAGCAACACTACCAGACGTTCTTCGAGCGCTTCGCGCCCTTCGGCATCGAGGTCGAGGTGCTTTCTCGCTTTCGTACGCCGGCGCAGCAAAAGCGCGCGCTTGCTGCATTCGCGGAGGGAAAGATCGACGTGCTCGTGGGCACGCATCGCCTGCTTTCGAGCGACGTGAACCCGGCGAACCTGGGGCTCGTGATTATCGACGAGGAGCAGCGCTTCGGCGTACAGCACAAGGAGCAGCTGAAAAACCTGCGCGAGCAGATCGACGTGCTCACACTTTCGGCGACGCCCATCCCGCGCACCATGCAAATGGCGATTTCCGGCGTACGCGACATGAGCCTCATCACCACGCCGCCCACGGGGCGCCGTCCGGTCATCGTGCATGTGGGCGAGTACGACCCGGACGTGGTGAGCGCGGCGATCCGCCTGGAGCTCGGCCGCGGCGGCCAGGTGTATTACGTGAGCAACCGCGTGAAGACTATCGACGATGCCGTCGACCGCGTACACGAGGCGGTGCCTGAGGCGCGCGTGGGCGTGGCGCACGGCAAGATGAGCCCGCGCGAGGTCGAGGATGTCATGATCGACTTCGCCATGGGGCGCATCGACGTGCTCGTGGCGACGACGATTATCGAGAGTGGCATCGACAACCCGCATACGAACACGCTCATCATCGAGGACTCGCAACGGCTGGGCTTGGCGCAGCTCTACCAGCTCAAGGGGCGCGTTGGCCGTTCTGCCACGCAGGCGTACGCGTACTTCATGTTCCCCGGCGAGCTGCCGCTTACCGAGGAGGCGACGGAGCGCCTGACTGCGCTTTCGGAATTCCAGGAGCTTGGAAGCGGCATGCGCATTGCCATGCGCGACCTGGAGATTCGCGGTGCCGGGTCACTTGTGGGCGCAGAGCAGCACGGTAACCTCTCGAGCGTGGGCTTCGACCTCTTCACCCAGATGCTCGGGCAGGCGGTGGCCGAGGCACGCGGCGAGGTGGCGGGGGATGTCGAGGCAGCGGGTGTGGCGATCAACCTGCCTGCAGACTTTTACCTGGACGAGGAATATATCCCGGAGGTTGACCGGCGTGTGCTCGTGTACCGAAAGCTGGCGGCTGCGGACGAGCTCGCCGCGGTCGATGAGATCCAGCATGAATGCGAGGAGCGCTTCGGCGAGGCGCCGCTTGCCGCGTTGAACCTGTTCGACCGCGCGCGCCTGCGCATCCGCGCAGACCGCCTGGGGCTCGAGAGCATCTCGCTCACGGGCGGCCGCCTGGTGTTCCAAGGGGTCGACGTGCCCAAGACGGCCGCGTTTGAGTTGCGCACCAGCTTGGGTGCGACGAATTTCCCCAAGAGTCGCAAGCTCTCTGTGCCGTGTCGGCCGGGCGCCGGTGCGGGAAGCGGTGTGGGTCGCGGGCTCGACGCGGGCGAGAACAACTCCGGCGTGGTGGCTGCGGCGCTTCGCGTGCTCGAGCAGCTCGGCGAGAGCGGAGACGAAGACTAAGCACGATGCGGAGACACCGGGCGCCAGCCAAAGGGGACGGGGGATATTGGCTGGGGAGTTACGGCGATCGGCGACCTGCCGGCGGGAACAGATTCGCCGGCAGATGCGTCTCGTCGACTCATCCCAGCCAATATCCCCCGTCCCCTTTGGCTGGCGCTTCCTGGCCTTCATGATGCAGATTTATCCGTTAGCCGTGCCGTAACGGATAAATCTGCATCATGAAGGCCGGATTTGTCGAAACATCCTGGGGTCGTTTCACGTCTGCGCCGGATGTCCCAAAATGCACCTGTCCCTAATTGGGTCACAAGGCCGGACGGCTAGCGGCCGTCGTCTTGCATGAGGGTGCTACGGCGACGCTTGGCGGCCTCGCGCGCGGGGCGCTTTGAAGGATCTGGAACGGCAGTGGGCACCGGCTCGTCGACATGGCCGTGCCACCAGCCACCGATGAAATTGTCGGTGCGGAACACGTTGATCACTGCGCCGGGGTCGACCTCGCGCACCAGGCGCACGATGTCCTCGCTCTCGTAGGTCGAGACCACGGTGTGAAGCAGGTACATGCGCTCGCGGCTATATCCACCGATCACCTCAGCGCAGCTGATGCCGTGCTGGAAGCTTGCGATGTAGGCATCCATGACTTCGTCGGCGAGCTTCGTGGTGATCTGCAGCGTTACGCGGTCGTAGCGATGGTAGAAGCTGTCGATGGTCTTCGTCGAAATGAACTGGAACACGATGGAGTACGCGGCGCTCTCCCAGCCGAAGATGGCGCCGAACACGAGGATGAGCGCGCAGTTGCCGGCGAAGATGAAGCCCCAGATGGTTTTACCGGTGCTGTTCGCAACCAGCAGCGAGATGAAGTCCGTGCCGCCCGTGGACGCGCCCGCCTTGAGCGCGATGGCGATGGAGATGCCGGAGATGAACCCGCCGAACACCACGAGTATGATCTGGTCGTCGAGCAGCGGTTGGAAGTCGCAGAAGCGCAGGAAGGCGGCCGAGAGCGCGACCTGCAGCATCGAGAAGATCACGAAGCGCTTTGAAATGCGGCTCCAGCAGATGAGCGCGAGCGGGATATTCAGCGCGAGCATGCCGAGGTCCGTGGAGATGCGCACGCCCCAAAGCGAGGTTATGCGGTCGATGAGCACGGCGACGCCGGTGAAGCCGCTGGGCAGCAGGTTCGCGGGATTCACGAAGGCTTGGATGAGGAATGCCTGCACAAGTGCGGAGACGATGACGGCGGCGGCTGTGATGATACGGCGTATGACGGCGAGGCGCGCGAGTTCGAGCGCGCGTTCGGTGATGGTATCGGCTGCGCTTGCCACAGGTCCTCCTCTGTGCGTGCTCTGCGTTCGTGCGCTGATTCTATCACGCGTGTAGCGCCGCGTGCTATGCTCGAAGGCATTGGCGGGCAAACGGTGTCAGGCGGACGGCGGGCGCCGGGCCCAGCAGGCGAAGGGCACTGGAGCCGGGCTTCACGGAAGGACGATGGTGGCAGATCTTCTGCAGAGATATCCCCAGGCATTCGAGACGCTCAAGCGCTATTTCGGCTACGACTCGTTCCGCGCGGGACAGGAGGAGCTCATCGGGGCGGTGCTCGACGGGCGCGATGCGTTCGGCGTGATGCCTACGGGTGCGGGCAAATCCATCTGCTACCAAGTGCCCGCCCTCATGCTGCCGGGCATCACGCTTGTGGTGAGCCCGCTCGTCTCGCTCATGGCAGACCAGGTGTTCGCACTCAAGGCGGCGGGCGCGCGCCCGGCGTATCTCAACTCCACGCTCACGCAGGGGCAGCAGAATACGGTGCTGAAGCGGGCGAGCGAGGGCTGGTACCAGATTATGTACGTGGCTCCCGAACGGCTGAGTAACCCGCAGTTCCTGGCGTTTGCGCAGGCAGCTGCCGCGCCGGGAGGAATCGGCATCCCGCTCGTGGCGGTCGACGAGGCGCACTGCATCTCGCAGTGGGGGCAGGATTTCCGCCCCTCGTATCTCGAAATCGCGCGTTTCGTGGACTCGCTGCCGAATCGACCGGTGCTTGCGGCCTATACCGCGACGGCGACCGAGCGCGTGCGCGCCGATATCGTCGGGATGCTCGGCCTGCGCGCGCCCGAGCTGCAGGTGACGGGGTTCGACCGGCCGAATCTCTACTACGATGTGCGCGAGCTGGGAGAGAAGGCCAAGCGCGCGTGGATCGCATCCTATGTTCGGGAGCACGCGCACGAAAGCGGCATCATCTACTGTGCGACGCGCCGCGGTGTGGATGAGCTGGCGTGCGACTTGCAGCTCCAGCTCATGCCCGAGGGCGTGCGCGTTGGCCGCTACCACGGCAGCCATTCCGCATCGGAGCGGCGCGAGAACCAAGAGGGCTTCATCCAAGACTCGATTCCCGTCATGGTGGCGACAAACGCCTTCGGCATGGGTATCGACAAGCCAAACGTGCGCTACGTGATTCATATGAACGTGCCGGAGAGCATCGAGGCGTATTACCAAGAGGCCGGGCGAGCCGGGCGCGACGGGGATCCGGCGAGCTGCATTCTCTTGTGGAACGGCAACGACTTTCGCCTGCGACGCTTTCTCATCGACCAGGGCGATGTCTCCGAGGAATCGCTGAGCTTGGAGCAGCGCGAGCGCGCGCGGCAGAACCGCTATCGGCTTTTGGGGCAGATGGAAGGTTACTGTCAAACCACCGGGTGCCTGCGAGAGTACATCCTGCGGTATTTCGGAGACAGGGGCGCACTGGGCGCGGCGAGCGAGCTGCGCGAGAACGGCTGCGGGAATTGCTCGAACTGCCGTACCGAGTTCGAGACGGAGGATGTGACGGAGGCCGCAATCGCTATCGTGCGGTTCGTCGCTCCGCGCTCGCGCCGTTTCGGCAAGACCGTCATCGCCGAGGCGCTCCACGGGGCGAACAACGAGAAGCTGCGGAAGTTCCGCTTGGTGGAAGCGCCTGGATATGGGTCGCTTGCAGACATGAGGCTCGGGCGGATAAAGGATGTGATCGACCAGCTTGCCGGCAGGGGCTATCTCGAGGTATCGCAGGGACAGTATCCGGTGATCGGTCTGGGTGAGCGGTCGTGCGAGGTACTTGGCGAAGGAGCCGCGTACGGTGTGGAAGATGTGCCGCTTCCAGGCTTCACCTTTACCATAAAGCGGCCGGCGTCGAAGCGCGTGAAGGAGCGCTCGCGGAAGGCTGCCGATCTGCTGCGTGACGAGGAGCCGATGCAGGCCGCCGGGCGTGCGAACGGTGCTCTCGGCGTTGCTGCAGCGGCGAGCGAGACGGTGCCTGAACGGCCGCGCCTCGGCGACGACGCCGAGCTCTTCGAGCGCCTACGCGTGCTTCGTCGCGACCTTGCGCTGGAGCGTGGGGTGCCGCCGTATATCGTTTGCAGCGATAAGACGCTGCGCGGTATATGCCGCCTGCGTCCATCGTCGCGGGAGGAGCTACTTGATGTCCCCGGCATCGGCGAGGCGAAGCTGCAGGAATACGGCGAGGCGCTGCTGGGTGCGGTCGCGGCGTTTGAAGCCGAGGCTGCGGCCGAGACGGGTGAATGATGTGCTGGGACATGGTAGCTTGACACCAAAACGAGCCTACCGCCGCCTTGACGCTCTGGGCGTCGCGTGAAAAGATGGTAACTCGCCGGTCATTCTGCGGCTTGTTTGCAGGAGCCGGCGCGCTAAAGGAGGAGACCGCATGCCCATTCGTATTCCCGACGCGTTGCCCGCAACGACTGCGCTCGAGCGCGAGAACATCTTCGTTATGACCGAGTACCGCGCCCTTCACCAGGACATTCGTCCGCTGCGCGTGCTCATCTTGAACCTCATGCCCACGAAGATCGCCACCGAGACGCAGATCATGCGCAAGCTCTCGAATACGCCGCTTCAGATCGAGGTCGAGCTGCTGCGCACGCGTACGCACGACGCGAAAAATGTTTCAGAAGACCATCTCGAGACGTTCTATCGCACGTTCGAAGAGGTTGAGCACGAGCATTTCGACGGTTTGATCATTACGGGAGCGCCGGTCGAGCAGCTGGATTTCGAAGAGGTCGACTATTGGCCGGAGCTTCAGCGCATTATGGATTGGTCGCTCGAGAACGTGCACTCCACGCTGCACATTTGCTGGGGCGCACAGGCAGGGCTCTACCACCATTACGGCATTGGCAAGCGGGAGCTCCCCGCAAAGCTCTCCGGTGTTTACGAGCACAGGTTGGTGAAGCGCTCTTCGCCGCTCGTGCGCGGATTCGACGACCGATTCTATGCCGTGCACTCGCGGTACACCGAGTCCTGCCGTGAAGTGATCGAGGCTTGCTCCGACCTTGAGGTCGTTGCCGAGTCTGACGAGGCCGGGCTGTACATCGTGAAAAGCACGGACAGCCGCCAGTTCTTCGTGTTCGGGCACCCCGAGTACGATGCCGATACGCTGCGACTTGAATATGAGCGCGATCTGGGGCGCGGGATCAACCCCGACGTTCCCGCGCACTACTTCCCGGATGACGACCCTTCGCGCGAGCCGTTGAACGTGTGGTGCAGCCAAGCGCAGCTTTTGTATACGAATTGGCTGAACTATTACGTCTACCAGACCACGCCGTACGACATTCGCCTAGCCGGCCGCTTAGCGCGCCGTCGCGCCGGCCTCGTGTAGCGTAGAGGCACGATGTCCCAAAAAGGGACAGGTGCATTTTGGGACAACATACGCCCACTGGGTCGACGTTTTTCGACAGAATCGAGCCCATCGAGGGCAATTCTGTCGAGAAGCGTCGACCCAGTGAGCGCGGTGCAAGCTGAATGTCCCAAAATGCTCCTGTCCCTTTTTGAGACATGGTTTAGCCTAGCAGGTCGATGACGGTCCAGCCGGCGTCGCTCGCCTCGATGATGTCGCGTCCGCCGAAGACGCAGACAGGCGCCTCCGCTGCCACGCGGCTCACGGCATCGCCCAGCTTGCGCAGGCGCTCGGGTGTGGCGGCGAGCATCTGGGCGCGCGTCACAGCGCGGAAATCTGCCGGACGGCCGGAGAGGAACGCGCCGTCTTGGCGCTTCGCGAGCCCGTAGGGCTTCGCCGGGGCATCGAGTCCGGAAACTGTGCTTACGATAAACCCTTCGAACGTGTCGCGATCGGCATCGAGCTCTTCCAGCCATTCGCCGGCCTGTGCGATACGCGTGAGCGAGGGGTCGATCGCAGGGTCGCGGTAGGTGTAGAACGCCACGCGCCTGCCGGGGACGCTCTGGAAACCGCAGCCGTACGCGCCGCCCTTCACGCGGATCTCGTTCCACAGGTACCCATAGGAGAGCGCGTTCGCCGCCACGCTCCAGCTGCCATCGACCGCAAGGCCGAG
>CASFXG010000010.1 GCA_949298635.1 uncultured Coriobacteriaceae bacterium | reverse complement strand
CGACCTCCTCCATCTCCACCAGGTACTGGGTTCCGTCGATCGAGATCTTGAACTTACGCAGCATGGTTATCCTCCGTTGCCGTCTTCTTATATATCTTCTTCACTACCAGCTTGCTCTGCTCCAACGCACCTGCAGCGATCGCCGATGCGATGCATGCCACCGTTTGGTACTCGGGGTTAGCGACGTTCACGCTACGAAGCGTCATCGCGCTCTGCGCCCGTGCATCCGCCGCGATCGCAGACGCAATCACCACCGCGTGCATGTGCTCGCGGGGATTGGCGGAAACATAGATCGGCAGCTCCTCCCAGCCATCATCCGACACAGCCGTACCATTGGCAGCCGGGTCATTCGCCGAATCAGCAGCAGCCAGCGTTTGCGATCCCTTGCGATTCCTCAGCCAATCGAAAAGCCCCATACGCCTCCCTCGACGCTTCTTTCGGCTCAGCACTTGCACGCCGCGCCGTTCTTGCCATGACGTATGGTCATAACCTTAAGGTCTATCTTGTTCATAACGCTGCACTTTTGCTGTTCTCACGTGTACGTGGGTGTCTTTCCGATGTTTTACGGCCTTGACCTCGTCTTTCCGTTCGTCTCAGCATGATTGGACAACCCACACCGACCCATCTTGAACCTTCAAAAACATACCAGCGCAGCGGCGAACGGTCGAAATTCGTCCGTAAACGGCATCTTTCAACCATGCGTTCGTCCGTGTTCTTGTCCGCTCAACTATGACCTGCGATTTTGCTGCCCTGTGTGCTCGGATTGTTCTTCCGGTGTTCCCTCTGGGCATATCTCGCCATTCCGCTGAGGAATGAGCGCTATTTTGCTTTCGGATTTCGGGCGCTTGCGAATGCTGCACCTATCGCAAGCCACCGTATGCTGTAACCGGCATGGATAAGAAAGGGTGAAGGCAATGGTAGTAACCATCCTCGCATGGGTGATGATCGCCGTCTTCATGGCGGTCGTCATGACCAAGAAGCTCTCGCCGCTCGTGGCTCTCGTCACGATCCCGATGATCTTCGCGTTCCTCATGCTCCTTCTCACAGGCAACATCGACAAGTGGACGCTCCTAGGCGACTGGGTCATGAACGGCATCGGCACGACCGCCAACACCGGCGTCCTGCTGCTCTTCGCGATCCTCTACTTCTCGATCATGCTCGACGCGGGTCTCTTCGACCCCATCACCAAGAAGATGATCGAGTTCGCCAAGGGCGACCCCATGAAGGTCCTCATCGCGACCGCCGTCGTCGCCGCTGCCATCTCGCTTAACGGCGACGGCACCACCACGACGCTCGTCTGCTGCGCCGCGTTCCTCCCCATCTATGAGAAGCTCGGCATGAAGAAGATGAACCTCGCGGTCCTGGTCATCCTCCAGAACACGATCATGAACCTCCTGCCCTGGGGCGGCCCCACCGCGCGCGCCATGGCGGTCACCGGCGCCGGTGGCGACATCCTCGCCTACCTCATGCCCGGCATGATCATCTCCGTCATCTTCGTCGCCGCGGTCGTTGCGCCCTACATGGGTCGCAAGGAGCGTGCGCGCCTGGGCATCACCGAGTTCACCCAGGAGGAGATCGACGAGCTCTGCGCCATCGACGACCCCGAGACCATCGAGCTTCGCCGTCCGCAGAACTGGCTCTTCAACGTCATCATGACCGTCGTGCTCATCGCTTGGCTCGTGGCCGGTTCGTTCATCGAGGCCATCGCCCTGCCCAACCAGATGCTCTTCATCGTGGGCACCATCATCGCGCTCCTCGTGAACTACCCCAACCTCAAGGATCAGTCCGCGCGCATCGGTGCTAACGGCGGCGACGCGGTGCAGGTCGTCATCCTCATCTTCGGCGCCGGCATCTTCATGGGTCTCTTCTCCGGCGATACCGAGCTCGGCCTCTCCATGTCCGACGCCATCGCGCAGTCGCTCATCGCGGTCATCCCCGAGCAGCTCGCTGGCTTCTGGGGCCTCATCGTGTCCCTCATCTCCGCGCCCGGTACGTTCTTCATCTCGAACGACGGCTTCTACTTCGGCGTCATGCCCGCGCTCTGCGAGGCTGGCTATGCCTACGGCTTCACCCCCATGCAGATGGCCCTCGCCTCCGTCATGGGCCAGGCCTTCCACCTGCTCTCGCCACTCACCGCCTTCATCTACCTGCTCCTGCGTCTTACGGACCAGGATCTGGGCGAATGGCAGCGCGCCGCTGGCAAGTGGGCTGCCGTGATCTTCGTGATCTTCGTCGTGGCGATCATGGCGACCGGCGCCATCCCGTTCTACATCGCTCAGTAGCGGGAAGCATCGCGTAACAAGGTGCTCCGCGCGCACCATGCATGCCTCGCGCGCTACGCACTTGTGTCTCCTTTCTCGAGCCCGCGGCTGCCCTGGGTGGCCGCGGGCTTGTTGTACACCTTCTCAAATGTGTCATTCTCCGGAGCCCAGCTCTTCCAAAATGGAATATCACAATGTCGACGCGGCAACCTGCGATGCTTTATGCTACGTGGTAGCAGATAATTTCGTGATCTGTCGAGCCTTCATATAAGAGAGGGGCACCGCATGAATACCGACGAGCTGATGCTTACCTTATGCGAGTTCCTCGATATGACGAGAAACGCCCCGCTCAAGAATGTTGTCTATGACGCCTTTCGCCAAGCGATCACCAGCGGGCGCATCCCCGCCGGAACGATTATCAACGAGAAACAGCTATCGCAGGCGCTGCATATCAGCCGCACGCCCATCCGCTCCGCCCTCGACCAGCTCGCCTCCGAGCAGCTCGTCGAGCGAAAAACCGGCAGCGGCATCACCGTACTCGGCGTGAGCATGCACGATGCCGAGGAGACGTTCGAGATCCGTGTGGTGCTCGAAACGCTCGCCGCCACGAAGGCCGCGCGCAACATGACCGAGGCAGATTTCGAGGAGATGCGCCTTCTGCTCGAAGAGGGTCAACGCCTGAACGCTGCAGGCGATATCCAAGGCGTGCTACAGAACTGGAACGACTTCAACGATCTCATCTATAAGAAGGCCCATTCCCCGCGCCTGCAGAGCATCCTCGAGCCCCTCCAGGCATACACGCGCTACTTCAGGAACGTCTCGGCTAAGCCCGACCTACGTCGCAGCAAGGCACTCGACGAGCACTGGGGCATCTACCTTGCCATGCGCTTCGGGCCGGAAGAGAAGATCGAGCAGGTCGTGCGCGAGCATCTTGCGAATTCGTACACCGTGGTCAGCAAGGAAATGTCGAACTGTGGTATTCGATAACAACGCGAAACTCGCAGCCCATTTGGGACACCTCGCGCGTACGGCGCTCGTCGCCGAGGCGCGGCTCACGCCTAAACCCGGACTCGTCGATGCCCTGGGCAACGGCGCTCACACCGATATGTCCATCGAGACCTTCATGGCGAGTGCCAACGCGCTTGAAGAGTCGTTTTGCGCCTATGCCGCAGCGGGGCTGCAAACGGCATTGCACGGCGACGCCAATCCCGAGGTGCTCGCAATCGAGCTGCGCCACGTGGGCATCCGCGCCGAACAAGCCATGTTCGCGGCGACCGATGGCGTGAACACGCACAAGGGGGCGAACTTCTCGCTCGCCCTCATCCTGGGTGCGACGGGCGCATATCTTTCCGAAGGTCGCTGCCTGCCGCTCCAGCCCGCCGAAACCGACCTCGTGCTTCGCAACGTCGCCCATATGGGCAGGCTTCTTTTCGACCGAGATCGGGAGGCGCTGCGCGGCCGCATGCAGCGAGGCGACCAGCACCTCACCCATGGGGAGCGCGCGCTTTGTGCTCACGGCATGCAGGGCGTACGTGGCGAGGCGGCCCAGGGCTATCCGCTCGTGCGCGAGGTCTTGCTGCCGTATGTGCGCGAGCGTGCCGGCGCGCGCGAAGATCGAACGACGCAATCTTCCGCTTACACGTCGTCCCCCGCTTCCGGCTCCGCCCGCATGCTGCTGCTGCGCACACTCGTGAAGACGATGTCGTTGCTCGAAGACACGAACGTCGTGCACCGCGGTGGCGAGCAGGCACTCGTGGAGCATCGACAGTTCTGTACGGAGCTCGATGCGGCAAACCTCGAGGATGAAGCGCTCGTCGTCGCACTCGATGCATACGATGCCGAACTCATCCGGCAGAACGTGAGCCCCGGCGGAGCCGCCGACCTCCTCTCGCTCACCGTATTCCTCGCCCTTATTGAGGGTGTCCTCGCGCCCGAGAGCCTCGCGTACTAACTGGCGGGGCAGAACCGCACACCTCAGCATGCTGCCAACGCCCCGCGCGCTCCGCGATGGGTTGAAACGAACCCGTCCCCAACCAACCCCTTGTTCTTCCACTGTTCTGATTCGCTGCGCGCAGCGTATTCGCGAGTACTATGAGTCATAACCAATTGGAATGGCTTTGCCGAGACTTGCGAAGGAATCGAACGTGGACGAGAAAGACTTCGCCCTGCTTCATGCGCTCAAGGAACACAACAACATCTCGCGCGCCGCAAGCCAGCTCCACCTCACCCAATCCGCGCTCTCCAAGCGCATCAAGGCGATCGAGCGCGACCTGGGATGCTCCTTGCTCGTGCGCACGAGCAAGGGCGTACGCTTCACGCCCGAGGGTGAGCTCGTACTGCAGCGCACCGACCACATCTGCCACGAACTGAGCCGGATGCGCCACGAAATCGAAAGCGTCCAGGACGAGGTCTGCGGGTCGGTGAGCGCCGGATTCTCGATTAACTACGCCCAGACGCGGCTCCCCCAGCTCTTGGCGGAATATAACCGCCGCTACCCCCAGGTTCAGCTCGATATCAAGGTGGGACACAGCCGAGACCTCATCAAGCAGCTGCAGGCGAACCAGCTCGACGTGGCCGTCTTGCGCGGAGAGCTCCCTTGGGACGGCGCCCGCTGGCTCCTTACCGAGGAACGCGTCTGCGTCGCCCGCGCGCAAGAGCTCGCCGACACTCCCCTCGAAGAGCTCACCTATATCTCACATGTGACTGACTCTGCCCAGACGACACTCATGCTGCGCTGGCTCCGCGAGCAAAAACTCGCCGACCCCCAACGATGCATCCGCGTGGCCGAACTCAACACCTGCATGAGCTTGGTCGAGTTGGGTGTTGGCTGGGCACTTCTGCCCGAGATCGCCCTTGAATCCTTCCGGGGCAGCATCGCGCCTTGCACGTTCGCAAGCGGCGAGCCGTTCCTGCGACGCATGTACATCAACGCTCACCAGGAAACCTGTGAGCTGCCGCAGATCCGGGCTATGGTGGAGCTCATCCAAGACGGCTATCGAGGTTGAAGAGCGCAAGGAGATTGTGAGATGGGCGAGCTTTAGCGGAGACGATAAGCCGTCAAACCGCCCGCCCACGCAGAGCGAAGGAAGCATATGGCAGAGGATTACACCATCGGAAAGGTTTGGCCGAAGGATGCCGCGATGCTCGCAAAGGTCGACGCGCTCCTGGCACAAGAAGGCATCGAGCGCGACGCGAACCTCGACTACACGTGTGCCATCTTCGACGATGACCTCAACGTCGTCGCCACGGGCAGCTTCTTCGGCAATACCCTGCGCTGCCTCGCCGTAGACTCCGCGCACCAGGGCGAAGGCCTTATGAACAAGCTCGTAAACCACCTCATCGAGGAAGAGCGCGGCCTGGGTAACCTGCACCTCTTTGTGTATACGAAGGTCGCGGCAGCCAAGTTCTTTCACGATATGGGCTTTCACGAAATCGCCCGCGTGGACGGCACGCTCGTATTCCTCGAGAACCGGCCGGACGGCTTCGACCGGTACCTGCGCGACCTCGCCGCCACGCGTCGCCCCGGGGTCGCCGGCGCCATCGTGATGAACGCCAATCCCTTCACACTCGGCCATCGCTACCTGGTGGAAACGGCGGCGCGCGCATGCGACGTGCTGCACCTGTTCGTGCTCAGCGAAGATGCGAGCCTCGTGCCCTTCGTGGTGCGTCGGCGCCTGGTGCAGGAGGGCGTGGCGGACCTTCCCAACGTGGTGCTGCACGATTCCGGCCCGTACATCATCTCGTCCGCGACGTTCCCGAGCTACTTCTTGAAGGACACGGCTGCGGTGAACGAAGGACACGCGCGCCTCGACATCGCGGTGTTTGCCCGCATCGCCCAGGCGCTCGGCATCACGAAGCGCTTCGTGGGCGAGGAGCCCACGAGCCGCGTGACGAGCCTCTACAACCGCGTCATGCTCGAAGAGCTGCCGAAAGCAGGCGTCGCCTGCGAGGTTGTGCCGCGCCTTACCTCGGCCGACGGCGCTGCGGTGAGCGCGTCGGCGGTGCGCCAGGCGCTGCGCGACGGCGATTTCGAGCGCGTGCGTGAACTGGTGCCCGCGAGCACGTACGACTACTTTACGAGCGTCGAGGCCGCGCCTGTGCTCGAGCGCATGCGCGCTGCGGACAATGTGATCCACTACTAACGCGACGATCCACTTCGAGGGAGACTGCATGGATCTGGTGCATATTGTTGGAACGATCGCGATCGGCGTCGTGGGCTACTTCATCGCCCGGCGCATCGGGATCCCCGCGCCTGCGATGATTGGCTCGATGTTCGCTGTGGGGTTGGTGAGCGCATTCACCGGTTTCGCCGTGATGCCCGCCCCCGTCAAGATGGTTTCGCAGGGCATCTCGGGCGCGTTCATCGGCCTTTCCGTGGGTAGGCGCGATGTGCGGAACATTCCGCATATGATCAAGCCGCTGCTCTTGCTCCTTACGCTCCTCACCGCGAACACGCTCGTTTTGGGCACTGTGTTTCACGTGGTCTTCGGCTGGGACCTCATGACGGGCCTGCTTTCCTGCGTGGCGGGCGGCATCGCCGATGTCTCGCTCATCGCCATGGACATGGACGCCGACGCCTCGACCGTCGCCATCATGCAGACCGTTCGCCTCGCCTTCGTGCTCGCAGTGCTGCCTTCGTGGATCGGCTTTATGACGAGAAACGTCCCCGACGACGCGGCCGCGAGCGAGCCGCTCGACATGTCACCCGGCTCGAGCCCCACACCACTCGACCGGCTGCTCGCCACGCCGGAGCGCAAGACCGTCTTCACGCTGGTGGTAGCACTCGCGTGTGGTGCGGCAGGATACACGAGCGGCGTACCCGCGGGCGCGCTCGTGTTCTCGCTGGTTGCCGTCGCAGCGCTCAACATCACGACCGATGTCGCCGCGATGCCCATGACCATCAAGCGCATCGCGCAGATTCTCGCCGGAAGTCTTGTTGGCTCCTCGGTGACACCCGAGACGGTTTCGCACCTTGGCTCGATCGTGGGGCCGCTCATCTGTATGATCGTCATGTACATGCTGGTGAACGCACTGTTCTCGGTCATCGCCGCCAAGACCGGCATGCTCGACATGAAGAGCGCTCTCTTCGCGTCCTCACCGGGCGGGGCGAGCGATATGGCGCTCATCGCCGGCGATTTCGGCGCCGACCTCACCAAGATCGGCGTCATGCAGATTGCCCGCGCCGCCTATGCGGCTGCCATCATGCCCCAGGTAGCGCTGCTCTTCGTGCATCTGTGGGATGTAAAATAACCCCAGCGACTTTTTTACATCGCAGCGACGACTTCATAAAGCTGAAACTCTTTCTCCGTGCGATGTAAAAAAGTCGCTGGGGTTATTTTACATCCAGGGCGAGCCCACCAGCCAATAACCCCCGTCCCTGTTGGCTGGTTATTCCAGGTCGAGGATCTCCGTCGAGAGCACGCGGCCGTCCGCCACGTACATTCGAGCCATCGTCGCGCCGCGGGCACCGCGCGGGAAGGTCGGCGAGCCGGGGTTCACCACGAGGCAACCATGCTCCTCGAGCACCTGCGCGCGATGCGTATGCCCGCACACCCCCACGTCCGCCTCATCGAGCAGCAGGTCGGAGCGGTAGTGCGAGACCACGAAGCGCAGACCCTCGTAGGTGAACCGCAGAATGCGCCCCACGTCGCGCCCGTAGTCACGGTAGTAATCGTTGTTGCCCAAAACGGCGCGTATGGGAGCGATGGTCTTCAAGTGCTCCCAGTCCATCTCGGACGTGATATCGCCCGCATGGATGATGAGGTCCGCACCCTCGAGCTCTTCGAGCAGGGCGTCTGAAAGCCACCCGTGCGTGTCGGAGATGATGTCGATGCGCTTCGGCATACTGCCCGTCGCACCCTGCGCGCTTGCGGCAGCGGCCGTCGCCATATTCGCTTCGCTCTCGGCCATACGCAGCCCCTACAGGCTCAGAGCCTTCTTGAGCGGCACCACGCGACGGCGCGACACCGGTACGCGGTCTTCCATGCCGGTGATGCCGAGCTGAATCGCACCGGAGGGGATCGTCTCGACATCCTCCACGCACGCCAGATTCACGATATAGCGGCGATGCACGCGGAAGAAGCCGAAATCGCAGAGCTTGGCCTCGAACTGCGCGAGCGAGGTTGTGGAAAGGAAGCGGTCATCGTCGGTGAAGATGCAGGAATAGTCGTCCTTCGCCATGATGTAGCGAATCTGGTCGACGGGGATGAGCACCTTGCGGCCGCCCTTCTCCACCGGGATCCGCTCGATGGTGACCTTGCTTTCCGTCTGGGGTTTCGTGCGGGCGAGCACCTTTTCGATCGCCTGATCGAGCCGCGCTTCTTCCACGGGCTTCAACAGATAATCGACGGCATCGACATCGAACGCCTCGACCGCATGGTCGCTATAGGCGGTCACGAACACGATCGAAGGCGGATTCTTCAGCTTATGCAGGGCCTCCGCCAGCTGCAGGCCAGACGCTCCGGGCATAGAGATGTCTAGGAACACGACGTCGACGCGGTTTTCCATGAGCATCTCGATGGCGGTGCGCACGCTCGATGCCTCGGCAATCGACGCGATCTTGCCCGTCTGCTCGAGCAGGAACCTCAACTCAGAACGGGCGGGAGCCTCGTCATCGACGATCATCGCACGTAGCATATCCTTGTGTTCCCTTCGTCCTATACGGAACCGAACAGCCTTGGCGGCCGCGCACTATCGAATGCGACCCCGAGCGCGCAAACCGTGAATGCGCGCCGCGGCGAATCTACGTTCCTATTTTACCCGTCAACGAAGATACTTCCTAATAAATCTAGATGCAAGGTGATAACCGTCCCGCTGCCAGGACGAGAATCGACGCGAGCGAACGAATTCGGGCCATAGAAACGCTTGATGCGCTCGGAAATGTTGTGCATGGCAACGCCGGCACCGCCGCCTTGCGGGGCAGAAACATTCGCGGCACGCTCGGATTCGGAGAACAGGCGCGTTGCCGTTGCCTTGTCCATGCCCACGCCGTCGTCTTCCACCTCGATGGTGAGCGCGTTCTCCCCCGCCGCGCGAACGGATACCAAGATATGCAGGGCGCCCTCGTCGCGCATCGCATGGCGCACCGCGTTCTCAACCAGCGGTTGGATGATGAAGGCGGGAACCGGGGCGTCCTTCACGTCGTCTTCGACGGTAAACGTCGCCTCGATGCGGTCGTCGCCGAACCTCGCCTGCTCGAACGTGAGGTAGCGCTTCGTTTGCTGGATCTCGCGCGTGACCGGGATGAGCGAGCCGGAGTTGTCGAGCGTGGAGCGGTAGAACGACGAGAACTCGCGCAGGAGCTCGCGGGCACGGGCGGGATCAGTCCTGGTGAACGAGGCGATGGTGTTGAGCGTGTTGAACAAGAAGTGCGGGTTGATCTGCGCCTGCAGCGCACGCACCTCGGCGCGGGCGGTGAGTTCCTCTTGCAGCTCGAGCTCATGGATGGCGAGCTGCGTGGAAATGAGCTCGGAGAACCCCGCGACAAGCGCGTACTGCGTCCGGTTCACCTCATGGGTGTTCTTGAAATAGAACTTGAGCGCGCCGACGGTGCGGTCGCGCACCTTGAGCGGCGCGATGATGCCTGCGGGGATCTGGCGCTTGCGGCCGCGCTCGCCCTTGACCTCGATCGCCTGGGTGAACGACTGCACGATGCCGTGCTCGATTACGTAGCGCGTCGCGGGCGTGTGGATGAGCGATCCGGGCGGGAAGTCCTCCACCATATCGCCCACGCATGCGAGCACGTGCGTCTCGTCCGTCACCGCGATGGTGCTTGCGTGCGTCTCGGGCATGAGATGACGGCAGATGGCCTCGGCGCTCTCCGCAGAGAGGCCGCCTTTGATGTCCTCGAGCATGTCCGAGGCGAGCGAGAGGGTTTCCTCGGTATATTGCGAACGCAAACGATCGGGGTTGAGCAGGCCGAACGCCATCCCTGCAAGGAGAATTGCGAGCGCCACGCAGGCGACCGTGAACGGCACCGACCCTTCGCCGTCGGCAAGGTGGAACAGAAGGTACACGGCCAGGACGAGCGCGCCGACAACGATCATCATCCATACGGCGGAAAGCCGGTCGGTGCGCGTGGTGAGCGGGGAACGCGAACTCATCTCGCCTCCTTGAGCATCTCCGCGAGGCGCTCATCGCGCCACAGGCCGTCCATGATGGTAGGCCAGAAGCTTTGGAATCGCAGGTACATATCGTGATGCTCCTCGGCATAGCGCTTCGCCTGCGCGCGGCCGTACCGCCAGATGCGCCAGTACGCCCGGTGTTCGCGCGTGAAGATGGCGCGCACGAGCGCGGTCTTGCCCACGCGGTCTTCAATCTCGGGCGAGATCCACGGGCCGGGATAGGGCATGAGGGACGCCGCCGTCACCGAGGTGAGGTCGTTGCGGCGGTTCGCGAAGGCGAGCTTCGCGCGCTCGTAATACCAGCGATACACATCCTGCATGAAGCGCGGCGCGTGTTGCGCGGACGCCGGCGGGAGGTGGCGCACCGCCCATGCGTTGTCGAACCACACATCGAGCCCATGAAGGCGCAGGTTGAAGAGGTAGTCGAGGTCTTCGCCGCGGGTGATGAACGGATCGAACGAGACGCGCATGTACGCGCGGGCGTGCAGGGCGAAGCAGCCGCCGCACAGATAATTCGACCGCGATATGCGAGGCCCAGCCAGACGCGTGCGCATCCATGCGTTGAACTCAGCGCGCTTCGTCCACCAGCGCGTGGTGATGCCGGCCTTCGCATCGCTTGCGAGCGGAGAGCCGCTCTTGTTGAAGAAGTAGCCGCTCTTCGCCAGAATGGGCAACCCTTGGCGGTTCTGCTGGCCGAGCGCATACCGCGCTCGCGCCATGAAGTCGCTACCCATCACGACTTCGTCATCATCGAGGAATATCACCTGGTCGGCACCGAAGATCGCGGCGATGGCGAGCCCCATGTTGCGTATGGCGCCGTAGCCGCGAAGCGATACGCACTCTCCCGTGTTGCCCGGAGCGAGCTCTTCAACGCGCTCCATGACACGCGCCGCCTGCGTGTTCGTGACAACCGCGATATCGAGCGCGGGGTGTTCGGAGGCGATGGCGCTCACGCGTCGCGAGACCTCGGTGGTCGCGGAGATAGGGCACACGACGAGCAGGGCGATGGGCGCGACATCGCGCACCTGCTCGAGCGAGGCGAGGCAGCGGGCGAGGTCCGGAGCGGGGTCGTTGAGCGGGGTCGAGTGGTCATACGCGCCGGGCGCATGCGGCTCGGCGCGATTATCTGCCCAATACGTAGGAATCACGATGACCGATCCCACGTTACCACGTCCCTTGCTGCTCACGAGCCACTGGCCGCCGCGCGCGTGCCCCGTTGCGGGACGGCTCGTCGCCGTGCTATCGCACGGATTCTCGCGCGTGGGCGAAGGGCGACGAAGCCTTGAAGTACGGCGTGCGGGCAAGCGACTTGCCTAATGGGTACCCCAGTACATACATGATAACCGCTTCGCCGACACCCGTCGCGACAAGCCCGAAGAGATACATGAACGGCCATGCCCCGTCGAGCGATATCGAGGTGAACGGGATGGTGTAAAATCCGGTCGCCTGGAGCAGAATGGGCAGGTAGACGGGCACGATGAGCGCGTTGGCAATGACAGGGCCCGCAAGCGCGACCGCAGGACGCTCCCGCATCTTCCACGTAAACGCCGCCCCCGCACAGGTTGCAAGCGAACCGAAGACGACGTCGAGGAGACCCAGCATCCCCGTACCCGAGAACGCGATGTTGGCGATGTTGGCGATGGCGCACCCGAGTGTGAGACCGGGCACGGCGGCAGGCGTGAAGAGCGCGAGCACGCAGAGAGCCTCGGAAACGCGGAATTGCACCGGCCCCCAGGCAAGACTTCCCAAAAAGAGCAGGGCGATGAGGGTGCATGCCGCATATACCGCGGCGATGACACCCACCTGGGCGATTTCATTCGATTTCATGAGCATACACCTATCTGTTGGAGGGCTTTACTTCATGCTCATCGAGCTGGGTTTGGTTGGGGACTGGGGCGGCATGTAAAATTACCCCAGGGGTTTTTTAACATGGCGCAGCAACTCTACTAAAAGCTCGCCCAGCACGCCATGTTAAAAAACCCCTGGGGTAATTTTACATGCCGCTCCCGGCGAACCCGTCCCCAACCAAACCCATCGCCATCTCGCAAAAAACGGGGCACCCGAAGGCGCCCCGTCACATCACAGCGTCTGAAACCGTCGCGCCCGGTTCCTATGCCATGCCCTTGATGCGGGAAAGCCTGATGAGCATAACAAGGCCCACGATGAGCAGGATCCCGATGGAAAGCACTCCTAAAGAAGCATCCCCCGTGAGCGATGTCACGACAGATACTAGCAGAGTTCCCATAACAGATGCATAGCGGCCGAAGATATCGAAGAAGCCGTAATATTCGTTCGAGCGCTCCTTGGGAATGAGCTTGCCGAAATAGCTGCGCGAAAGCGCCTGGATGCCGCCTTGGAACAGGCCGACCGCCACCGCGAGAATCCAGAACTCGACGGCGGTCTTCAGGAAGAAGGCCGCGAAGAGTACGATCGCCACGTACGCCACCACAGCGATGATGATCATGCGAAGCGTCCCGTACTTCCCCGAGAGCTTGCCATAGGCGATGGCCGAGGGGAAGGCCACGAACTGCGTGACCAGAAGTGCGAGGATGAGCTGCGTCGAGTCGATGCCAAGCGACGTGCCGTACGTCGTGGCCATAGAGATAACCGTGTGCACGCCGTCGATGTAGAAGAAGAACGCAATCATGTAGATGAGAATCGCCTTGTCCTGGGCGATGCGGCGCATGGTGACGCCCAGGCCGCGGAAGGTCTTCATGACCTCGCTCCCAAACGTCTCGCCGGGAGCGAGCTCCTTCGAATAGCGCTGCTTGTAGGTGCGCACGAGCGGCAGCGTGAAGGTAAGCCACCAGATGCCGGTGATGACGAACGACACGCGTACGCACAGCAGCATGTCGAGGTTAAGCGCCGCAGGGCCGCCCAGAATGAGCGCAATGCACACGATGAACGGCACGCATGAACCGATGTAGCCCCACGCGTAACCGGAGCTCGACACGGTATCCATGCGCTCGTCGGTGGTGATATCCGGCAGCATAGCGTCGTAGAACGTCATGGACGAGTTGAGGCCGATGGTGCAGATGACATACACCACGAGAAACGGCATCGCGCCCATGGGGATGGCCTGGGCAAAACAGAGCACAAGCCCCGTGAAGAAGAAGCCCAGGAAGAACTTAATCTTGTTCCCGGCGAAGTCTGCAAGCGAACCCAGGATGGGCATGAGGAGTGCTACGACGAGCGAGGCGATGGTCTGCGCATTCGCCCACGCGGTGACGAGCTCCGCGGAATTCGCCGCCGTGTTGATGGCGTCGAAGTAAATGGGCACGACCGACGTGTTGAACAGCACGAGCGCGGAGTTGCCCACGTCGTACATGACCCAGTTGCGTTCCTGCTTGGTGTATTTCATCCTGACCCCCTTGGCTCTGCGCACAAGCGCACCTTGTAATAGTACGCCAGGGCGCGGCTGGCGGCGGTCATGATTTGGTAAAGCAGGGGGTGCGGCAAAACGTCGTTAAGGGGTCGCATGCGTTCTCCGGCGCCGCTCCATGTCCTGGAAATGCCAGTCCTGCCCTGCCATTGGTGCCCTGCCATTGGGGACGGGGGTTATTGGCTGGGCAGGGGCGCTTTTTGATGCCAATCGCCCCTGCCCAGCCAATAACCCCCGTCCCCAATGGCAGGGCATGTCCCCGTTTCGGCCACGGCTACTCCTCGCGGTCGAATTCCTCGTCTTCGCCGAGCGGACGACCGGAGTAGTTCATATGATGCGTCACCTGCGCAAGCGGCTCCCCAGCAATGAAACGTGCCGCCGCGTCCTCATATTCGCCAAGGGCGCGATTGAAGAGCTCGGGAAAGCTCTCGCTGCTCACCGCACCGGTGAAGGGGTTCTCCCATGCGAGCTTGCCCATGTTGCCCGCACGCAGCGGCGGTTCTGTCGTCACGCGATGGGCGAGCGCCGCCAAGATCGAGTTCCCGCGCACGGCAGCCTCGGCCTTCCCGATGAGCTGGCACTGCAGCGACCCGGCAGGCTCGACCATACGGTACGCAAGCTTCATGTCCGCAACGGCTCCACCGTACTCCGGTGCGCCCAGCTCGATACCGTATACGCTGAACGCCGCATAGCTCATGAGTGTGCCCGCGACCTTGTTGATGCGTTCGGTGGTGACGAGCTCGCCCTCCGGCGGGTAATCCTCGGTAGTCGCTCCGTTGCGCTTGAGCTGCAGCATCAGCACATCGATATCGCCCTCGATAATCGCGTGGACCTGGTTTGCGGCACTCTGCAGGCTCTCATCCGTCTCCTGCACGCCCCATTGCTGGGCATACACGAACGGATGCGCGGCGCGGTCGAGCGCGTAGTGCGAAAGCAGGCCGAGCACGAAGGCACGCCCCACATGGGCGTCGTGCTGGCGCAGATGCGAGACCCCGTCGCGGAGCACCTCGAACTGCCGAGAGATCCTGCAGCGGTGCAGCGAGCGCGCCAAGTCCATGCATTGGGCGGTGCGCGGAGTCCTCACGCGGAAGAAATAGGGATCCGGCCCCTGGTTTGCCAAGAGGAACGCGAGGCGCTCCTCGTCGGTACCGATGACGCCGGCAGGAAGCCGGTCGATGCTTTCCTCGCCAAACAGATGATGCGTGATCAGGGCGGGCATATGATCCCCTTTCAGGTCGCGTTGTCCGGGTTCATTATGCCCTTGGCGCGCGGTTTCAAAACAACCCGGCGCCTTCCTGTTTTCGATATCATGGCAGTTGCGGTACGATGCTGCAGGTAGCCGCATTTGCTTGAAGGGAACGCAACGTGGCTCGGAACACAGGCGCATCACAATACGACGGGCGGGACGAGCCTCGCGTCGGCACGCCCACGAATCGCGCTCGGTATACCGGAGCCGGACAGCCCACGCTGCGTTCTGCGCGGCTTGCCACCTATCGCAGGCAAGATATCCCGTCCGAATACGACACGCGGGAACAACGGCAAAGGCCGCGCCCGTCTCAGGGCTCGCAGCCGCGGCACCCCGCCCCGCAGCAGCGCGCGCAGCATCGGCAGGTAGACGCACAGCACCGCCCGCCCAGGCAGCGAAACGGGAGTAGCAGAGCTCACCGGGGCGGCATGCGGCCGACCTCCCGTCCCACGAGAAACCCTGCGTTGAACACCCTCGGCATCATCATCGCCATACCGGTTGCACTCATCTCTGCGCTGGCGAGCGCCATTTCCCGGCTTCTTCATCGTGGGCACAGAGGTACCGGCTACCCGTCTCGCAACAGCCTGGGCCGCGGCCGCCGCTCCCTCGGCTCGATGCGCTACGGCACCCTCGGTTGGTCCTCGGGGCGCACCCAGCCCGCACTCAGAGTTCCCGTGGTCGTGCGCTGCGCGCTTGTGGGCGCGGGCATCCTCACGCTGCTTTCGACCGTATTCTTCGTAGATGGCATCGGCCTCGCAACGGAGGCGGAGGCGTCGCTGCTCAACATCCCGGCGAAGACGGCAGCCCAAATCCCCGCATCCACCCCGCGCGAGGAATGGGAGCAGGGCAGCTTGCCCTATCTCTACCAGACCGATCCCGCTTGGTCCAGCAAGCCCTATGCGGGAGGAACCGTCGAGCGCAATGGATGCGGCCCCACCTGTCTTGCCATGATCTATATCTATCTTACCGGGAACACCGACATGGACGCCGGCGACATGTGCGCCTTCGCAGACGAGCACAACTTCGCCCCTACAGGCGCAACCGAGCACGCGTTCATGACAGACGGCGCGGCGCTCCTCGGGATCACTGGAACCGCCATAAACCCCAATTCGACCTCCGAGATCATCTCTGCATTGCGTGCAGGCGAACCTGTGGTCTGCGTCCTGAACCCCGGATACTTCACGACGGTCGGCCACTTCATCATCCTGTACGGTATCGACGACTCCGGCATGGTCAACATGCACGACCCGAATAGCAGCTATCGTTCCGCGCAGAAATGGGATCTGAAATTCGTGCTCTCGCAGGCCAGCGTCTGCTGGACCTTCAGCCTGTAGAGCACAGCCAATCGCGCTGCGGGGGCAGGTAAAATTACCCCAGGGGTTTTTTGACATGACATGCCGAGCATGCTCTTCGGTAGAGTTATCGAATCATGTCATGTCAAAAAACCCCTGGGGTAATTTTACGCCCCCTCCCCCGCAGCGCGAACAACTTAGCCTGCGCTACACATACATGTCGGTAACCAGATACCAGCTGCCGTCGATCTTGACAACGATGATGCCCGTCGAGCTCATGTCGGTCGTTTCGACGTCGCCGGCGCTGTAGCCCATGAAGTCCCGCAGCACCGTTGCGGTCATCGTGCCGCCAAGCTTGTAGCCATCCGTCGCCTCAATCCCATATCGAGCAAGGGAATCGTTCACGGTCGCAAGCTGGTAGCTGGTAAGTTTGTCGCCCACTCTGATATCGACGGTGAAGTCGACGTACTCAGAGATGCTGCCAAGGCTGGCAAAGGCAGAGCCGTATCGTTCGCCGAAACCCTCCGCGTACTCATCGCGGCTGTGGTAGCCCGTGCTTCTGATGGATTCCTCCACCATCGAAGGATGCAAAAGATCGAGCGCATCATTGCCGAATCTCGTGAGCGCAGCTTCATCGAAGTCGCTCTGGAGCAGATCGGTGTATACGGCTCCCAACCTGTTGGCCACGCCCTCAGGGCTGTTCGCGCCGCTACCGCCAAAGATCCCGGTCACGGCGAACGCGATGATCGCCACGGCGACAACCGCTGCCGCCGCAAGCACGCCGATCGTCATGCCGCGCGTCACCCGGAAGGGTCTCTTGGCGCCCTGGACGACGACGGGAGTTTGGTTGAAATCCGGCGGCGTCGAAGACTGCGCCGACGGGATGTAGCCGGGCTGCGGCACAGGAGCCGTCGCTTGGGAAACAGGCACAGCCGATATGCCAGCGGGAACCCCGGGAGCCGACTGTTCGGAGGGGGCCGCGGCGACGGCCGACTGCTTCCCCACCGGCTTGCCGCAGGTGCCGCAAAAGGCCGCGCCGTCGGGTAGTTGTGTGCCACAGTAGGGACAGAACATGGGTACCCCTTTCTCGCAGCCGCTGCAGCGCCTCACGCCAAACAGGCCATGCATGCTCGCCATACCTCGGCACAGCGGTCGCGAAACCCCTAGCCGTACGTGCTACTAGTGTAACTACATTTACAGCCGGTTCCCGGTTAATTCTTTGAAAGGGCTTCCAACGCCGCCCACGGAGCCACATGCAAAAACCCGGAAGCCGGCACATCCATCCGACTCCCGGGCTCATCGCTCAGAACTATAGCTAGTTCAGCACGTTAATACACGCCGGGATACAAGTACCAGCGACCATCGATCTCTACGGCAGCCATTCCCGTGCTTGTTTCAGTAGACTCCTGCTCACCGGCGCTATAGCCGTTGTAATCCTCCGTGAGCGTCGCCGAAATGGAAGCCTCGAGCAAAAAGCCGCTGGTTGCCTCGAGGCCATACTGTTCAAGCTGGGTGTTTATATTGTAGAGCTGAGTGTCGTCGAGCGCATCGCCGGTCGTGATGTCGAATTCGATCGTCATATAGCTGAGGACATTGCCGTAATACGACATCCCATAGCCGTATTGTTCCCCGATGTCTTCAGAGAAGTCTTCGCGGGAATCGTAGCCCATGCTTTCGAGCTGTCCATCTACCAGCTGCTCGGGAAGCAGGTCGAGCATTCCGTTGCCGAAGGACTCGAACGCATCGCTATCAAAATCGCTCTGAACCAGATTGTTGTATAGGCCGCCGAGCCTGTCGGCAACACCGTTAGCGCTCGACTCGCCCGCGCCACCGCCGCCGAAAACGCCGGTCACCGCGAGGACAATAGCCACCACGGCGACGACCGCAACTGCGAGGATACCGATCGTCATGCCACGCGTCACTTGGAACGGCTTCTTGGCGGGCTTGGCATCGAACGGGGTCTGCTGGTTGAAGTCTGGGGGCGTCGCGGGCGGCACGTTTCCGGGCTGGGGTGCCGGCGCGGGAGGCACGTTTCCCGGCTGGGGTGCCGGCGCGGGCGGCATGCCAGCGGGCTGCGCAGCGGGAGCCGCGTTGCCCGCCGGCTGCTGGCTCAGCGGCTTGCCGCAGTTGCCGCAAAAGGCCGAACCGTCTGGCAGTTGGGTGCCGCAATAAGGACAGAACATGATCTACCTTCCCTTCCCATCCCCGGTCGCCCGGCGGGCGCAACGCAATTCCCGCAACGGCGTGGCCGGCGAAGCATCCGTGCACCGCCGCGCAAGATGTCGTGAAACCGCGCGGCGGTGTGCTTTCACTTAACTATAGTTCAAGCCGGTAAGCTGGACGTTAGCAAATCCACTAGCGACGAGCTTGTTTCAGCAGACGCAGAAGCGAGCGCCCGCGCACTGCGACGATGAGCGCGAACGCACCGACCGCGCCCGCGCACACCACCATAGCCGCCCAGCCGTTATCGACAAGCACGGCATTTTCGTTCACCCCCGCCCGGTACGAGCGATCCCAAACGCCGTCGCCGTCCTCGTCGACCTGGAGCAACGTCTCACTCGCATATTCCGCCACCGTCTCGATCTGGGTGCGGTTGGTAATCTCGATCCCGTCGAACGTGCGGAAATCCGCGTAATCGCCCTGCTCGTCCACGAACGCGATGACGTAGTCCATCGTGCCCATGCCCGTGCCCTCAATCTCCACCGTGTAGGGCACGCCTTCGCGCAGGCGCAAGATCTTGACGGTTTCTTGCGTCCCGTCGCTCGCCGCCTGGCCTTCTACCGCCTCAAACGCAAGCGAGCCGAAGGATGTCAGCGTGCTCGGATTATCTCCCGCCGAAGACAGGGTTTCGCCGTTGTAGCTCACCGTGACCTCGACCGGGCACTCGATACGCACATACATATACGGCACGCCGCTGATCTCGGTAGCGATCTGCGCGAAGAACGCACTCAGACTCTCGGCATCGACCGAGTAATAGCAACCGTCGCTCGCCATGGCACGGAGCAGCTCTTCACCACCCGGAGCTTGCTCAACACCCACGGTATAAATCTTGAAGCCAGCTTCCTTCAGCTCGCTTGCCACCGCGATGAGGTCGTCGCCTTGAGCACCGTCCGTCGGCTCGCCGTCCGACATGAGCACGATGATCTTCCGGTCTGCCGTACCCGATTCCAGCTGCGCCCGCGCGGTTTGAAGCGCAAGCTCGATATTGGTGCTCCCACTCGCATCGAGCGATGCGATCTCGCTCTCGAGGCTCCCCGGCTCCACCGCGAGCGGAACGCGCACGCTCACGTCCTGGTTGTAGGCGACCATGCCGACGCGCACCTGGCTCGAATCTGCGAACGCCGTATCCACGAAGCCCTGCGCCGCGCTGCGCAGCTGCTCGATACGGCTCCCGCTCATGCTGCTCGATACGTCGAGCACCAACGAGATGTCTTGCTCCCCCGTGATGACCCGCGTGCGCTCCGCCTGGGCAGACGCCTGATCCACACCGCCGAAATCGGTCTGCAGCTCGCAAGAGCTCTCCCCGCGCGCGAGCACCGACACGACGAACTCCTCGGAGCGTGCGGAGTTCGCGCCGTCGGTCAACGTCATACGGTAGACGCCCTCCGCCGGGAAGTCGAGCGGCAGCGGGTCGGTCGACGAGGCGGTGCGCTGCATATCGCCGCTCTGGTTGAGCTCGGCGGCGGTCTGCGAGCCCTTCACATATACCGCTTCAAGCGCCACGGTATACGACCCGTAGGGCTCACCGTTCACGTCGAGCACCGAAAGCGTTGCATCCGGCTCCAGTGTGAGGGCGCGGTCATACCCATAGAGCCCGACATTCACAAATGCCGAGGTCACACGATCGGCCTGAGCCTGCGTGAGCGTCCCCTGCGAGCAGAACGTCTGCGCCACGTTCTGCATGATGGTCGCGAATTCGTTGAAGGTGCAGTCGGCGGGCATGGTAAAGAACGAGACGAACACGAGCTTCGCCATCTCCTCGGTGCTGAGCGCGTCGCCATCGACCACCGCCGCCTCGGATCCCTCCGCGCACATGAGATACCCCGCATGCCCTATGACCGTCGCATTGTGGTGCTCTTCATAAGGGTCGTCGTCGGATCCCGCCTGCGGGTTGAGGTTCTCGTCCCAGTACCACCTACTATTCACGCTGTCCGGCAGATTGCTCGATTCCGGATCCTCAAGATTTCTGTCCGTACCCTCGATATCCCAGTCATATGAGTTATCGGCGATGCCGTTATCGTTCATATCCGAGATGGCAACGCCAATAAGATCCGAAACCGCCTCGTTGAGCGGCCCCGCCTGCTCGGTCTCATCGCCCGAGAGCGCGCAGGTGGCGCTCACGACAGCGTGCGTGAATTCATGGCCGATCACCATGCGCCCAGGGTACGGCATGCTGCCGCCCGCCGCGAGGAGCGCGTAGTCTCCCGTGGGCACCCACGAGAACGCATTGCTTTCGGGCAAGCCGTAGACCGCGTGGATGGGGCCGCCCGCACCGTCGTAGCTTTCCCAGCCGAGCACCTCGAGATAATAGTCGTACGCGGTCGCTGTGGAGTCCACAAGCGTGCTCGCGCCCGCATTCGACCAATCGCTATCGCTCTCGCTCGTAACGAGGTGATCGCCATACTCGAACGACGTCGACGCAATCGCCTCGCGCGTCCCATCTTCATATTCGATCAGGTATTGGCCGGTCATCGTGTTCACGAGGAGCGTCGCTGAACTATGGCCTTCGATCTCCCATACATACCCGCCGCCCGCCGCGCTGGGCGCAAGGCGAACGCGACCGCCGTCTTCTCCGGTCATAGTGATATGCGAATAGATCTCGGTACGGCCATCGCCCTCCGCATCATAGGCGGAAATGCCGCGCTCGGAATCCACGAGCGCGAAGCCATCGCCCTGGCGCGACGTGTTGAATCGCACGGTATCGCCGTTCAAGTCCCTGCCCGTCGCCGTATTGCCCGCAACCTCGCGCGCGACGACGCTGCCCGTCTCCGCAGATACGAAGTAGCGGTACGCGCCATCGCCCGTGACGACAAGAATTTGCCATGCGGCGAACGGGTCCGTGTCGTAGAGCGAATAGATGGTGAGCCCCTCGGACATCGTCCACTGGACATCGTCGACGCTGGCAATGACCCGCTCCTCAGCCTCTTCCGCTGCGATCGCCGGCTCGGTCTCGATGTCTCCCACCGCGGCGTAGTTGCTCGTGAGGCCAAGCGCCTCGCCCGAGCCGTCGGCACTCACCACCACGCTGCGACCGTACACCGTGATGCCCTCGTATTCCTGCGCGAAGCGATAGTAGCTATTGCCCATCACCTCGTTCGAGGCGCACGTCCCCAGCTCTGCGTCCGCATCCTCCATGCCGAGCGCCGGCGCGGCATCCTCAACCGCGGCGCGAGCATCATCCTCGGAGCCGATGGTGCGGTCGGTGAACCCGCTTCCCAGCAAGACGAAGTCCGTCTCGGATGGGCTTGCACCGCCACCCGTCGCGCCTCCCCCGCTCGAGCCGCCGGTACCGTCCGTACCCGCGCGACCCGCACCGTTCGCGTCGCCGCTGAACGCCGCAGCGATGCGCGCGGGCAAGCCGGTGATGAGATCGCCGTGACCCGTTGCGAAGAGCGCGCCTATGATTCCACCAATGACGAGCAGAAGCACCGCAAGCGCAATGAGCAGTTTATGTCTCAGCTTCATGCTGCGAACCGGGGTTCCACACTGCGGGCACGCGGTGGCTTGCTTATCGAGTGGCGCTTTGCAGTTTTTGCAGCGTTTCATGGGAGCTCATTTCGTTGGGACGGATGGTTCGAGACGACGGAGCGGCGAGGGGTCAACTCGCCTGCGGCGGTGCAGGTGAAGTCGTAACCGTTCCGCGCCGGATAAGGTGCTGCAGCGCGAAGAGCAGCACCGCCTCGACACCGAATACGGGCAGCATCTTCGAGAGCATCGGCCACAGGCGGCTGAACAAGAGGAACAAGCCCTTCGCGACGCCCGACGAGCTGCCGGCAAAGAAAGCCGCGAGCGGATGCGCCAGAGAGGCGTCGTCGAGCGCAGGCACGACGAACAGCATCCCGGCGGCCACGATTACTGCGACGACGAGTGCCCGGACGAACGCGGCAACGACGCGCCCCGGCCTCAGTTGCCTTTGCGCAAGAACGCGCCGCAACAGCCCCATACCCAGACCCCCGATGAGGTAGATGAGCGCAAGGGATCCCACAACGTAGATGGCCGCGCCGAGCGCCGTCTGCGGCACGGCAAACACGGAAAGCTCCGCGACCGCCAGGCCGAGCGAACCGATGAACGAAACGAGCACGACGGCTGCGGAAACGAGACCGATTCCCGCCGTGACCCAAACGCCGAGCGTAACGAGTGACGACGAACCTAAGCGCTCGGAGGCGCGGGCAGGCGTGGTGACGGGATTGAAGACGCGCGTGTGTGTAGCGGGAGCCTGCGACGCCGACGCGGGTGCGGGCGATTGCTTCGACGCCGCTTCCTGCGTGTCCTGCGCGACTGTCTGAATCTCGGCTTCAGGAACGTGCACCTCAGGGGCGGGCAAGTCGCCCGGCGCTTCGACGCGCTCGCCACAGTACGGGCAGAACGCCGTTCCCCCCTTGAGCTTCTTTCCGCACGCCCGACAATACCGTGCAGCCTCAGCCATAGAAGCACCACCCCCGCGCTTGGCGCAAACCCCAATTCGCATCTATTCAGTTGTACCGCGTGGAGGTTCCGCTCACAAGACCGCGCCGATAAGCGAAACGAAAACGTTCCATAAGCGCCAGGACTCAGCGCCCCATCTTTTCCCGAGCGCAGGAAGCTTAAACGCGCAGGGCGGGCGGCTTCATCCTGAGCGTTTCCGCAGCCGCGAAGCGCACCATCTTTATCCCACGCGCAGGAAGCGACAGATGCAGGCCGACCCGCTTCCCCTTGAGCGATTCCGCAGGCGCGAAGCGCCGAGGACAAGCGAAAGGGGAAGCGGGTCGGCCGTCGGGAAGATGAAGCTATCCGAAGCCTATGCGTGGATGCGCGTGCCGGAGAGGCCGGACATGGTCTCGGCGGCCTTATCGAGCGCGCCGATGATGCACACGCGGCCGGGGAGGCTGCGCGCGAACTTGATGGCGGCGCGCACCTTCGGCTCCATGGAACCCTTGCCAAACTGGCCTTCGTCGGCCAGGCGCTCGGCCTCGTCGGCCGTAATGTCGGTAAGGTTCTCCTGGTTGGGCTTACCGAAGTTGATCGCCACATGCTCGACAGCCGTGAGCAGGAAGAGTACGTCGGCCTTGCAGTCCTCGGCCAGAAGCTCGCCGCCCAGGTCCTTGTCGATAACGGCGGGAACGCCCTTGTAGACGCCGTGATCGGTGTAGTCGCGCACCACGGGGATGCCGCCGCCACCGCAGGCGATGACGATGAACTCGTTATCGAGCAGGTTCAGGATCGAGGGCTGCTCGACGATCTTCTTGGGCTCGGGGGAGGCCACGACGCGACGCCAACCACGGCCGGAGTCCTCGACGAAGATCTTGGAGGGATCCTCCGCCATGATCTCCTTGGCCTGCTCCTCGGTGTAGAAGGGGCCGATGGGCTTCGTGGGGTTCTGGAACGCCGGATCGTCCGGATCGCACTCGATCTGGGTCACGACGGTCGCGACGTGCCAGCGCTTATAGCGACGATGCATCTCGCGGCCGATGGCCTGCTGCAGGTGATAGCCAATATAGCCCTGGCTCATGGCGCCGCACTCGGGCAGGTCCATGGCGGGCGTGTTGATGGCATCGTGGGCGGCAGCGAACGCATTCTGAATCATGCCGACCTGCGGGCCGTTGCCATGGGTGATGATGATCTCGTTGCCCTGCTCAATGAGGCCGATGAGCGCCTTAGCTGTATTGTTGGCGCGCTCGATCTGCTCTTCCGGCGTATCGCCCAGAGCGTTGCCGCCCAAAGCGACGACGACGCGATTGGGCACTTCAAGGGTCTTGGGCATGGCTGTTCCTTTCTCGAAGCGATTACACGCAACATGCACCACTCACGCAGCGTCGCGCGAGTAGGCTAGCAATTATATTCTCAAATGACGCGAATTCATTCATTTCCAGCAACATATTTCATTGCGAACCGGCTGAGCGGTCGATAATCGCCGCCCAACGCGATGCGCTATGGATGTTTCTTGAATCGCACGTCAGAGCGGTAAAGTGGCATGGCGCTCGCCAGGGCGCCGCTCCTGGCGAGCGCCATGCATATTCCAGTGTCCCGCGTATGCGTTTATGCAGAATGGCTAGTCGGTAGGATGGCCGGCGGCAGGTCGCCCCGGCCAACCCACCGCGCGCAGCACCCCTACTCCGCGAAGCGGTTCTTGTGGTCCCAGCTGTGGCGGTACAGGTCGTCGGAGACGAGGTAGTCGTAGATGTCGTCCACATCTCGATGCCGCCGACGTCCTTCGTGGCCTGGATGCGCTTCTGCGCGCGCTCGCCCGGCCAGTAGACCTTGTCGAAGCCCACGCCCGGCTTCGTCGCGTTGAGCTCGTCCAGCACCTCGGACATATGCTCGCGGAAGTTCTGGTCGCCGCAGAAGAACTCGGGGTTGATGGCAACGTTCAGGTGACCCAGGCGACGCCCCTCGGAGAGGTCGTGGTACAGGGACGAGACATGCTTGCCCGCCGGCACTCCCAGCAGCACGCCGGAGAGGATGTCGACCATCATCATGAGGCCGTAGCCCTTGGGGCCGGCGATGGCCACGAGGGCGTTCACCTTGTGCGGGTCGGTGACGGGACGACCGTCCTCATCGACCGCCCAGCCCTCGGGGATGGAGCGGCCGGCGCTCTTGGCGTCGAGGATCTTGCCCCAGGCCTGCACGGTCGTGGCCATATCGAAGCTCACGATGCGGCCGTCGGCCGTGGGCGCGGCGATGGCGATGGGGTTTGTACCATAGAAGGGCTCGGCGCCGCCGTAGGGGATGACCATGGGGTCGGACTGGGTGCAGGAGAGGCCGATCATGCCCTGCTTGGCTGCCATCTCGGTGTAGTAGCCGATGGCGCCGGTGTGCGAGACGTTCGCCACGCCCACGAAGCCGATACCATGCTCCTTGGCCATGTCGATCACCTTCTGCATACCCTCGATGGCGAAGGGATAGCCGCAGCCGTTGTCGGCGTCGAGGATGCCGGAGCGCGGGCCGGTCTGGGTCCAGGCGACCTTGGGGTCAACCGTCATGCCGCCCTTGGAGATGTGCTCGGTGTAGTACTCCACGCGCACCTCGCCATGGGAGTGCAGGCCGCGCTCACTCGACCAGGCGAGCACCTCGGCCATGTCATCGGCATGGTCGTCGTGCATGCCGGCGGCCATGAACTTCTTCTTCATGAGCTTTTTGAGTTCGTCGCGAGTACCAAGCATGAAAGCCTCCTTACGTTACGCCCGTGCCCGCACATCGAACACAGGGCTTGATACCTTGGCGCGAACCGGCGGGCAACGTGCCTGGCTACCCGCCAACTCAGACGATGCAACGCGCGCTACGCAATCAGGCAGCCCGCCCGATCATTTCTCGAGCGCCTTTTTCCCGTAGAACACGTCGCGGTCAATACCGTCCTTCTCGCCCGATGCCACCATCATGGCGCAGAACACATCGGAGTCCACATTCAGGATGGTGCGAATCGCACCGACCGGATACGTGAGCCCCGCGAAGATACCGATGCTCGAAAGCGGGAGCCCCAGCTGCGGAACGATCATCGTAAGAGACACGATGTCCGCACCCGGCGCCACAGCGTTTGCCAGCGAGAGCAGGGTCGAGATCACGGTAAGGAATACGAAGTCCAACCCACCGAAGGTCATGCCGTAGATCTGCGCGATCGTGATGGCCGTCACCGCGAGGTGGATAGAAGCGCCGTTTGAGTTGAGCGGCATGCCAAGCGGAAGAACGAGGTCCGCGATATCTTCGCGAACGCCAATCTTGTTCTTGGCATCGTCCATTTCGACCGGCAGGGTCACTGCAGAGGATATGGTCGCGATCGCCATAAAGGACATGCGCCAGATGTGGCGGATGAGCACGATCGGGCTGAGCGAGCAGCGCACGCACACCACGATGATCCACAGCACGAGGAAGGCGAATACCGTGCCGCCAAGTACCAGGAGGTACCTGAGGAGCGGGATCAGCACCTCGGGGCCGAGCTGCCCCACCATCGACGACACATAGCAGAAGATGCCGATGGGCGCGATGGTCATGACGCCGCGGATGACGACGAGCAGAAGCTCGCCGAGCTGCGCGATGAAATTGAACACGGGACATGGCTCGCCCTCATGGGTGCTGCGCCACCAGCTGATCGCCAGGCCGAGCGCGATGGAGAACACAATGCAGGGCACCATGGCGCCCGCGCCCATCGATGAGACGATGTTGCTGCTGAAGAAATTGGTGAGCGTCTCCTGGACCGTGACCGCAGTCGCGCCAGAAGCGTCGTACGTCGCCTCCTGGACCAGAGCCGCGTCGGCAAGGCCGGCGCCCGGCTGGAAGATCGTCGCCGCAGCGACGCCGCAAGCGCCAGCGAGGATCGATGACCCCGCGAACCACGCGATGCCCTTGACGCCGATACCGGAGAGGTCGCGCGCGGTGAGGCCACCCACCGCCTCGATGATGGTGCACATCACGAAGGGGACGATGCCCATCTGCACGAGCCTGAAGAAGATGTCGCCGATGAACTGGATCTGGGAGAGGCCCTCCCCGCCGATGACGCCGGCGAAGTACCCGGCGACCATGGCGACGACGATGGCGAGCGTTGCGTTGTACGTAAAGCGCTTGGGTGGGTTGACAGATTCGGTTGTCATAGGATCACATCCCCGGGGAAACCACTCTTCCCCACGTAGGTGGATGAAACACACCCGGGATGCCCGAAGGGCTCCGGGCGGCTGCGTCCCGTAGGCGCGCAGCACAAGGCTTTTAGGTCCGAGTGGGGACCAACCTTGGAAGAGAACTCAAGGCGTCGCAGGATTTACCCCCGCAATTTGCGAAGGCCGCCGCAGAGAGGAGATGGTTTGCACGCGGCGGCCTCCGCTACCGGTGGAAGATAAAGCCCTAGGCTGCTTCCTGGTATTCCTTCTTCCCGTCGAAAATCTCGTGGTCGACACCCTTTTCGCCTGCCACCAACAATGCGGCAAACACATCGCCGTCCACGTTCAGAATGGTACGGATGGCGCCCGTCGGATACTCCAGGCCAGCGAAGATGCCGATCGAAGCCAGGGGAAGGTTGAGCGAGGGCACGATCATGGTGAGGGAGACAAGCGAGGCGCCCGGCGAAACAGCGTTGGCGAGCGAAAGCAAGAACGCGATCATCCAGACATAGAACAGCTGGCCGCCCGCAAAGGTGATGCCATAGATCTGTGCGATAGTGATGGCCGTCACCGCAAGATGAATGGCGGCGCCGTTGGAGTTGAGCGGCATGCCCAAGGGGAGCAGCAGGTCAGCAACAGCCTTGTCGCAACCAATCTTATTCTTGGTGTCCTCCATTGCCGTAGGCAGCGTAACGGCAGACGAAATCGTACCCAAAGCAAGCGCCGACATGGGCCACATCTTCTTAAGCAGCGAGAACGGATTGAGGCGGCAGCGCACCGAGGTCACGATGAAGTAGATCACGAACATAATCAGGGTGGCGAGCGCCATAACACCCAGGTACTTCACGAGCGGGATGAGCACCTCAGCCCCAAGGCTGCCCACCATGGAGCTCACGTAGCAGAAAATGCCGATGGGCGCGATGGTCATGACGCCGCGGATGATGTTGAGCAGCAGGTCGGCCAGCTGCTTGCACACGTCGTATACCAAGCACTCGCCATCATGGGTGTTGCGCCAGAAGCTAATAACCAGGCCAAGCGCGATAGCGAACACGATGCACTGAATCATGGAGCCGCTGCCCATGGAAGCGATGATGTTAGAACCGAAGAACGACAACAGCGTGTCTTGGAAGGTCACCGCGGTCGCCTCAGATTCATAGGCGGCGTTTTGCACGAGAGCGGTGTTCTCCAAACCGGCACCCGGCTGCAGTACAAGCGCCAAACCCAAGCCAATTCCTGCAGCGATAAACGATGAGATGAGGAAGATCACGATTCCCTTGAGCCCAAATCCAGAAAGCGCTTGGGGAGACAGCCCGCCCACCGAGGTAATGATGGTGCACATCACGAACGGAATGATGCCCATTTGTACGAGACGGAAGAAGATGTCACCAACGAACTGAATGTTCGCCATGACCTCGCCACCGATTACGCCAGCAGCCACGCCGGCAACCATGGACAACACAATCCACGTGGTGACGCTGATCTTTTTCTTCCCTTCTGCAACCATTATTTCCATCCTTTCTTCCTGACGCGAAACGCGGCAAAGCCGCCTTCGCTACAACAAACAACAGAACGCTGCGCCAAACCCTAGGAGGCTGTCGGCCCCCGAGGTGTGCCCAAGCTCGAGCACCCGTGCCAGCGCATCGGGGAGCGCCTGCTCGTCCATCGCGCGCACTACAGCGAGCAGATCGAGGCAGTCCTCGTTTGCGTACCCCTCCCCCATGGCCCGGTAATATGCCTCGCTCACCGCGGTGGTTTTACCGGAAACCACACTTGATACCGTCTCGAAAAAGGCTTGCGCCATGCTCGAAACGCCCCCGCAATACAGGAAACGAAGCGCCGTGCCGAAGCCCATGAGCACGTCATCGCCCGACGGGGTGAGGCCGAGGCCCCTACCCACCAGGTATTCGACGGCTGCGCGCATAGCACGCTCCGCAGCCTCAACCTGCGCATCGCCGCAAGACCGTTCTCCCTTGTCAAGCATGCGACGGCACATGGCCGAGAACCGCGCGAGCTCGGACACAGCGCTCCGAGACCGGTCGGGCCATGGCAAACCGGCCCGGTCGATAAGGTCGAGCGAACCGATCTCGCGCAATAGAGCGACATCGATGTCGCTCGGAAACGCACCTGCGAGCTCGGGGACGTGCATGCACCGCACCGGCGCTGAGCCAAGATCGAGCTCGCTCACGCGCGCACGGTCGTAGATGCGGAGCACCCCGTCGCAGACGACGACGCGGTCACCCTGCGCCACGGTATCGACCAGCAAGGACATCTCCCCCGCATCAACCTGCGCGCCCAGGCAGGAGAGCGGCGCGTCGCTGCTCCCCAGATGCAGCAGCAGCCCGTCGAGCTCGACATTGAAGCTCGAAGAGAAGACGCTGTGCACCGCACCCGTCGCATGCTGCGGCAGGTGGCCCCATGCGTAGTCGCTCACGGAGGTGATGCCCATGCCAGCCTCGCCCGCCTACTCGATGCCGAGCTTGGCGCAGTACGCCTCGAGGGCCTTCTCGAAGCACGCGAGCGGTGCGCGCACCGTACCGGCGCCCACCTGGCCGATGCCGGCCTTCTTGTGAGCGATGCCGGTGTTGATGATGGGCGTGATGCCCGTGGCGACGACCTTGCGGATGTCGATGCCCAGGCACGTGCCCTTGAAGTCCCACGTGGGGATGGACCAGTTGGGGTTGTGCTCGACGCAGATCTGCTCCATCTCGTTGGAGATGCTGAGCGCGTCCTCGAACCCGCCGGCACCCACGAAACGGGTCACGCCAGGCGCCGCGACCATGGCCATGCCGCCCACGCCCACGGTCTCGGTAATGGAGGAGTCGCCGTTGTCGGGGCAGCCATCCTCAGCCGTGAACCCGGTGAAGTACAGGCCCATGGGCGTGTTCACCGGCGCGCAGAACCACTCATCGCCGAGGCCCGTCACGCGCACGCCGAACTCATAGCCGTTGCGAGTCATGGTCGAGACCACGCAACCCTCCTCGTCCTTGCGCACGTAGTCAACGATCGCCTTGCCCATGGCCATCATGATGTTCAGGAAGAACTGATCCGTATCGGCCAGGAACTGGATCACGCGCTCCTTAGCATCCTCGGAAGCGTCCGTCTTCACGATGAGCGGCGCCAGCTCCTTGAGGAGGTTGAGCGTCGCGGCCATGTTGCGCTGATGGAACTCGTCGCCCTGGGTGATAGCGCGCGCGATGAGGACGTTCAGGTTGATACCGCCATCGGAAAGCTTGAGCGCCTTGGAGAGCACGGGACCGAGCTCGTCGGCCATCCAGTGCAGGCGGTCGACGACCTCCTGGCTGTACGCGCCGAAACGCAGCACCTTGCCGATGCCCTCGTTCATGGTGCAGTAGGCGGTGGTGTCGTCCGCAAGGTTCACGACCTTGAGCACGGCCATGTTGGCGGAGGTGATGCCGCCCATGGGGCCTACGGCATGGCAGTGGTGGCACGGAATGAACTCGACCTCGCCGACCTCGAGCATCTTGACGGCCTCTTCCTCCGTCTCGGCCCAACCCTCGAAGAGCGCGGCGCCGATGCATGAACCGCGCATGGGGCCCTGCATGTTCTCCCAAGTGATCGGGGGACCGGCATGCAGGAGCGTCTTCTTCGCGCGATTGAGCTCAGGGATGACGTCCTTGGCCACCACGACGTCCACGAGCTGCGGCTGGCTCTCCTTGAAGCGCTGGCAAATGCGCTCGTTGGCTTCGTCGATGCCCTCGACCTTTGCGAGCTCGGTGAGCAGGTGAATCATCCGCTTGTTACCGCCGGCCATGGGCTTCCAGGTGTACTGGACGCTCTTGGCACCGTAGGCGCGCAGCGGGTCGTTGAAGCTCTCGACGCCCACGTTGATCACACGCGGCTTGGTGGTGAGGAGCTCCATGACGGCCTCGCTCGGCTCGGGCAAGGGCGACGCATCCTTGACCTCGTACGGCACGACCTCGCGGTCTTCCTCGGTGAACTCCACGCCCTTCATGGCAAGCGCAGCGCGGACGGCCATGGCGTTGGACTCCTCCATAATGGCGCCGGCATCCTCGAGGATCTTGATGGAGCGCTCGTAGTCCTGCGGATCGTGGCTCGTGCCCACGACGGTGCCCACGAAGTGCACTGTGCGACCCTCGGCCGCGGCGGCCGCCTTGCACTCGGCGATGACCGGAGCGAGCGCGGAGGCCATATCCGGATGGCAGCCATAGCCCAGTACGCAGTCGAAGACGATGACACCGGTCGTGTCCATCGCGGCGTAATCGCGCATCATCTTGATGCGGACGTCCGGATCGATCATGGGGTGCGGACGGCCCTGGGTGTACACGTCGTCGCCGAGGTCGATGACGTCGTAGCCGCCATGGCGCAGCATATAGCCGTCCTCCTTGATGATCTCGCCGAGGTCGAGCGCCTCGGTGATCATCATGGCGGCCTCGCCGGCGAGGGTGCCACCGGAGTACAGGCCAATCACGGTCTTGTCCGCGCCGAGCGGCTCGTCAACGGTAAGGCTCAGCGGCTCGAGGTAGTTCTTCTTGACCTCCGCGCCGTTCGCGAGGTCCACGGCGATGCGCGCGCATTCCTCGAGCGTGTGGGCGAGGTAGACCTTGCCCTGATGCGCCTCGGGCTTCTCACCGATGAAGATGGCGACGACCGGCTTGCTGCACTTCTCCAGCAGGTCGACGACCTCGTCGCGCACGGCGGGCGCAGGCGGCTTGGAGATGACGCAGATGACGTCGGTGGGGTCGTGATGCTCGAGTGCCACGATGGCGTCCTTCACCGTCACCGCGCCGACCTTCTCGTTGAGGTCGCGGCCGCCGGTGCCGATGGCATGCACGCAACCGCCGCCCAGGCGGTCGATCATGCAGGTGACCTCCTGGATGCCCGTGCCCGAAGCGCCCACGATACCGATGTTGCCCGGGTTGATGACGTTGGTGAAGGCGATCGGCACGCTCGAGATGACGCCGGTGCCGCAGTCGGGACCCATGAAGAGCAGGCCCTTCTCATGCGCCTTCTGCTTCAGGCGAACCTCATCCTCGAGCGGGACGTTGTCGGTGAAGCTGAACACGTTGAGGCCCAGATCGAGCGCGCGCTCGAGCTCGGGAGCGGCATACTCACCGGGAATGGAGAAGAGCGCCATGTTGGCATCGGGCAGCTGAGCTATGGCCTCCTCCCAGCTAGTAGCCTCAGCGGGGCCGCCGGCGGCTTCCTTCTTGACCGAAAGGTCGGCGAGGAAGGCCTCGGTCTCGGCGAGCACCGTGTCGAGGATGGCGGCGTCGTCGCTCTCCACCACGATGACCATGTCGGAGGGGTTGGCCGCAGCAGCCTCGTCGGTGAGCAGGCCAGCCGCCTTGTAGATGTCCTTGTTGGCGTCCGTGCCCATCATGATCTGGCTCTGGATCACGCCGTCAAGGGTGTTGATCTTGTTCGTGAGGAGCATCAAGTTGATGGAATCCTGGTAGGAATTCGGCTTGATTACCGTTTGCAGCATCGCGATCCTCCTGTTCGTACGTTGGATACAGACGCGCCGCTGCGGGGCGCTCGTGCGGCAATCCCGGGACGCATCCGCACACTGCGATTGCCCGTATTGAAACATCTCGGCGACACAACTCGATGCGCTTGGCGGATAGGATTTGCGCCCACACTTTGTCCGCAAGGGAAATGAGCACGTAGATGCAACAGATATACTAAATAGCGATAGTGACGGGCCTAAAGCGCCCGTGGTGCGTATATCGTGGGAAGCCATACGTTCAAAGGAGACCCACTTGCTCGTCAGAGAAATGCTCACGCTTCCCTCGTTCTCCGGCGCGCAGGTCGTCGCCGGCGGCGGCTTCCTCGATCACGAGATCACGAGCGCGATGATCCTCGAGGGCGCCGACATCCAGAACTGGGGCAGGCGCGACCAGCTCATCATCTCAAGCTACTTCGCCCTCATGAACCTCGACGAGAACGGGCTGATCAGGTTCTTCCGCACCATGAGCACCATCGGCATCGGCGCCTTCGCCATCAAGCTGGGACGCGCGGTCGACGAGGTTCCGCAGAAGATCATCGAGCTCTGCGACGATTTCGACCTGCCGCTCATCCGCCTGTCGCCCGAGGTCAAGTACGAGGCGATCCTCTCCGATGTGCTCGGGCACGTCCTCGATTCGAACCTGACGCTGCTCAACCGCTTCTACGAGGCGCACAAGCACGTCATGGCGCTCGCGCTCAAGCAACCGTCCATCCCCTACATCCTGAACACGCTCAAGAACTCCCTCCACGCCGAGACCACCTACCTGGATTCCCAGCGCGACCGCCGCCTGGGCACCGACGCCACGCTCGCGGAGTTCACGGGGTACTCGTTCGCCCGCCGCGACCCGAGCCCCTACCAGACGCATGCGTACTTCGACGCGCGGCTCTTTTACGATGCCGCGGCGAGCGGCGATGGCGCAGGCGCAGACGGTGGCGAGCGCCCTGAGCGTGACGCCCTCGCCATCCGCATCCCCAGCTCGGACGGGGTCGACTACTACCTCATCATCCATGGCGACGCGGCGCAGCTCACACCTGTCGACACCATGCTCGTGGAAAACATCGTGAGCCTCCTGCAGATCGAGATCATCAAGCAGAACGCCGTGAAGCAGAAGCTCTTCTACCAGAACAACAACACGGTGCATGACCTCCTGCTCGGGCGCTTCCCCACGCGAGAGCGCATCGACAACGCGCTGGCGCTGCTGAACATCGACCGCTACCCGTGCTACCAGTCGCTGCTCGTGCGCGCCACGCTGGAAGACCCGAGCGATGCCGACCGCCAGGACGAGCTGCACCAGGCCATACGGCGCCGGCTGCGCTCGGCCTACCCCGGCATCGTCTGGTACGTCAACGGCGAACGCCTGGTGATTCTGCGCAACTTCAGAAGCGAGCTCTCGGGCATCGACGTGGATGAGGTGCAGCGCATCCTCGACGAGCTCCACGCCTCGTCCACGCTGCCGCCCTTCGAGCACTTCGCCGTGCTCTCGAGCACCGTCGACCGCTACAGCCTCCCTTCGGCGAACAACGAGGTGATGAACGCCTACCGGCTCTTCGACGGGTCGAGCTATCGGAACGTGTCCCTGCGCTTCGACGACCTGGGCATCTACAAGCTGCTCCTGGGAGCCGACGACCTCGCGCAGCTCGATGACCTCATCGACCCGCGGCTCAAGCGCCTGCACGAGGAGAACCACGACCTGTTCCGCACCGCGGCGCGGCTCTGCGCGAACAGCCTCAACTACCCGGACACCGCCGACGAGCTGTTCCTGCACCCCAAGACGGTGCGCTACCGCGCCGAGCGCATCCGGGAGCTTTACGGGATCGACGTGCGGAAGTCCGACGACTTCCTGCAGGTGATCCTCGCCGACAAGATCTTCGCACTCGGAAGGAAGGGCTAGGATGGACAAGATAGGCGCGCCGGCGCGCAGCGCAGGTGCTGCAACGGCTGGCATGGGCGGCGAACGCGTGACCGTCTACGCGCCCGCGCCTGCGCGCGACCGGCGTATCGCGGTGTTCTACCTGCATGGCGGTGGCCTGCTCTATGGCGAGCGGGACGACCTGCCCGCGCCGTACGTGCGCGCCTTCGCAGATACGGGCTACACCCTCGTCTGCGCCGACTACCCGCTTTGCCCCGAGACCGCCCTGCCCGAGGTCGTCCGCGCTGTGCGGACGCTGTGGGACGAAGCGGTGGGCGCGCGCATCGCGGCGAGCGAGCTTGACGGCTACTTCCTCTTCGGGCGCTCCGCCGGGGCGTACCTCGCGCTCCTGCTCGCGCGCGAGTTGCGCGGCGGCTCAGGGCGGGCGGACGGGGACGCGGGCTCGGAGCCGGTGCAGCCGCTCGGCATCCTGAGCTTCTACGGCTACTACGACCTCGCCGATCGGGCGCTGCGCGAACCCGCGCGCGCCTATGCCGCGCT
>CASFXG010000009.1 GCA_949298635.1 uncultured Coriobacteriaceae bacterium | reverse complement strand
CCCAGGGGTAATTCTACACGGCGCATGTCGAAAAACCCCTGGGGTTATTTTACGCCGGGCCGCCAGCGTCACAAACGTACCCGTCCCCAAAGTGACGCGCCCGTCCCCAATGGCTGGTGTGAAGCAACTAGACGTTACTCGGCGTCCTCGCGCTCCTCGCGCTTGAGATTGTCGAGGAAGGTCTTCTTGCGCGCCTCATATTCCTCGCGCGTCACGACATCCTCGATGCGCAGGTTGATGCCCGCGACCTCGAGCCCGGTCATCTCGTCCAGGCGCGCCGTCACGCGCTCCTTTACGTCCTCGAAGATGTCCGGCGCATAGCAACCGTACTCGATGATCACCGAGATGTTGATGATCATGCGGTTGTCGTCCGTGACCTCGACCGTCACGCCCTTGGTAAGGTTCTCGGCACCAAGCTGCTCCTGGAAGAAGTGGACGAGGTTGCCCTTCATCCCCAACACGTGAGGCACCTCACGCGTCGCCATGGCGACGATTTTCTCGATCACGCCGTTGGAATAGGTGAGCGAATCGTCCGTCTCGTCGTCGTACTCGTCGATGTCGTCCGCATCGCCCTCGCCGACGGCCTCCTCCTCAGAACCCGCAGACGCGGCAGCAGCGAGAGCCTCTCCCGTCGCCTCATCTGCGCGGGCTTCCTCCACGGGAGCCACGGCCACGGCCTCTTCGACCTGCTCGACCACGTTGTTCTCGAGTTCCTCTGCCATGATGCCACCTCTCATAGAAACCGAAACGCTGTAACGCCCGCCGCGGCTCGTCGGCGCGCCTTAGGAATTCCGCCTGCTGAAAAGGCGGCTAAAGAAGTTCACGATACCGTTGTCACCGTCGCGGATCTGCCCGATCATCGCGCCCACGACCACAAAGACCGCGATGACGATGGTGCTCCACAGCCCGATAGTGAGGATGAGGATCGCGAGCACGAGCCCGATGAACCCGTACCCCACGGTGTACGGATGGTTGCCCGCGTAGACCCACGCCGCCGCGCCGAGCCCCTGGATGAAGCCCATGGCTCCTTCGAGGTCCTCGCGCGTGATGCGCTTCTTGCGCTCCTTACGCGACCGCTTGCCGCCGCCGGCGGACGCATCCGCCATCGACGGCTCCGCACCCTCGAGACGCTCTTCTTCGGGCGCGGCATCGCCCTGCTCGACCACGAGCTTGGGAGCGACTCCTTCACTAGCCTTGGTCATGTGCGACCTCCTTGGAAATCGTCGTGGTCTTGCTTGGGAGGAACCGAATCTGCGCCATCACGCCCTCGGCTCCGAGCATGCGGTTGCACGCCTCTTCGACATGCAGTTGAATGCGCTTGCCCAGGCTTTCCAAGCCGACCTCGCTGAATGCGATGAGTTCGAGCGTTACCCGGACCTGTGATGCGTCGCGACCCACCACGCGGCTCGAGACGCGCTCCACGAGCACGTCTTCCTCCTGGGCAGCGGCGCGGGCGACGGAGGTGATCGCCGCGAGGCGAACCTCGATGTTGGGATTGCCCGCCGGATGCACGCTCGCGGGAGGTCGGCGCTCGACGAGTGCGACGACGACCGTCGCAAGCACGCCGATCGCAAGCAGAACGAGGCATACGATGAGCACGATGCGCCCCGCAGGACGCTCAAGCAGCTCAGAGACCCGCTCGCGCGTATCGTCCGCACCGAACTGCAGACACGCGAAGCCGCCTGCCACCACCACGGCGGCAAGCAGATACACGATCGCGCAGATCTTCTTCAGCGTCCGCATGACCCTCCTTCTGGACATCGTGCAAGATGCGCCCGCCCGCTTTCGGCAGCGCTCTTCCACACGATTATAAGCGAGGCCGCGGCAGACGATGACGCGCAGGTGCCACCCTCTGCACGACGCCGACAATTTCCGCCAGAATTTCGATTACCTCGCCAAAACCCGGCGCAATACGTCGACGCCATGGCGGAAAGCGTGGGCGAAATAGCGGACTCGCGGCTGGTGGAAGCATGGGCGAAGCGGCTAGCTCGATACGAAAAGAGGGCTCCCGCAGGAACCCTCTTGGAACAACGCGTTGATGCGCGGCTCGCCTACTCCTCTTCGAGCGCGGCGATGACCTCGTCGGTCATGTCCATGGTGTGATACACGTCCTGGACATCGTCGAGCTCCTCGAGGCGGTCGATGAGGCGCTGCACCTTCTTGGCATCCGCCGCGGAGACGGCTGTCGGCGTGGTGGGAACCATGGTGAGCTCGGAGCCCTTGACCTCGATGCCCTGACCCTCGAGACCCTTCGAGACGGCCATGAGCTCGGTGGGGTTCGTCCACACGACCCACTCCTCGCCGGCATCCTCGTAATCGTCGCCGCCGGCCTCGGCCACGGCCATCATGAACTCTTCCTCATCGCCGGCAGCGCCGTTGGCCATGAGGTTCTCCTTCTTGTCGTTCGGGTCGACGATCTCCTTGGCCACAACGATCTGGCCCTTGCGCTCGAACTGGAACGCAACGGAGCCGGTGGTACCCAGGCTGCCGCCGGAGTGGGAGAACGCGGAGCGCACGTCGGCCGCGGTGCGGTTGCGGTTGTCGGTGAGACACTCGACGTACACGGCGACGCCCGCGGGGCCATAGCCCTCGTAGACGATGTTCTCGTACACGGCGGCATCGGCACCGGCACCGAACGCCTTGTCGATGGCGCTCTTAATCTTGTCCTTCGGCATGGACTGCGCCTTGGCCTTGGCGACGGCCGCGGCGAGCGAGGCGTTGTTGTCGGGGTTGGGGTCGTTGCCCAAGCGGGCGGCGACGGTGATGTTACGGGAGAGCTTGGAGAACAGCGCCGAGCGCTTCGCGTCCTGCGCGCCCTTGCGATGCTTGGTTGTTGCCCATTTAGAATGTCCGGACATGCGAAACCCCTTCTATATCATTCTGGCTTTGCGCCTCTATGACCTAAACGACAGTATGATATACCGTCACGTCCTGCTGGTACAGTGAGACTTTGACACCAGGTCTCAATGTCTCATTGTGGACCTAGATGTCTCGCTGGGCGGCTTCGGTGAGACTTTAAGACCTGGTGTCAAAGTCTCACCGGCGTGCTACAGCGATTCGATGACGCGCACGACCTCGTCGACGTAGTGCTCGCACTGCTCCATGGTGGGAGCCTCGACCATCACGCGAACGAGGGGCTCGGTGCCGCTGGCACGGATGAGCGCGCGGCCATCGCCTTCGAGCGCCGCCTCGACGCTCGCCGCCGCGGCCTTCACCCGCTCGTCCTCCATCACGGCATGCTTGTCCGCCACGCGCACGTTCTTCAGCAGCTGCGGGTAGATGGTAAGCGGCTCCGCGAGCTCGGAGAGGGTCTTGCCCGTCTCGATCATCGTCTGCATGATGCGCAGGGACGTGTTCACGCCGTCGCCCGTCGCGCTGTATTCCGAGAAGATGATGTGGCCGCTCTGCTCGCCGCCGAGCGCGTAACCGTGCTCAGCCATACACGCGCTCACGTACTTATCGCCCACGTCGGTCTTCTCGTAGTTGATGCCCAGCTTATCGAAGGCCTTGAAGAGGCCGAGGTTGCTCATGACCGTCGCGACCACGGTGTTGCCGGCGAGCTTGCCCTGGCTTGCCAGGTGCGCGCCGCACACGTACATGATCGTGTCGCCATCGCACACGTTGCCGTACTCGTCCACCGCGATGCAGCGATCCGCGTCGCCGTCGTAAGCGAAGCCCACGTCGAGGCCCTCCTCGCGGACGTATGCCTGCAGGCGTTCGATGTGTGTGGAGCCGCAGCTCTTGTTGATGTTGAAGCCGTCGGGCTCGTCCGAGATGGGGAACACCTCGGCGCCGAGCGCGCGGAACACGCCGGGGGCGACGGGCGTGGAAGCGCCGTTCGCGCAGTCGAGCGCGATGCGGTACCCCTTGAGCGAGAAGCTCGCGGACGCGATGAGCGAACCGATGTAGCGGTTGCGCCCCTCGATGTAGTCGATCGCGCGGCCGATGTGCTCGCCCGTGGCCAGCGGCACCTCGGTCTTGCCGTCGATGTAGTCCTCGACCTTCTGCAAAACCTCGGGGCTCATCTTGTAGCCGCCGGAATCGATGAGCTTGATGCCATTGTCGTGATAGGGGTTGTGGCTCGCGGTGATCATGATGCCGCAGTCGAAGTCGCCGTGGCGCACCACGTAGCTCACCGACGGCGTCGTGGTCACGCGAAGCACGTACGCGTCCGCGCCGCTCGAAACGAGACCGGCGACGAGCGCGTTCTCATACATGTAGCTTGAACGACGCGTGTCCTTGCCGATGACCACCTTCGCCTTGCGCTCCTGGCGGAGGCCATAGTACCAGCCCACGAACTTGCCAATCTTGAACGCGTGGTCGACCGTGAGGCCGACATTCGCCTCGCCGCGGAAACCGTCGGTGCCGAAGTATTTCATCATCGCTCCTTAACGGGTGAGAGTGTACGGACGTACCGAGATAATGGTACGTCCCCGCCATACCAGTTGGCGCAGTTACACGAGAACTACGGACGGCAGGGGCGGGCTGTGAAGCGGCTTCGCCACCTACCCTGCCCGTCGTTATTGTGTAAAAAGCAGAAAAAGCTTCAATAAGGAGGCTTACAAAAGCTCTTATTGAAGCTTTTTCTGCTTTTTACACAATAACGGAGACGGCATGCGCGATACCCCGCACCCGCCCACATGTCAAAAAACCCCTGGGGTTATTTTACATGCTATTTCACATAGTCACGCTGGGGACGGTTGGCACGCAGCGCGTAGACGATGAGCCCCGCACCAATGAAGACGAGCGGGAGCGACAGCAGCTGTCCCATGGTGATGACGCCGCCGAAGAGGTAGCCAAGCTGCGCATCGGGCACGCGGACGAACTCCACAAGAAAGCGCACGATACCATACCCCAGCACGAAGACCCCCATGAACGTACCCTGCGGCAGGGGCGGACGGCGCCGGCTCAGCACATAGAGCACGGCAAACAGCACGATTCCTTCGAGAAATGCCTCGTACAGCTGGGAGGGGTGACGCGGGATATCGCCCGCCGCACCGCCGAAGATCACGCCCCAGGGCAAATCGGTGGGCTTACCCCACAGCTCGCCGTTCACGAAGTTCGCACAGCGACCCAAACAGAGCGCGATGGGTACTCCAATAATCGCGAGATCGGCCATCGTCCACGCGGACAGCTTGTACACGCGGCACACGATGATGCCGCCGAGGATGCCGCCCACGAGCCCGCCATGGAAGCTCATGCCGCCGTGATTCGTCATAAAAATCTCGAGCGGATGCGTCCAGTAGAAGCCGTCACCGTAAAAGACCACGTAGAACAGGCGCGCGCCCACCACGAGACCGATCACCGCACCGAACACGACCATCATGAGGTCGTCCGCAGTGATGTTGAGCCCCCACCGTCGCTGGGTGCGCCACATCATGACACCGCAGAGCGCCGCACCCACCACATAGGCGATACCATACCAGTAGATGGTGATGGGGCCGACGGAAAGCGCGACGGGGTCGAGGCATTGATACAGTTCGTTGAGCATGGACGGGCTCCGACGCTGCTAGAACGGCGTATACTCGTCGAAGAGGTCGGCCATGTCGCCGCCGCCGAGGTCGTTCACCGCCTCGACGCGCGTCACGCCGGGCACGTGCTCCTTCAGGATGCGCTCGATGCCCATGGAGAGCGTGAGCTGGCTCATGGGGCAGCCCGCGCAGTGGCCGAGCAGCTCGAGCGAGACGACGCCCTCGTCATCGACGCCCACGTACGCCATGTCGCCACCATCTGCCTGCAGGTTCGGCCGAATCTGTTCGAGCACCTGCTTCAAAAGCTCTTCGTTCACTGCCATGAGAATTCCTTTCACGCCCGCGCCATAGCCAGTCTGCGGGCACGCGTTCGTTGAGATAACTGCACGCAGTATACCCGCATTCGCCCCGATGCGCACCTGTAAGCGCATGAAATGGCGGGCGCGGAGCATGACGGGCATGACATGCGATTGAGAAATCCGGGCGGAATTTGGCGGGAAATCTCTCCATATCACTGGAACTCACACCTTTTGCTGCCCGGATTATCTAAGGTCGGTGTGCATGCCGAAGAATCCAGGCAGCTCGCACGCCGCCACGCCGCGCGCCGGCCTATCCCATGAGCCCTGACGCCACGCTTGCGAACGCGATGATCACGCCCACGATCGACTCGCCGCCGAGCACGCCGGAGGCCACAACGGCACCGGTCTCGTCGAGTTCCTTCGCCGCCTCGTCGCCGTCACGCCCCACACGCGCTGCGCGCACGCGGTCGAACGCCACGCGGATAAGCGCGCCCACACCCGTAGTGAGCGACATGTAAAACGGCAGGTACACGCCGAGTCCGAGCATCATTGCCGGAATGCCCGCGCAGTAGAGCAGCGTACCGCCCACAAGTCCCAGCACGAACGCCGGTACGCTCGGGATACCTGCGACCATCGTCGCGACGACATTTGCCTGCGCCGCGATGAATTCGGCGTCGGCACCGAACGCATCCGTGCCGTACGCCGCCACGAGCGCGAGCATCACCGCGACAGCCACGATCGCACCCAGCAGCGCGCCGATCACCTGGCCGATCCACAGTGTGCGCGGATCCGTCCCAATGATCTGGCCGGTCTTGAAATCGCTCATCACGTCGCCCGCGAGGCCGCACGCCACCGCGATGATACCTGCGACGAAGAAGAGCTGCACCTGCGTTGTGCGCGAGAATGCCGCCACGAAGAGCAGCACGATGAGGCCGAAGATCTCCATGGGATCGATACCAGACTGGCCCACGGACTGCGCGCTCATGATAGCCGTCACGAACGAGAGCAGCACGATGGCAGCGGAAACTACGGGCGACAAACGCAACGCGAAGCAGCAGATGAGTGCAGCCGAGGCGACGAAGAGGACGAGAATCGGGCGCATGCGGGATGACGAGGCGGGGGCGGACGTTCCCTCCCCGCTCAGGCAGTCCTGAGCTCGCACGGAGGCGCCACTGGCGCCTCCGGCTCGTGCGGAATCTCGCGGCGAGGGAACGTCCGCCCCCGCATGCAACGAAACCCCGCTCTCATCGTACTTTGAAAAGAAAGGACTTGGTTGCAACTCCGCTGTTGACTGATGTGCGATATGAGCTGCACGGGTTCTCCGCCGCACCAATGGCAGCACAATATCCTTCAACACTACGCCGAAACCGGAGCCCATCATGAGACCCATACCCAGGCTCGACACGATACCTTGGGCGGTCGAGAGATCCCACAGCCCTACCGCGGTGCCGCCCACGGTGATGCCGAACGCCGCGAGCACCGCGCCGACCATCCACCACGCCACGGAGCGTCCGCCCACGAGAAAGCCCACGGAGAGCCTCATGGGCGACGCTTGGATGCCGAAGCTCACGCCGGGAATGGGAAGTGTCGCCACAAGCGCAGGAATCCATCCCAGCACGTCGCGCACCACGCACCATGCGCCGGCGAATGCCATCGACCCGAAGAGCATGCGGCCGGTGCGTCCGCCCGCCTTGCTCGCAAGGAGCGTCTCGGCCGCCGCGGTGCCGATGGGATATTCCAAGTCGCTTTCGTCCACGAAGCGCCTGCGAATGAGCGCCGTGCACACGAGACCGAGCAACGTGCCCGCGAGCGCGACGGCGAGCATTTCCCACCAGCTCACCTCGACGCCGAGCCCCAGGATCCAGATTCCCGGCACCGTGAACGCGATGCCGCCCGCTACCATAGAACCGGCAGACATGATGACCTGCGTGATATTCGCTTCATTCAGACTGGTGCGCCCCACCGCGCGCAAGAGCACGAGCGCGGTGATGGACGTGAAGATGGTCGGCCACGGCAGCGCGCCCATCTTAAGAGCGGTGTAAACCGATGACGCCGTGATGATGACGCAGCCAACGCACCCAATCACGATGCCGACAGCGCTCAACTGCCCGCGCAGCCCCGCGCGGACGCCCGTTTCGCTCATATGAACCCCCTCGTATATCCGCTCCCCCTCGGCGGGGAGTCGGGTTACGGATCGGATGCGGCTGATTATAGCGCGAGAGCGGGCTTCGACCGGTTTTCAAACTTACAAAAAGGCCGTCGCTAACGAAAAACTGGTGGCGCAGTTCAGATATGCACGATTAGGCCCGCGAAATTGACTCGCTATTCGCTACTCAGATGCGACGCCGTCAGCGTTTTCCCACGATTCCTTAAACTCGGTGCAGGGCCTGCAGCGCAAACGGCTCGCGATAGACCACAAAATCGTGCATATCTGAACTGCGCCACCAAATTATCCCGCTTTGCCGAAAAAACGTATACACCCGTCGTCGAGAGCGCGCTGCCACGCTCCGCTGCATCTTCGCTCGGATGTCTGCCAACTCGAAGAACGCACCGGCTCCGTGGTACAGTGTCCCCAGCGAACACGATGCAAAGGAGCCGCCATGTCCTGCGTTCTCACCGTCGACGTTGGCAACACCATGACGAATATCGGGCTGTTTTCCATAGAGCATGCCGAGGGTCCTTCCCCGGCGAGCAACCCCGAGCCCATGCTCCTTGGGTCGTGCGCGCTCACCACGCCCGCACGCATCACCGCAGACGAAGCGCGCATCCAGCTTGAACAGGCGCTCACTCTTATGCCGAACGACCCGCTCGACGGCGTTGTGCTCTCCTGCGTGGTACCAACACTCACCGACCCCTGGCGCGCGGCGCTCACCCGCGCGTGCAGCAGCCGAACGCTCGTCATAGGCCCCGGCATCAAAACCGGCGTGCGCATGAACTACGATGATCCCGCCGAAGTGGGTCCCGACCGCATCGCAGACGTAGTCGCAGCGCGCGCGACGTACGGTTCCCCCGTCCTTGCGATCGACCTCGGCACCACGACGAACTTCGAGGTCATCGATGACCGCGGCGCCTTTGCGGGCGGAATCATCGCCCCCGGCGTGGCGCTCGGCGCTCGCTCGCTTGCGGAAGCCGCTGCACGGCTGCCCATCATCGAGCTTCGTGCGCCGGAGCGCGTCGTTGGCCGAAGCACCCGCGCCGCAATGCAGTCCGGCGTGGTGCTCGGCGAGGCCGCGCGTATCGACGGGCTCATCGATGCGGTCTTCGAGGAGCTCGGCTACAGCGCCCCCATCGTGATCACCGGCGATGGCGCCGAAAGCCTCACCGCGCTCCTGCGCCACGAAGCAACGGTCGACGCTACGCTCACGTTGCGCGGCCTCGCCCTCATCTGGCAGGCGAACCAACGGCGCTAGGCCAAAACGGGCGGCGCGACCCCAAAGAGCCGCGCCGCCCGCGCACACCATGTTAAAAACCCCTGGGGTTATTTTACCTGCACGCCGCGACCCAGGCGCTCGGCGACGGCATCGACGCTGTCCTCGTCCTCGGGATGGTGCGGACGGAACTTCTGGTCCACCGCATCCATCGCGAGCGGGCTCACGGGCTCCATCTTGAAGCCCTTGCCGGCACGCAGGTTCTCCTTCGCGACCGAAATCATGAGCTTGATGCGGTTGAGCTGGTTCACCTCGCTCGCGCCGGGGTCGTAGTCCACCGCGACGATGTTGCTCTCGGGGTGCTGACGGCGCAGCTCCTTGATCACGGCCTTGCCCACCACGTGGTTCGGCAGGCACGCGAACGGCTGCGTGCAGATAATGTTCGGCGCGCCGTGGTCAATAAGGTCGAGCATCTCGGCCGTCAGCAGCCAGCCCTCGCCCATGTTGTTGCAGAGCGAAAGCACCTGCGTCGCCTTCTCGGCCATCACGGAAATGGGCTCAGGCCGCTCGAAGCGCACGCTCTTCTCGAGCAGGTCGTCCACGGGCTTGCGCATCCAGTCAATGAGCCCGATCACCGCATCCATGCTCGCGCGCGACGCCGCGGAGCTGCCGAGTTCGTCCTTCTGCACCTTCGCGTTGCTCATGGAATACAGGAAGAAGTCCAAGAGCCCCGGCACTACGGCCTCGCAACCTTCGGCCTCGATGACGTCGACCACGTGGTTGTTCGCGGTGGGATGGAACTTGACGAGGATCTCACCCACCACGCCCACGCGCGGCTTCGAACCCTCGCCCGCCAGCGGCAACGTATCGAACGCCGCGATGGCCTCGCGCGAAAGCTTGGTGAAGCTGCGACGCGTGAACTTGGGCGCGAGCTTGCGGGCGCGCTCCATGTATTCCTCGAAGAGCGCGTTCGCGGAGCCAGGCTCGGCCTCGTACGGGCGCGTGCGATAGAGCATCTGCATCATGACGTCGCCGAAGAGCACGCAGTACACGGCAGCCTTAAGCAGCGGAACCGTGAGCTTGAAACCCGGGTTCTGCTCGTCGAGCTTCACGGCGGCCAAGCTGATGACCGGCACCTGCGGGTTGCCGCTCTCGCGCAGCGCCTTGCGGATGAGCGCGATGTAGTTCGTGGCACGGCAGCCGCCGCCCGTCTGCGAGATGATGACGGCGGTGCGGTTAAGGTCATACTTCCCGCTCTCGATGGCCTCCATGATCTGGCCGGTCACGAGAATCGACGGATAGCAGATGTCGTTGTTCACGTAGCGCAGGCCAGCCTCGACAGCGCCGCGATCCGTGGAGGGCAGCAGCACGAAGTTGTAGCCGGCGGCCTTCATGACCTCCTTGACCAGGTCGAAGTGGATGGGCGCCATCTGCGGGCAGAGGATCGTGTAGCCCTGCTCGCGCATCTCCTCGGTGAACTGCACCTTGGGGAAGGCGGCCGAATTGGCGCGGCGCTGCGCGGCGAGCGTGTACTTGTGCGTGGAGAACGCGGGCGCGTCCTCGCTCGGCGCCACAGGCGCGGCGTCACCTTGCTCGTAGGCCTCGCCGGCGGCGGCAGCCTCGGCCATGCGCTCGGCCTCCTGGTCCTTCAGCGCGGCCATGAGCGAGCGCACGCGGATGCGCGCCGCACCGAGGTTCGAGACCTCGTCGATCTTGAGCACGGTGTAGATCTTGCCGGAGCCCTCGAGGATTTCCTGCACCTGGTCCGTGGTGAGCGCGTCGAGGCCGCAGCCGAAGGAGTTCAGCTGGATAAGGTCGAGGTCGTTGCGGAGCGTCACGAGCTTCGCCGCACGGTACAGGCGGCTGTGGAACATCCACTGGTCGACGACGCGGATGGGACGGTCGGGCTTCACGAGGTGCGCCACGGAATCCTCGGTGAGCACTGCGAAGCCGAAGCTCGTGATGAGCTCGGGCAGCGCGTGGTTGATCTCGGGGTCGTTGTGGTACGGACGACCGGCGAGCACGATGCCGTGACCGCCGTGCTCCTCAATCCAGTGGAGCGTCTCCTCGCCCATGGTCTGGATCTGCTCGTGGAATTCGGCATCTGCCTCGTAGGCGGCGTTCACGGCAGCGTCGATCTCGCCGCGCGTGATCTTGGGCCCGCGCACGCGACCGCGTCCTTCTTCCGCATCATGCACGCGCTCGACAGCCAGGAGCTCGTACATGCGGCGCTTGAGCTCGATCTTGTCGTGATAGGGCACGAACGGGTACATGAATTCAACGTTCTTGCTTGCGATCTCGTCGATGTTCAAGCCGAGCGCCGTGGGGTAGCTCATGACGATGGGGCAGTTGTAGCAGTTGCCCGCCGCCGGGTCCTCCTTGCGCTCCCAACGGATGCATGGCATCCAGATGAAGTCGACGTCCTTGTCGATGAGGTTCATCACATGGCCGTGGCTGAGCTTCGCCGGGTAGCACACGCTTTCGCTCGGCATGGATTCGATACCGGCCTCGTACGTCTTCTTGCTCGAGTTATCCGAAAGCACCACGCGGAAGCCGAGCTTCGTGAAGAATGCGTGCCAGAACGGATAGTTCTCGTACATGTTGAGGGCGCGCGGGATGCCCACCGTGCCGCGCGGGGCGTCTTCTTCGGCGAGCACGGGGCGGTTGAACAGCAGCTCGTTCTTCTGGGTGAAGAGGTTCGGCACCTGCTGCTTCTTGCCGTGGTTGCCCGCGCCCTTCTCGCAGCGGTTACCCGTGATGAAGCGCCGTCCGCCGCCGAAGTCGTTGATGGTGAGCTGGCAGTTGTTCGAGCAGCGGCCGCAGCGCGCGTGACGCTGAGTCACCGTGAGCGAGGCGATCTCTTCGGCGGAGAGCACCGTCGAGGTGCCCGTGGCGCCAGCGCGGTCGCGCGCGAGAAGCGCCGCACCGTAGGCGCCCATGCAGCCGGCGATATCCGGGCGCACGGCGTCCACGCCGGTGAGAAGCTCAAACGCGCGGAGCGTGGCGTCGCTCATGAACGTGCCGCCCTGGACGATTACCTGGTCGCCGATCTCTTTGGAATCGCGCAGCTTGATGACCTTGAAGAGCGCGTTCTTGATAACGGAGTACGAAAGGCCGGCGGCGATATCGCCCACCGTGGCGCCTTCCTTCTGCGCCTGCTTCACGCGGGAGTTCATGAACACGGTGCAGCGGCTGCCCAGGTCGACGGGCTGCTTGGCGGCGATTGCCTCGCGCGCGAACTCTTCGACACCCATATCCATGGACACGGCGAAGCTCTCGATGAAGCTGCCGCAGCCCGAGGAGCACGCCTCGTTGAGCATGATGTGCTCGATGACGCCGTCCGCGACGCGCAGGCACTTCATGTCCTGGCCGCCGATGTCCAAGATGAACTGCACGCCCGGCAGAAACGCCTTCGCGCCGCGCAGGTGCGCGACGGTCTCGATCTCGCCGGAATCTGCCTTGAGCGCCTCGATGAGCAATGCCTCGCCGTAGCCCGTGGTGGTCACGTGGCCGATGGTGCAGCCCGCGGGGATGTGCGCGTAGAAGTCCGCCATGATGGTCTTCGCGGTGCCGAGGATATCGCCGTTGTTATTGCCGTACCAGGTGTAGAGCAGCTGGCCGTCCTCGCCCACCATCGCGGCCTTCATGGTCGTGGAGCCGGCGTCGAGGCCGATGAACACGCGTCCCTCGTAGTGCTCGAGGTCGCCGCGGGGCACGACCTCCTGGTCGTGGCGCTCCTTGAAAGCCTCGTAGTCTGCGGGCGTGGCGAAGAGCGGCTCGAGGCGGGCAACCTCGGAGCCCTGCGTGTCGCCGAGCGCATCGATTGCCTCGATGAGCTGCGGGAACGTAGAGAGCTTGTTCGACTCGTGCGCCATCGCGGCACCACTCGCCACGAAGAGGTGCGCGTTCTGGGGCACGATGCGATGCTCCTCGTCGAGCTCGAGCGTAATGTAGAAGCGCTCGCGCAGTTCGGAGAGATACTGCAAGGGACCGCCGAGGAACGCAACGTTGCCGCGGATGGGACGGCCACATGCGAGGCCGGAGATGGTCTGCGTCACGACGGCCTGGAAGATGGAGGCGGCGACGTCCTCCTGGCGCGCCCCCTCGTTGAGCAGCGGCTGCACGTCGGACTTCGCGAACACGCCGCAGCGGCTCGCGATGGGGTAGATCGTGGTGGCGCCCTTCGCGAGCTCGTTCAGGCCGCTCGCGTCTGTGTGCAGAAGCGTTGCCATCTGGTCGATGAACGCGCCCGTGCCGCCGGCGCACGTGCCGTTCATGCGCTGCTCGATGCCCTGGTCGAAGTAGATGATCTTCGCATCCTCGCCGCCGAGCTCGATCGCGACATCCGTGGTGGGGATGAGCGTCTCCACGGCACGTTTGCTCGCGATAACCTCCTGCACGAACTCGAGGCCGAGCCACTGGCTGAGGAGCAGGCCGCCGGATCCCGTGATGGCGCAGGTCATCTGCGCTTCAGGCAGCACGCGGGCGGCGCCCACGAAGAGGTCGCGGGCGCAGGCGCGCACGTCGGTGTGGTGGCGCTGATACTTGGCGTAGACGATTTGGTTCTCGTCGTTCAGCACGGCGAGCTTCACCGTGGTTGAGCCCACGTCGATGCCGAGGTGTAGGCTACCTACGGCGTTGTTCGGGTTCCAAATGGCGCCATCAAGCGCACCGTTCTCGTTCATCTTGACATCCTCACTCATGGGTGCTCCCCTTCTGTTCTTCACGCTGCAGGTTCAAGAGCTTCATGCCGTAGGCCGGCACGTTGATATCGATGGGTTGGCCATAGAGGTCGCCGGGGCGCACGAACGCAATGACCGTCATGATGCGCGCCATGGTCTCCGGGCTTTCTGCCAGGCCTCCCGCGAACCAGCGCTGCACGACGCCGACCTCGGCGGCGACCACGTACGAAAGGTAGAAGTCGAAGAATGTGCCAAGTGCGCCCGGGAAGATGCCAGTCTTCATGCGCTCTGCGACCGTCTCGCGCGCGATGGCCTGGATGCGCTGGACGAACGACGCGTCGCCATGCGGCCCCAGAAGTGCTCCGATAACCGCACCGTCACGCTTGAGATATGCGAGCAGCTCGACCGACCCCGGCGCCGGCTCGAGGGCGTCGATGTTGCGGTAGAGCGACGGCAGATCGGCTGCGGCGATGCCGCCAATGCGACGACGCAGCTCGTCCAAGATCTCGCTCTCGACGCGTTCGATGAAATCTGGGATATCGCGGTAGTGCGTGTAGAACGTGCGGCGCGTGAGGCCAGCGCGCTCCGTGAGCGCCGCGACGGTAATGGCAGTGAGGTCGTGCCCGGCATGGATCTCGTCCGCCAACGCCTGCCGCAAAAGATGCTGCGAGCGCAGGCTTCGTCGATCTGATTTTGCGATATTGCAGCCGATCGCCTGTTCAGATGCCATACGTTCCCTTCGCGAACGTGAGAGTTTCCGTCCAGGACTGAAATTCTCACTTAAGTCTTTCACTCGGTGAGTATTATTGCACATAGCGTGAAATAACAAGCGCCGCTCGGCGATCACCGTGAGGTATTCACAAGCATCAAGGGATGGTAAAGCGGCGCGACGCGACAAGTGGGACTTTCGCACCGGGTCTGATTGTCCCACCTCTGGGACAATCAGACCCGGTGCGAAAGTCCCACGTTTAGATTGACTGGCCTTTGGCGCAAAGTGGCCAAAAACGAAAGCTTGGTGACGCTCATCCTGCGGAAGGGTCGGTGCGATTTCCCCATAGCTGGGATAACCGCACCCGCTACCAGGGCGATGGGCGATACCCACCCCCATTTCTCGAGAGGAAGTGTCACCAAGCTTTCGTTTTTGGCCAAAACCGCGGAGCGCAGTGGGTGGCGGGGCTCAGCGCGGCTCCCAAACCGCCCCCGTTACCCCAGCGCGACGTCGAGCACCATCATGATCACGAACCCGGCGATGACACCGAGTGTGCCCACGTTGGAATGCTCACCCAAGTGCGCTTCGGGAATGAGCTCCTCAACCACCACGTAGATCATCGCGCCGGCAGCAAACGCGAGCATCCAGGGCATGTACGGCGAGATCCAGCCCGCCGCAAGCACCACCGCCACGCCAAAGATGGGCTCCACGATACCCGAGAGACTTCCCACCACGAATGCCTTCCAGCGGCTGAATCCTTCGCGGCGAAGCGGCAACGACACCGCTGCGCCCTCGGGAAAGTTCTGCAAGCCGATACCGAGCGCAAGCGCAAACGCCATACCGAGATACGTATCACCCGCCGCGCCCGACGCCTGTGACGCCATCGCGAACAACAGACCCACGCTCATGCCCTCAGGGATGTTGTGGAGCGTCACAGCGGAAACCATCAGCGTCGTGCGCTTCCATCCCGCATGCAAGCCCTCAGGCTCATCACTTCCCACATGGAGATGCGGCAGCAGCGTATCGAGCGCGATAAGAAACGCCACGCCCAGTAAAAACCCGCCCGCAGCAGGAATCCAACCGATCTGTCCGAGCTCCTCCGCCTGCTCGATAGCCGGATTAAGCAACGACCACACGCTCGCGGCGATCATGACGCCCGCTGCGAAGCCTAGGAATATATGGTGCGCGAGCTTGCCGCGTTCGGGGTCTTTCCCGGTAAAGAGCACCACAGCCGAACCCGCCGTCGTCATGAGCCACGTAAAGCCGCAACCACATGCCGCCCATATAAGAGCGCGCGCAATTGAAGGATCCATCGAAGAGCCTCCCCTTCAAAGAGCAGTCTATCTGCCTTACCGGTACCCTCGTTCGCCGAACCTCATACGCCCAGATGCGCACGGACCGCACCTCCGCGCACGCCTCGGCGCATGCTCGCCGACGCCGAACGCCGCGCTACTCGACCACGTACCGACCTTGCTGGGCGCGCACCGTACGCACCATGTGCCGCGGCACCGCATATGCGACATTGGATCCGATGACCGTTCCCGCCGCGCGCTTCGCCGCGGCGTTGGCATTCGACGGCGCGTACGCATGGGCAAACCGCTCGAGCATCTGGATATCGTTGCCGCCGTCGCCATAAACCGCGACCTCGTCCTCGGCGATACCCAGGTGCGCCGCGAGCCAAGCAAGCGCCGCTCCCTTGTTGACGCCGGCACTCGAAATCTCGAACATCACCGGCTGAAACGGCTCGTTTACCAGCGTGTCGGTGTGATCTGCAAGGTAGGCGGAGAGCTCGCGCTTGAGCCCCTCGTCGCGCGTGCGGCAATTGAGCTTGCAGATATCGTGCTCGAGCACCTGGTCAACGGTTTGCGAGAGGACGAGCGTGGGATCGCTCGCGGCGCGCTTGCGGTTGCGACGCATCATGGCCGCGCGGCTTAGCGCGTTCTTTCCCGAGAAGCCTGCCATCCACTCGTCGAACGAACCCGTTATGTAGGAACCCTCGGCCGCAACGCATTCGAAAACGATCGCCGGAAACGCACGCAGCAGATCCTCGACAAGCGTCTGGTCGATGACGAACGACTTGAGCACCGTGCCATGGGCGTCGCGGATGATGGCACCGTTCGACCCCACGATCTCGAGAGGCAAGTCGCCAAACCCATGGCTCGCGCCGGAATGCGAGGTGCGTCCCGTGGCGAGCACCATATGCGCGCCGGACGCGACAACTTCGCGCGCAGCAGCCCGCACCACACGATCTGCATGGTGGAAATAGTTGAGCAGCGTGCCGTCCAAATCGCTCGCAAACAGCTTGATCATCTACCGTGCCTCCGTGTGTACATGCGCTTGTTGCCCTACCTATGATACGCAACGCCGCGCTCAACCAGCCACGGCTTTTATACACTTTGGGGACGGGGTCAAAAGTGTTGAATTCAACACTTTTGACCCCGTCCCCAAAGTGTTGGTGTCCCAATATGCACCTGTCCCTTTTTGGGACGCTACAGCTCCGGGTAGAGCGGGTGCGTGGCGAGGAGCTCCGTGGTGCGGGCGCGCACGGCCGCGAGCACGGCCTCGTCGTCTTTATGGAACACCGCGCGCGCGATGAGCTCGCCGATCTCGCGAAATTCTTCGGCCGAGAAGCCGCGCGTGGTGCCGGCAGCGGATCCCACGCGGATGCCGCTCGTCACAAACGGTGAACGCGGTTCGCCAGGAATGGCGTTCTTGTTGACCGTGAGCCCCACGCTATCGAGCAGGTGCTCGGCGTCGCGGCCGGTCACGTCGGCCGGCGTGAGGTCCACGAGGCACAGGTGGTTGTCCGTGCCGCCCGAGACCAGCCGCAGCCCGCCCGCAACGAGTCCCTCGCCCAAGGCGGCGCAGTTTTCCACCACGTGCGCGATGTAGTCGCGGAACTCCGGGCGCAGTGCCTCGCCGAACGCGACCGCCTTGCCCGCAATCACATGCATGAGGGGGCCGCCCTGCGTGCCCGGGAAGACTGCCTTGTCGATAGCCTTCGCAAGCTCGTCGTCGTTCGTGAGGATAAGGCCGCCGCGGGGGCCGCGCAGCGTCTTATGCGTGGTCGACGTCACCACGTCCGCGTGCGGGAAGGGGCTGGGGTGCGCGCCCGCCGCCACGAGGCCGGCGATGTGCGCCATATCGATCATGAGCTTCGCACCCACACCGTGCGCGATGGCCCCGAGCCGTTCGAAGTCGATGACGCGCGGGTACGCGGAGGCGCCACCCACAATGAGCTTCGGCCGTTCCTGCCGGGCAAGACGCTCGAGACCGTCGTAGTCGATGGTCTCGGTCGCGGGGTCGAGGCCATAGGACAGGAAGCGATACAGCCGTCCGGAGAAGTTGACCGGCGAGCCATGCGTGAGGTGGCCGCCCTGATCGAGGCTCATGCCAATGACCGTGTCGCCGGGCTCGATGAGCGCCATGTACGCGGCGAGGTTGGCATTCGCCCCGGAATGCGGTTGCACGTTGGCATGTTTGCAGCCGAAAAGCTCGCACGCACGGGCGCGGGCGAGGTCTTCGACCACGTCCACCTTCTCGCAGCCGCCGTAGTAGCGGTGACGCGGGTAGCCTTCGGCATACTTATTCGTGAGCACGCTGCCCACGGCTTCGAGCACCGCCGGCGAGACGATGTTCTCGGACGCGATGAGCTCGATGGTCTCGCGCTGGCGGGCTAGCTCCTGCGCCAGCGCCGACGCGACCTCGGGATCGGATTGGGCAACGTGGTCGTACGTCATGGCATCCCCCTCGTGTTAGGTGAGACTTTGACACCAGGTCTTAAAGTCCCACCATCCCCTTTACCTGCGGAATGAGATTTTGAGACCTGGTGCCAAAATCCCACCAAAGTCCCACGGACTGGCTAGAACTCGCCGATGCGGTGCACCTCGGGCTCGAGCTCGACGCCGAACTGCGTGCGCACCTCGTCCTGGACGTGCTCGATGAGCGCGTTCACGTCAGCCGCTGTGGCCTCGCCGGTATTCACCACGAAGCCGCAGTGCTTCTCCGAGACCTGCGCCCCGCCCACGCGATAGCCGCGCAGACCAGCGTCCATGATGAGCTTGCCGGCGAAGTAGCCTGGCGGGCGCTTGAACGTCGAGCCGGCGGAGGGCAGCTCGAGCGGCTGCTTCTCCTCACGGCGCTGCTGGTAGTCGTCCATGCGGCCACGAATCGAGGCCTCCATATCCGGCGTGAGGGCAAACGTCGCCTCGAGCACGACGAGCCCATCGGTTGCCACGCGGCTCTTGCGATAGCCGAAATCCAGCTCTTCGCAGGTAAACGTGCGTACCGTGCCCTTTGCACGCGTGCCGTCCGCAAGCACAGCGCCCGGCACGTATGCCGTGAGCGACTCGAGCACGTCGGCGATACAGGCATCGTAGGCGCCAGCGTTCTGACGGCACGCACCTCCGACCGCCGCCGGAATGCCCCACAGGGGTTCCAAACCGGAAAGGCCGGCGTCGGCCGCCGCCAAGGCAACATCGCGCAAGAGTGCACCTGCCTGGGCGTGCACACGCGTACCCTCGACACGTACCTCGCTCATGTTCTCACGCAGCAGCACCACAATGCCGCGGATGCCTCGGTCGCCCACAAGCAAGTCGGAACCGTTGCCCACTACGGTCACTGGCACGCCGGCGATGGCGCACACGTCGAGCGTACGGGCGGCGGCCTCAGGCGTGCGGGGCGAAACTACGGCGTCCGCCGGTCCGCCGATCTTGAATGTGGTGTGCTCGCGCATAGGCTCAGCGAGCAGCACGGCATCTTCGCCCGCCGCCGCACCGAGTGCGCAAATAATCTCGTCGCTGATGGCTTCATATTCGTGCATGGTGACCGCCTTCGCAGGCGCACCGCAGCGCCCGCCCTCGTTTTCATCCGCTTCCACTATACCCCGACTTTTCCGCCGCGCACGAGAATGGCAGAAGGTATCAACCCGCTGGTCAAATAACCGTGCACGGGCCCAATAAAAGCTAGGGGCTTAGCATCTTGTGCCGCCGGCACCGCAACATGTAAAAACACCCCAGGGTTTTTTAACATCCCGCATCCCGCGCGCCGGCCTAGCGCAAAAGGGGTATAGTAGTCCCGCATAGTTTCAGGGTTGGGTGAAATTCCCTACCGGCGGTAACTGGCGAACGCCTCAGCGCAGCGCGGCACAGCAACACACGCGCCCGCGCCCCATGCCAGAAGCCCGCGAACCGCGTCCCCACGCGGCCGATCCGGTGCGACTCCGGAGCCGACGGTACAGTCCGGATGGAAGAAACGGAGGTGCTGCCATGAGCAGTTCCACCCGCGCCGACGCGCGCACCAGCACCGTCAACACCAAGAAGATCGCCCTCGCTGCGCTCTTCACCGCCGCGTCGCTCATCTTGAGCTTCATCCAAATCCCCATCTTCCCGGCGGCGCCGTGGCTCATGTATGACCCCTCGGGCATCGTCTGCCTCATCGCCGCGCTCGCCTTCGGTCCCAAGCTCGGCGCCGCGGTCGCCATCATCTCCTGGCTGCCCCGCGTGTTCCTCGACCCGTTTGGCGCGCCCATGGGCATGGTCTCGACCTGCACGCTCATCATTCCCGCCGCGCTCATCTACGCCCGCAGCCGCACGCGCGCGGCGAGCGTCGCCGGCATGGTCGCGGGCGCGGTGCTCTCCGTCGCCGTGACGTGCGCGCTCAACCTCGTGGTGACGCCGCTCTACACCGCCGTGACCATGATGGACGTCGTCGCGATGATCCTGCCCATCCTCCTGCCGTTCAACGCGCTCAAGATGGCCATTAACGTTATCGCCGGCCAGGTGCTGCTTGCGCCGTGCATGAACGTGCTTGCAGATCAAGCTGCCGAAATCTCTGGCAGCAACCAGCGCTAACATGCCAAGCCCCGACCGCACGCCAAGCTTCGACCGTATGCCAAGCCCCGCCATCGACTTCGAAGACGTTCACTTCGCCTATCCCGGCGCCGCCGAAGAAGCCGTCCGCGGCGTGACCCTGCGCGTTTCGCGCGGCGAGCACGTGTGCATCCTCGGAGGCAACGGCTCCGGTAAGTCGACGCTCGCACGCCTGATGAACGCGCTGCTCGTCCCTACTGGCGGGCAAGCGCGCACCTTCGACATGAACATCGACGGCGACCCCGAGCGGGCGCTCGAGATCCGCCGGCGCGCGGCAATGGTCTTTCAATACCCCGATGACCAGATGGTGACGAGCATCGTCGCCGACGACGTCGCCTTTGGCCCGGAAAACCTCGGCGTGCCGTCTGAGGAAATCGCGCGCCGCGTCGATGCCGCGCTCGAAGCGGTCGGCATGTCGGATTTTGCCCAGGCAGATCCCGCCGATCTCTCCGGCGGACAGCGCCAGCGCGTGGCCATCGCGGGCGCGCTCGCCATGGAGCCCGAGGTGCTCATCTTGGACGAGCCCGCCGCGATGCTCGATGCACACGGCCGCCAGGCAATCCAGCATGTGCTGCGCGGGCTTTCCGAGCGCGGCATCACGATCATCCACATCACGCACTTCATGGACGATGCCCTGGATGCGAATCGCGTCATCGTGCTCGAACGGGGCGCGGTCGCACTCGACGGCACGCCCGATGAGGTTTTCTCCCAGCGCGAAGCCATTCGAGCGCTCGGCCTCGAGCTGCCATTCGAGCTGCGCCTCGAGGATGCGGTCGCTGACGCGCGCAAGCCGGACGAACAGTCCTCGCCAAATCCGGGCAGAAAAAGGCCCGTGTTCTCGCAATCCGACCCCATCACCGGCCATATCCTGCCCGAATTTCCCGAACACAGAGAGCAGCAACCAACCAAGGAACGCGCTGCTATCACGTTTGAGCACGTGTCGTTCTCCTACGCGGACGCTCAACACCCTCACCGGCGCACCGGCCTGCTCGCGCGCCTGGGCGTGCGTCCCCGCCGCCGCATGCCGCGCACCGCAGACACCCTGCGCGACGTCTCCTTCACCGTGCCAACGGGTTCGCTCACCGCGCTCATCGGTCGCACTGGATCGGGAAAGTCCACCACCGCGGAGCTCGCCTGCGCGCTTAAGCTGCCCAACACCGGCACCGTGCGCGTAAGCGGCATCGACAGCGCGGACGAAGCACGCCGCGACGATCTCCGCGCCCAAATAGGCTACGTCGCGCAGCTCCCCGAGCGCCAGCTCTTCGCCGAAACGGTCTTCGACGACATCGCGTTCGGCCCACGCAACCTCGGTCTTTCGGCTGAAGAGGTCGAGCGGCGCGTTTCCGGCGCGCTCGACGCCGTCGGCCTCTCCCATGCCCCCGACCTTCTCGAACGCTCACCGTTCGCGCTTTCCGGCGGCCAGCGCCGTGCCGTCGCTATCGCCGGCGTGCTCGCCATGCGGCCCCGCGTGCTCGTGCTCGATGAGCCCATGGCCGGTCTCGACCCCCAGGCTCGCCGTCGCATGCGGGCGCTCATGCTCGCGCTCAAAGACGCCGGGACAACGCTTTTCGTCATCACGCACGATATGGACGATGTTGCCGAACTTGCCGACCACGTCGTCGCCCTCAACCACGGGGTGGTGGTTGCCGAAGGAACCCCGCGCACGGTGTTCGGCATCGACGAGGCGCTGCTTCCCGGCGTGCCGAGTGCGCTTGCCACGGCGCGCCGCCTACGCGCACAAGGCGTTCCCATCGAAGGCGACCCGCTCACCCTCGACGAGCTCGCTCAGGAGGTGCGCCATGTCTCAACGCGTTAGCATCGGTCGGTACTATTCCGCTACCTCTCCCATCCACGCGCTCGACCCGCGCACGAAGATCGTTGTCGCGATCGCGTTCATGGTGAGCTGCCTCGCTGTGACGGATGCCATAGGGCTCGTGCTTGCCGGCGCCTTCGTGCTTATCGCTATCGCCCTCGCGCGCGTGCCGGTGGTGAGCGTCCTCGCGCAGCTTCGCCCCGTCGCGTTTTTCCTTGTGGTGACGTCGCTCTTCAACCTGTTCTTCGTGCGCACGGGGAGCGAGCTTCTCGCCGTGGGCGCGCTGCGCATCACCACCGGCGGCGTGGAGGCAGCGATACTCTATACCCTGCGCTTCCTCTTCCTGTTGCTTATGGGATCGCTGCTCATGCTCACCACGCAGCCGATGGCACTCACGGATGCCGCCGAACGGCTCCTCGCGCCGCTCGCGCGTCTGGGCGTGCCGGTAAGCGAGGGGATGCTCGTGCTCTCGATCGCGCTGCGCTTCGTGCCCACGCTCGGTGAGGATGCGCGCGCTATCGCGAATGCCCAGATCGCGCGCGGTGCCAAGCTCGAGGGAGGACGCTTCCGCGACCGCATCGCCGCGTTCATTCCGCTCGCGGTGCCGCTCTTCTCCGCCGCGGTGCGCCACGCCGACCACCTCGCCTGCGCTATGGAAGCGCGCTGCTACACCGGTGGCGCCGGCCGCACTCACTATCGCGAGCTGCGCTTCCACCGCCGCGACGCCATTGCTGCGGTGGCTTTCGTCCTCTACCTGGTTGCGCTTATAGCCCTCTAGAGCGCGTCACTTTGGGGACGGGTACGTTTGTGTCGTTTTCGTCACAAACGTACCCGTCCCCAAAATGTCGAAAACGACACAAACGTACCCGTCCCCAAAGTGACGCGCGCGGCAACGTGATTAAATTCCGCCGCCGAGCAGCCCGCGGAGCACCTGCTCGGGGTCGGCCGATCCGCCGCGCGGCACGAGCGCCGTGATCTTCTTCTGCAGCTTGTACTCAGCTACCTGGTCTTCCAGCTCGCGCACGCGCACACGCAGCCGCTCGTTCTCGCGCTCGCGCTCCTCGGCGCGCTCCTTCATGTCGAGGATGCGCACCACGCCCGCAAGGTTGATGCCCTCGTCGGTAAGCTGGTTGATAAGCTCGAGCCGCTCGATGTCCGCCCGCGAATACAGGCGCGTGTTGCCGCCCGAGCGCTTGGGGTTCACCAAACCCTTCGACTCATAGACGCGCAGGGTCTGCGGGTGCATGCCCGTGAGCTCCGCTGCCACGGAAATCATATACAGCGGCTTGTTGCGTTCGTCTTCGGCCATGGTGAACCCCAACCTTCGTTATTCTCCTGGGCGCATGGCCACGCCACGCGCCTCTCTGCGTCTACGCGCTCGCCTTCGCCTGAGCCCGATATCGATCGATCTTCTCGCGGTAGCTGCGCGTATCCGATGCCATGAGCTTCTCGAACGCAGCGCGCTCCTCGTCGCCCAACCGCTCCGGCGTGCGCACCTCGATAGTCACGAGCAACGCGCCCGTGCGCCCGCGATGCTTCACGTCGGGCACGCCCATCTCCTTGAAGCGGAACGTCCTGCCCGTCTGCGTTCCGGCGGGAACACGCAACCGCACCGTCTTGCCGGCCGGCGTGGGAACGTCAATCTGGCAACCGAGCGCCGCTTCATACACCGAAATGGGCAGCTTGAGCGTCACATCGGCGCCCTTGCGCCCGAAGATGGGATGGTCGAGCACGTGCGTCGTGACGAGCAGGTCGCCGCGCGGGCCGCCGTTTACGCCGTATTCGCCGCGCTCCTTGAAGCGGAGCTGTCCGCCGTCCACCGCACCCGCTGGGACCTTCACATTGATCGTCTGCCGCTCGTTCGACGACGCGATGCGGTACGTGACCTTTTGCGTGGTGCCGTGAAAGGCGTCCTCGGCGCTCACATCGATGGTGAGCGACAAGTCGCCGCCCTTGCGAGGCCGATTCGCCGCACGTCCTCCCATACCGCCGAAACCCTGCGCGAAGCCACCGAAGCCGCTCCCGCCGCTAGCTCCACCTCCGGCGCCGCCGAAGATTGAACTGAACAGGTCGCTCATGTCGAAGCCCGCGCCACCACCGGCGCCGGCGTACGCCCCGCCCGCGCCCGGGATGCCCCCAAACATGAGCAGCTGGTCGTATTCCTTGCGCTTCTTCTCGTCGGAAAGCGTCTCGTATGCTTCGCTGATCTCCTTGAACTTCTGCTCATCGCCACCCGCATCCGGGTGGTACTTCTGCGCGAGCTTGCGAAACGCCGTTTTGATCTCTTTGTCGGAGGCGTCGCGCGACACGCCCAAGACATCATAGAAATTCTTTTGCGCCATAACGCCTGCCTCCCTTCCTTTTGAAGCCCCGGATGCTTTCGCATCCCAGGCCTGTCCCAAATGTCATGACATTGGGGACTGTCCCCAATGTCAGAACGGGGCTTCGAGTGTATCCCGAAGCCCCGTAACCGTTACTCTTCCGCGCCTTCGGCCTCAGCCTCGGGAGCATCCGCTTCGGGAGCGGCACCCTTCTCCGCATCGGCCTCAGACTCGGGCGCGGGGCGCTTCTCGCCTCCGTAGGTCACCGTGACCATCGCCGAGCGCAAGATGCGGTCGGCCATGCGGTAGCCCTTCTGGTACACGTCGTTCACCGTCTCGTCGTACTGATCCGGATCCTCGACGCGACCCACGGCCTGGTGCTCGAGCGGGTTGAACGCCTCACCCTTCGGGTCGATCGGCTCGACGCCCTCGTGCGCGAACACGTCGAGCATCTTGGTGTGCACTGCATCCACGCCATCCACGAACTGCGAGAATGCCTCGTCAAGCTCCTGCGTGTGAGCGTGTGCGATCGCGCGCTCCATGTCATCGAGCACGGGCAGCAGCGCGCACACGAGCTTCTCGGTCGCGCGGCTCTGCTCGGCCAGGCGCTCGGCGGCGGTGCGGCGGCGGTAATTCTCCCAGTCCGCCTGCAAGCGCTGCGCGCGCTCATTGGCCTCGCGAACCTTGGCGTCGGCGCCCTCGACGGTCTCCTGAGACTCGGCAAGCTGCTTGCGCACCTCGGCGAGCTCCTCCTGCGCCTGCTCGTACTTGAGCTTGAAATCGTTCTCCGCGGCTTCCTCGCCAGCGCGAATCGCCGCCTCGATCATCTCTTCCTCGGTCATGGCCTGCTCGGCAGCCGCCTGCTCGGGCGTATCGTCGTGCGTGGCCTCGACGACCTCCTCGCCGGCGGGCTCTTCGACAACCTGCTCGTCGTCGATGACGTTGCCGTTCTCGTCCACGGCCTCTACTGGAATCTTCACGTCCCTCTCCTTGGAGTCATCGGGGGCGGCAGCGGCTGCCGCCCCGGTGCGAGCTTCACAAGCGGACATGATTACTTGCCCTGATCGTCGTCGACGACCTCGTACTCGGCATCGACCACGTCGTCATCGGCACCAGCTGCCGCGCCGCCCTCGGTGGCCTGCTGCGCGTCGGCGTAGACCATCTGCGCGAGCTTGTAAGCAACCTCCTGCAGCTTGTCGCCGGCGCTCTTGATGGCGTCGACGTCCGTGCCTTCGAGCGCCTTCTTGGCGTCGGCAATCGCGGCCTCGGCCTCGGCCTTCACGTCGCCGGGCACCTTATCGCCCAGCTCGTTCAGGGTCTGCTCAGTGGAGTAGGCGAGGCTATCGGTCTGGTTGCGGACCTCGACCTCCTCCTTCTGGCGCTTGTCCTCCTCGGCGTGCGCCTCGGCGTCCTTCACCATGCGGTCGACTTCCTCGTCGGAAAGCGCGGTGGAACCGGAAATCGTGATCTCCTGGCTCTTGCCGGTAGCCTTATCCTTCGCGGAAACCTTTACGATGCCGTTCGCGTCGATGTCGAACGTGACCTCGATCTGCGGCACGCCGCGGCGGGCGGCCGGAATGCCGGTGAGCTGGAACTTGCCGAGGCTCTTGTTGTCGCGCGCAAGCTCGCGCTCGCCCTGGAGCACGTTGATCTCGACGGACGTCTGGTTATCGGCAGCCGTGGAGTAAATCTCGCTCTTGGACGTGGGGATCGTGGTGTTGCGGTCGATCATCTTCGTCATGATGCCGCCCATGGTCTCGACGCCCAGCGACAGCGGGGTCACGTCGAGCAGCAGGATGTCGCTGCCCACCGTGGAGTCGCCGCCCAAAATGGCGCCCTGGACGGAAGCGCCGCAGGCCACGACCTCGTCCGGGTTCACGGACATGTTCGGCTGCTTGCCGGTCATGTTCTTCACGAGCTCCTGGACAGCGGGCATACGAGTCGAGCCGCCCACGAGGATGACCTCGGTGAGGTCGGAGAGGCGCAGATTGGCGTCACGGAGCGCGTTCGTCACCGGAGCCTTGCAGCGCTCGAGCAGGTCGTGCGTGATGCGCTCGAACTCGGCACGGCTGAGGTCATAGTTGAGGTGCTTCGGGCCGGTCGCGTCAGCGGTGATGAACGGCAGGTTGATGGTCGTCTGCTGCGCGGCAGAGAGCTCCTTCTTGGCGTTCTCGGCGGCGTCCTTCAGGCGCTGCAGGGCCATGGGATCCTGGCGCAGGTCGATGCCGTTATCGGACTTGAACTTGTCGGCCAGCCAGTCGATGACGCGCTGATCCCAGTCGTCGCCGCCCAAGTGGTTGTCGCCCGCGGTGGCGAGAACCTCGACCACGCCGTCCGCAAGGTCGAGCACCGAGACGTCGAACGTGCCGCCGCCCAGGTCGAAGACGAGGATGCTCTGATCCGTGCCCGTCTTGTCAAGGCCATAGGCGAGCGCCGCCGCGGTGGGCTCGTTCACGATGCGCTTGACGTCCAAGCCAGCGATCTTGCCGGCGTCCTTCGTGGCCTGACGCTGGGAGTCGTTGAAGTACGCAGGCACGGTGATGACGGCCTCCGTGACAGGCTCGCCGAGGTACTTCTCGGCGTCGGCCTTCATCTTCTGCAGGATCATGGCGCTGATCTGCTCGGGCGTATAGTCCTTGCCATCGATCTCGGCGACGGCGCGGCCGCCCTGGCCTTCCTTGACCGTGTACGGGACGGTCTTGATCTCGGAGGAAACCTCGGAGTACTTGCGACCCATGAAACGCTTGATGGAGAACACGGTGTTCTTGGGGTTGGTGACAGCCTGGTTCTTAGCGGCCTTGCCCACCACACGGTCGCCGTCGGAGCGGAAGCCCACCACGGACGGGGTGGTGCGGTCGCCCTCGGCGTTCACGATGATCGTAGGCGTGCCGCCTTCGAAAACGGCCATGGCCGAGTTGGTCGTGCCCAGGTCGATACCGAGAATCTTGCTCATGGTTAATCCCTTCCTTTGAGCCGAGCGAGCTGTGGCCAGCCGCCACGGCTCTTCCGGGTTGCGGCGGTTACCGCGCCCCTTTTGTTCGTTCGGTCTTATAGTATCCCGTTTTCATGCGACCTATACCGCACGATTCAGAAAATCTAAGTCAACACATATAAGATTTTCTAGTTGATATACCTACAAGTATGTAAGCGTTCTATTGCTGCCGCGCTGGAGCGCCCTCTGCTGCGCACAACTACCCAGAGACTGCGCCCCTTGGTGAATAAACATTGCCCAAACCGTCACGAAGGCAACAAATCAATGCCCTTCGTAGCGGTTTCGGCAATGTTTAGCACGGAAGCAAAGACGTTAACCTTGTCTAACTCGGCGAACGGTAGAAAAAGGACCCAAACGAGACTTGCAAATGAGCGCGCACGGGGTATATTGAAGCCACAAGTTCCGGGGCATCGCTAATCGGCTCCGGGCAAATCAAGAGGAGGATTACTATGGCTCATCCCGTTATTGAAGCCGACGAGTGCATCGCTTGCGGCGTCTGCGTCGACGACTGCCCCCAGGGCGTTCTGGAGCTCCAGGACGTCGCCACCGTGGTGGACGAGGACTCCTGCATTGGTTGCGGCGTGTGCCTCGACAGCTGCCCGTCTGGCGCGATCACCGAGATCGCTGAGGACTAGCGTCTCAGGTACCACCCTCTCGGGTACGAAAAGGGCTCCCTCGGGAGCCCTTTTTTGTTGCGGTTTGAGGTGCTGCCCGCAAAGCAACCAGCAAACAGTGAAAAAGCCGCCTGGCTAGGATCTCAAGCCGAATCCTTTCAGTTGAAAACCGACTCCGCTGGACGGTACCGTTATTAGAGCGGCGATCCAAGTGGAGGCAGTTGCTTGAGGTACGCCCACATGCGCTGCTTTGCATCCGCGCTCGCAAGCGCCGCCTCGAAGCCGCCGAGCGCGAGCACCCGCCGTCCCAGCACGCGCGCCACAAGCCCGCTCTCCAGCATCGCGACGTTGAATTGCTCAACCTCCGCGAGCTCCTCGGCATACGCCTCGCGCATCATGGCAGACGCCGCATCGTCGAGCAGCACGACCGCCTCGGGATCGAGCGCCTCGAGCGCCCAGCGGAACAACTCCGGCGGCAACGGATCGTCCGGAGCGCAGGTCGCCGCCACGCCCTCTTCGCACGCGCCGGCAACCGACGCGAGCACGCAGAAATCTTCCGGCGCATATCCCAAGCGCTCGAGCGCCGCACGCAGCGCCGTGCCGTCCGCTCCGGAAAGCAGCCGCGAGCCACTGCGCTCGGCGTCGTTGAGCTCACCTTTTACGAGGACGATCGGCGAGAACGCATTTCCGCAGATGCGTACTCCCCGCCGCTCGAGCCCCTCGAGCTCGAGGCGCTTCACCTCAAGCAGGGCGCTTCGCTTCTCTGCACTCGTCACCGCCATGTGCGTTCCCCTTCTCCGCATCGTCCCCACCATTGTACGCTGCAGCAGACGCAACCGGCACGGCGTGCGCCGATGCGATGAACCGTTCGCGCGATGTGCTGCAAGACGGCACCACAACTGGGTATAACGTGACCGGCTTTGATGAAACGCACCCGGAAACGCATGGCAGCGGCACACGAAATTCGTTCGTGCCGCGTTGTTTTGCGCACCGGGCGCACACCGAACGTTCCAAGGAGGAACCATGGCAGCGATTACCGAGGTCAACGCCAGCAACTTCGACAGCTTGCTCCAGGAGCAGCTCCCCGTCCTTATCGATTTCTGGGCGCCGTGGTGCGGCCCGTGCCGCATGGTCTCGCCCATCGTAGACCAGATCGCCGACGAGCTCGCCGGCCGCCTCGTCGTCGCGAAGTGCAACGTCGACGAGAACCAGGACATCGCCATGCGCTACGGCGTCATGTCCATCCCCACGCTCGTAATCTTGAAGGGCGGCGCAGAGGCAAACCGCATTGTCGGCGCGATGCCGAAGCCCAAGCTCCTCGAAGAGATCGAGAAGGCGCTGTAACCACGCCTTGACACCCCGACACGTAGTACACTAGAGCCTCGGATACCCGGGGCTCTTTGCTCTTCGCATCATTCGAAGGAGAACGGCATGCACGACGTAGGCATGAATATGGGCCAGCTCGCGATGAGCATGCGGCAAATCGACGACACCATCGCGCTCGCGCGCACCTGGTGCCACGACCTGTACCATGCGACCGAGTCCTTCGACATGGAACGCACCGAGGAAAAGCTCGCCGCCGCCATGAAGGCACTCGACGAGGCGCGCGACGCGCTCGTAGGTTACGAGGAAGCCATCGAGGCCGACCACAACGCCGTCGGCACTGTGCGGCTGGTGTAGCCCATGAACAAGCGCGCATGCCCGGGCGAGGTCGCCCGTTTCTCCGTCGCCATCCCCGAGGACCTGCTCGCCGCGTTCGACGAACAGCTTGCCCGCCGCGGCGAAGAGGCGAACCGTTCGAGCGCCGTCCGCGACCTCATCCGTTCCGCGCTTGTCGAAGAGGAGCGCCGGACGCCCGACGCCGAGGTTATAGGCTCGCTCACCATGATCTACGACCACCATACCGGCGACCTCACGCACCGGCTCGACGAGGTGCAGCACGATTACACAGCAGAAATCGTCTCGACGATGCACGTGCACCTCGATCACCATAATTGCCTCGAAATCCTCGCGCTCCGTGGCAAGGGCGAGCGCGTCTACGAGCTCGCGGACAAGCTCCTCGCACTCCGCGGCGTGAAGCACGGCAAGCTCACCTGCGCCGCCACGGAGTCGAGCCTCGATTGGTAGCGGGCCGCTCATGTCCGTGCAGCGCGTTCGCATTCATATCACCGGCATCGTCCAGGGCGTGGGCATGCGGCCATTCGTGTACCGCGAGGCCGTCGCCGCCGGCGTGCGCGGATGGGTGCTGAACGCAGGCGACGGCGTGCACATCGAGGCTACAGCGGAGCAGGCTGCGCTCGATGCCTTCGTGCACGCGCTGCGCGACCATGCCCCGACTGCCGCGCGCATCGACGGTATCGTGGTTTCGCCGGCTGGAGACGCCGCGAACGAGGACGAACGCAGCTGTTCGCACGCCCCGGCGCACGGCGCGGACGCGCTCGAGCCATTCCGCATCCTCGCATCCAGTGAAGACACCGAGCGCACGACGCTCGTCTCACCGGACATCGCGACCTGCCCCGACTGCCTGCGCGAGCTGTTCGACCCCGGCGATCGCCGCTACCACTACCCCTTTATCAACTGTACGAACTGCGGGCCGCGTTTTACCATCATCCGCTCGCTCCCCTACGATCGCGCCGCGACATCGATGGCAGCCTTCCCCATGTGCGACGCATGCGCCCGCGAATATGCCGACCCACTCGACCGGCGCTTCCACGCCCAACCGGATGCGTGCTTTGCCTGCGGACCTCATATTACTTGGCGCGAGCGCACCGAACAGGCAACCCGCGTCGGCGTGACGCGCGTGGAAAGCGACAGCATTATCGAGCGCTGTGCGGACGTGCTCGCCGCGGGCGGCATCGTGGCGATCAAGGGACTCGGCGGCTTTCATCTGACGTGCAACGCGGGCGATGAGTGCGCGGTCGCGACGCTGCGCGCGCGGAAGCGCCGGCCGAGAAAGCCGTTCGCGGTGATGGTTCGTGCCATGGAAGACATCGAGCGCATCTGCGCGGTATCGGACGGCGAGCGCAGCCTGCTCGCCGGCAGTGTGCGCCCGATCGTCCTCGTACGCCGGCACTCGACGAGCGATGCTGCGCCTACCCCGGCGACGAGCGCGGGCGCGCTGCTTGCTCCCAACGTCGCCTTCCAGCTACCCGAGCTCGGCGTGATGCTTCCGTATACCCCGCTGCAACACCTGCTGCTCGCCGCATGCGCTTCGCGCGGCATCGGGGCGCTCGTCATGACGAGCGGCAACGTGAGCGGAGAGCCCATAGAGACGGACGATGCCCGCGCTTGGGAGCGCCTTGTCGAGGGCGGTATCGCCGATGCGCTTCTGGGCAACGACCGTGCCATCCTCTCGCGCTACGACGATTCCGTGGTGCGCGTCGACGCCCGGGGAGGCGAACTCGCCGTGCGCCGCGCGCGGAGCTATGCGCCGCAACCGCTCGAGCTTCCCGCCATGGACGGCACCGAAGCACCCCAGGCGCACGAGGCCGCGCGGGCTGCCGGCGCTCCTTGCATCCTTGCCTGCGGGGGTGAGCAGAAGGCGACGTTTGCCCTCACGCGCGAGCAGGGTCAAGGAGCCGCACGCTGCTTTCTCTCACAGCACATTGGTGACGTGGAGCACGCGAGCGTCCTCGACGCCTGGCACGAGGCGCGCGAGCGCGCGTGCAGCTTGTTCGAACTTGAGCCAGACATCATCGCCTGCGACCTACACCCCACCTATCTCACCGCGCAATGGGCGCGCAGCGAGGCGGCAAGGCGCGGCCTTCCCCTCATCGAGGTGCAGCACCACCACGCGCATATCGCCGCCGCGATTGCCGAGGCAGCCGCCTACGAAGGCTTCGATGCGCAAGAGCCCGTGGTGGGCATCGCGTTCGATGGCACCGGGACGGGCACAGACAACGCTATCTGGGGCGGGGAGTTTCTCGTCGCGACGCTTTCCGGTTTCGGGCGCGCCGCGCATCTCGCGCCCTGGCCGCTTCCCGGCGGGGCCGCCGCCATTCACGATCCACGTCGCTCGGCCTTTGCGCTCCTGCGGCAGCACGACCTGCTCGGGCACCCCGGAGCGAAGCATTTGCTCCAGAGCTTGGGAGACGAAGCGCGCGGCATACTGGACACCATGCTCGCACGCAGCATCAACAGCCCCCTCACGAGCAGCATGGGGCGCTTCCTCGACGCCTGTGCTGCTATCCTGGGCATATGCGAACGTGCATCCTACGATGGAGAGCCCGCAATCGAACTCGAGGCCGCGGCGAGCCAGGCGCGTCTCCGGCAACATGACGCGGATGCCGTTGACCCCTCTTTTGGACAAAATGCAGCACTCCAGTTCAGATATGCACGATGCGGAGACGCTTCGCATGCCGAATGGCCATCCCGATTCGCCTCCTCGGAAGAAAACCCCCAGGATCGCGCTGACCGAACGACGCGCGGGCAGACAAGCACGACCGCAAATGGCACCGAAGGGAACTCCGCATCGTGCATATCTGAACTGAAGCGCTACTTTTCAGACGAATCGTGTGAAAACCGAGCGCCACGGCGCCGCGAGAGCGCCGAAAACGCGCTTATCGTCGACCCGGCACCCCTGCTCGCCGCGCTGCTCGATGGCATCGCCGACGGCACCGACGAACGCGTGCTCGCGCGCGCCGTCCATGGCGCCGTCGCGCGCATGGCTGCCGATGTCGCCACCGCCATCGCTCGCGAGCATGGCCTGCGCACTGCGGCGCTGGGCGGCGGCGTCTTCATGAACCGGCTCATCCTCGAAGAGACGCGGGAGCGCCTAGAGGCGAACGGCCTGCGCGTGCTCGTACCGGCGCGCATCCCGCTCAACGACGGCGGCATCGCGTACGGTCAGGCCGCAATCGCCCGCGCGCGGCACAGCGAGGGTTTGCCCTCCGCATGACAGCGGGGTACCATCTAACGCGACCAAGCTAAAGGAGCAATCATGTGCCTTGCCATACCGGGACAGGTCGTCGATGTGCGCGATAGCACGGCGACGATCGACATGATGGGAGTCCGTCGCGACATCTCGCTTTCGCTTACACCAAGCGCTCGGGTCGGTGATTGGGTGCTCGTGCACGCCGGCTTCGCGATCGAGGTCATCGATGCCGAACAAGCCGAAGAGACCATCGAGATTGTCCGTGAGCTGGACGAGCTCGCTTCCGAAGACCTCGGGCTGAACGCAAGCTCCTACCAGATAGCTTCATCCCAGGCAGCGCGCTCATGACGCGTGCACTCGACCTCGACGCCTTTCGCGACCCCAAACTCGCGCGCGAGCTCATCGCCCGCATCGAGCGCGTCGCTGGAGACCGTCGCATCAACCTCATGGAGGTCTGCGGCACGCACACCATGAGCATCGGCCGCTATGGATTCCGCTCCATCCTCCCTGCGAACCTGCAGCTGCTCTCTGGTCCGGGATGCCCGGTCTGCGTGACGGCGAACCGCGACATCGACCACGCCATCGCGCTCGCGCGGCAAGATGGCCTCACCATCGCCACGTTCGGCGACATGGTGCGCGTGCCCGGCAGCAGCTCGTCGCTCGCAGCAGAGAAATCTGCCGGACACGACATCCGCATCGTCTACTCGCCGCTCGACGCCGTCGAGCTCGCGGCGCAGCACCCCGAGCGCGAGATCGTCTTCATGGGCATTGGGTTCGAGACCACCTCGCCCCTCATCGCAGCGAGCATCCTCGCTGCCGATGAGCGCGGCCTCGCGAACTTCTCCGTGCTCTGCATGCACAAGACCACGCCGGCGGCGCTGCGCGCCATCGCGAGCGATCCCGCGTGTGCCGTCGATGGCTTCATCCTCCCCGGCCACGTCTCCACCATCACGGGCGTCGAACCATTCCGCTTCCTCGTCGACGAGTTCGAAACCCCCGGCGTCATAACCGGATTCGAGCCGGTGGACATCCTCGAGGGCATCGCGCTGCTCGTCGACATGGTGGTGAGCGGACAGCCCGCCATCGTGAACGCCTACCGCCGTGGGGTTCGCGACGACGGGAACCCGGTGGCGCGCGACCTCTGCGAGCGCGTCTTTGAGCACGCGGATGCCACATGGCGCGGGCTCGGCCTGCTTCCCAGCTCAGGCCTGCGCATTCGCGATGAGTTCGCGCGCTTCGATGCCGCACGCCGCTTTACGGTGGAGATCGAGCCTACGAGCGAACCGCGCGGATGTCGTTGCGGCGACGTGCTGCGCGGCGTGATTGCGCCGGCCTCCTGCCCGCTCTTCGCCCGCACATGCACGCCCGAGCATCCGGTGGGGCCGTGCATGGTCTCGAGCGAGGGCAGCTGCGCCGCGCATTTCCGCTACCGAGCCTGACCCCCGTGTAAAATAACCCCAGGGGTTTTTTAACATTTGACGTTAAGGAGCAACGATGCCGTCTTGCGAAACCGTTCAGCTCGGGCACGGGTCGGGGGGAGCCATGATGAAGCGCCTCATCGACGAGGTGTTCCTCGAGTCGTTCGACGCCCCCGAGCTGCATGCGGGCAACGACGCCGGCGTCGCCGCGCTGCCGCCAACGGGGCGCATCGCGCTTTCCACCGACACCTTCGTCGTCACGCCGCACACCTTCCCCGGCGGAGACATCGGCAGGCTCGCAGTATGCGGAACGGTGAACGACGTGGCGACCTCGGGCGCCCATGTGCGCTACCTTTCCTGCGGATTCGTGATCGAAGAGGGATTTCCCCTCGACGACCTGCGTCGCATCTGCATGAGCATGGCAGAAGCTGCGCGCGAGGCGGACGTCGCCATCATCACCGGTGACACGAAGGTCGTGGGACGGGGCTGTGCGGACGGCATCTACATTAACACCGCAGGAGTGGGCGACGTCCCCGAGGGCGTGAACCTTTCGAGCAGCACCTGCAAGCCGGGCGACATCGTGCTCGTCTCCGGCACGCTCGGCGACCACGGCATCGCCATCATGAGTGTGCGCGAAGGGCTCTCATTCCAAACAAGCATCGTGAGCGACGCAGCCCCGCTCAACGGGCTTGTCGCAGCGGTGCTCGAGGCGGCGCCGCACGCCCGGTGCTTCCGCGACCCCACGCGCGGGGGCATTGCGAGCACCCTGAACGAATTCGCCGCCGCAAGCGGCGTGGATATCGAAATCGACGAGGACGCCGTCCCCGTGCGGCCTGAGGTGCGCAGTGCATGCGATATGCTCGGCTACGATCCGCTGCAGGTCGCGAACGAAGGCAAGATGATCGCAGTCGTTCCGCCCGAAGAAGCCGAGGCGGCGCTCGCTGCCATGCGGGCACACCCCGCCGGCATGGACGCGGCGATCATCGGCGCGGTGCGCGAAGCCTCGACAAGCCCACGCGTGACCGTGCGCACGCCCTGGGGGTCGACGCGCATCCTCGACATGCTCGTCGGCGAGCAGCTTCCTCGCATCTGCTAACCATTGTGGAGCTCTCTGGGGCTCGGGGTGGGACTCTGGCACCGGGTCTCCGCGTCCCACTTCTCGGGGTGGGACAAAAGAACCTGGTGCCAAAGTCCCAGAAGTGGGACGCGGAGACCCGGTGCCAGAGTCCCACCCTGAGTCCCAGAAAGTCCCACGTTTCGAAAGGATCGTCTCCCATGCTCGAATCGGTCACGCATATCGTCTTCGACCTCGACGGCACGATCTTGAACACCCTCGAGGACCTCGCCTGCGCCTGCAACTACGTCTGCGAGCTGCATGGTTGGCCGACGTTTCCCCTCGATGCCTACCGCTACAAGGTGGGCAACGGCATGCTCAAACTCGTCGAGCGCATCATGCCCGCGGAATACCTGGGCGACGAGGCAATGTTCGCGCAGGTTCTCGCCGAATTCCGCGCTCGCTATGCTGAACACAAGGAAGATCACACCGCGCCGTATCCCGGCATCATCGAGGCGCTCGACAGCCTTCGGGCAGCGGGCATCACTCTCGCCGTCCTCACGAACAAGGATCACGACGCGGCGCTGCCGCTCGTCGAGCGCTTCTTCGGACGGCGGTTCACGGTCGTGCAGGGCGCGTTGCCCGCCTTCCCGCCCAAGCCGGCAGCACCCATCACACGCTACGTGCTCGAACAGCTCGATGCCAACCCCCAAACGACCCTCTTCGTGGGCGACAGCGATGTCGACGTGCAAACCGGCCACAACGCTGGTCTGCCCGTGGCGGGCGCGGCATGGGGCTTTCGCGGCGTTGCCGAGCTCGAGGCGGCGGGCGCAGATTTCATCCTCGAACATCCCGACGAGCTTGTCACGCTCGCCGGCGTGTAAACGAAAAGCGGGGCGTCGCGTCATCGCAACACCCCGCCTTGTGCTCTCTCGCTACTAGGCTTAGAGACCCAAAATGCTCATGAGTTCGTATTCCGAGCTGGAGTCCATCCACCACACGCCGCCGCTATCCTGCGAGAACGTGAGCGTGGCATCGTAGGCCTGCGGTTCTTCGGCCTCCGCTGCCGCCATAAGCATCTCGCCAGCCTTCTGGTACACCTGGTCCTCGCTCGTGACCGTCGAGGGGTCGACTGACTCCGCCCATGCGTTGAAGTTATTTTCGAACGTACTCATGATCTCGGCATACGACTTGATCGTGACCGTCACCTCGACCTCGGCGGTGTCGCCGTCGACCGTCACCGCGCCCACTTCGTAGCCGTAGCCGTCGAGGTAGGCGTCGGCGAACTCATCGGCCGAGATGCCGAGCTGGTCGAGCTCGCCGCCCGATCCGCTCTCGAGCCCGGCGATGAAGCTCGAGCGCATGTCGTCGCCCGCCTCGAAATAGCTGTCGACATCCGAGATGATGAGCTCTTCGTCGGAGGGCAGGTACGCCGCGAATACCGCCTCTTTGAGTTCGTCGCCGTCGGCGGTCCAGGAAGAGCCGTCACGCACGTAGGTGAGCTCGAGCGTCGTCTCCTGGGGCTCGCCGGGGTCGTCCGCGAGACCCTCGTAGTTCTCGACGAACTCGATGAGCGGCGCGTGCGTCACCGTGGCGGTCGCCGTCGCCGTGTCGCCGTCGTCTGCCACCACGACGCCGTCCACCGTGTAGGAGCTGTCCTCGAGCCACGCCTCGTACGCGTCGGTGCCCGGGCTCGGGTACGCCGCGAGGCCGGAGAGCACGTTGTCCGCCTCGTTCATGAGGCGGTCGCCGTTGCCCGTCGTGGGATCGGAGTAATCCGCGAGCTGCGCCTCGAGGTCCTCCATGATGACCTCTTCGGGACCCGTGGCGAAGAAGTTCATGTAGACGAAGTACCCACCTACGCCGAGCACGGCGACGAGCGCCACGATGCCCAGCACGATGCCCACGACCTTGCCCTTGCCGCCCTTCTTCTTGGGCTGCTCGGGCGCCGGCGCAGGCGCGGGCTGCGGCGCGGCGTATGCCGGAGCGGGAGCGGACTGTGGGGCTTCCGTATAGGCGGGCTCTGCAGTCGGCATGGGATTGGCTGCCGGCGGAACGTACGCCGCTTCGGGCGCAGGCGTCGCAACGGGCTGCGGCGCAGCTTCGGGCGCGGGCGTCGTAGCAGGCTGCGGCGCAGCTTCGGATGCAGCCGGCACCGCGGGCGCAGGCTGCGGCGCCGGCTCCGGTAC
>CASFXG010000008.1 GCA_949298635.1 uncultured Coriobacteriaceae bacterium | reverse complement strand
TTTCGAGTTCCTTTACCGCTTCGCGGATTGCGTCGATCTTTTCCCGGTTGATATGGGATAAGCCCGCAAGGGTATAATCCCAATCCTCCGGCAAGGACAACATTTGCGAAAGCAAGCCTTTTGCCTTTAAGGTGAGTTCCTTGTTTCGCAAGTGGTGGTTGCTCATAACGGTATATCCCGTATTGCGTCCCACTCTGAAAACTGCCATTTTCATCACTTCCTCTCTTGGTCTGCGTGGAATATTAGAAAGCCGTTTTCGGCTGTTTTGGTATTGCAATATGCCCTTTGCCGTTTTCGCGTCTGCAAAGCCGCATGGCGTAAGGCTTTTTACCCGTCTATTTGTCCATGCTGGCGGGCGTTTTCCGCGTCCTCTTGCCGGGGCAGTAGGGACACTCTTTGAAAACGCAAAACTCATATTTCCATTGTGGGCGGTAGAAGTGCCGCAATCTTCATCACCTCCGGCACAGCCGGATTGATAGCGGTCAAATCCCGGCTTCTGCTGCATGAGCAGTTCAAACGCCCGCTGCTTGCCCTCTGTGAAATACATTCCGGCTGCGCCTCCTTTCCTGCGAGCATAAAAAAACGCCACAACTTATTTCAAGCTGTGGCGTGGTACCCTTTTGCTTGGTTATTCACTTGTAACCTGTTTGCCCGCTGTCCATAAACGCGATGATTTAAGGGCTTTTGCTTGTTTTCTTATCTCACCGCGCTTAACGAGGGCGTTTTTGTTTAGATTCCAGCTTCAAAAGAACACTGCGGTGATGGCCTCACGCCTCATGCGAGGCCATCACTTGCGCGTCCTTACGCGTACACGCCGTAGAGCTCGATGTCCGCATCGGCGAAGAGCGTGTTCGCAAACTCCGTCCACGCCTGGCTCATGCCGGACGCCTCGGTCGCGTACTCCTGGTAGGCCACGTAGTAGGCGATGATAGCCTCCTCGTACGAGGCAGAATCCGCAGTGAATTCCATGCCTTCGAGCGCCAGGTAATACGGGCCGTCGGTCGAAGCCCAGGTGCCTGCCTCGGCATCCCACTCATCACCCGCGAGCTCGATGATGTACTGGGCGTATTCTGCCGAGCGCGTGCTCGTATCGCCATCCGCCGGCTGCTCGGGCTGTTCGGGAACGGTGGCGGTGATCGCGGGGACGACCTGGTTGTAGAGCTTTTCGATCCTGGCGTTGTCGCGCGAGATCTGCTGCGCCTGTTCCTCGGTCACGCCGTTTTGTGCGGCGAGCGTCGCGTAGTCCGACGTGCCATAGGTGTTCTCGGCATACGCGGCGACCTCGTCGTCCGTGACCTCGATGCCGCGGGCGTCGGCCTCGTTCAGCAGGATCTCCGTGCGCACATAGGCGATGAGCGTCTCGGCGGAAGGCGTGTTATAGGTGCCGTCCTCGTTCTGGACGGCCTCGAGGCTGTACTGGCTCTCGATCGCCTCGCGCGCGGAGATGTCGTGCTCGGACCCGTTGTAGCTATATGAAGCGACGAGCGAGTCGAGCTGGTCTTCCGTGAGCACGGCGGTGCCGGTAGCCTGCCTGGCTGCACCAAAGCCGCCCTTGCCGATAAAGTAGCCGCCGATTCCGGCAACGAGGATCGCGATGACGAAGATCGCGATGAGATACGGCCGCTTGCCGGAAGACGCGCCTTCGACCTCCTCGCCTTCAGCCTCCTCATCCTGGGGCTTGAAGTGGCGGGCACCTGCCTCGTCCTGCTCAACCTCATCGTCCGCGGCTCCAAGCTCCTCGGAGGCGTCCGCGTCTTCCGCGTCCGCCTCTTCCGAATCCTCCCGCTCGATGACGTCGATCTCGCTTTCGGGCAGATCCTCGGGTACATCGGAGCGCTCGATTACCTCGATGCCGTCGATGTACTCGTGATCGCCTTCGAGCTCGTCTTTATTCACGATCAATCCCATGATTCCCTATCCCTTCATCCGAGCGGGTCCGCGGCGGCGCGATCGCGCCTACTCCTCCTCGTCGTCGATGTCATCGTCCTTCGGGACGGCACGCGCGCGCTTCTTGGGAGCATCGAACTTGAAGCGCTTGACGAGCATGTCGTAGATCTCGCGCGAGCGCGCCTTGAGATAGCTGCCCTTGCCGTTCTCGGCATCGAACTGGAGGCGTCCGGCAAGCTCCTCGGCCACATCGCCGGCAATCTTGCCCTGGGCGAACTCGTGCAGGTAGCCGAGCATATCGCGATACTCGAGGTCGCCGTGGTAGCACTGGATGGCCTCGTCGATAATCGGCCACACCTTCTTGGAGCGTCCGCGCTCCGTCGCACCCCAGGCGCAGAGCAGGTGGAAGGCGGAAAGGCGGAGCGTGGCGGAAAGTTCGTCGAACAGCGCCGTCTCCGCGCCCTCGAACGCGGCACCGATCTCTTTGGCATGATCGGGAACGAGCTCCGTGAGCGCGTCGAGCACCTCCCAGCGCGTCTGGGCCTCGGGGCGGTAGAGCGCGTCGATAAGCTCTGCGACGTGGGCGTCGAGGATCTTCGGCTCGCGGCGCGCCAAAAGCGCCACCACGCGGGCGGCGAACTGCCGGGTACGCCGGCTCGAGCTGCTTAGGTCTTCGATGAGGGCGTCGAGCGCCGCGCCATCCCGCTCGATCTGCTCGAGCTTCTCTGCCTCTTGCGGGTCAAGTTCCTGTTCCGTGGTTTCTGCCATAGATGTTTACCTCTTCTTGCGTTTTCCAGTAGCCGAATGCCGCGTGCGGGAATCCGCCTTGTCCTGTGCGCCGGACGCCTTGCCCGCAACGGAGATGAGGTCCGGAGCGGCCTCTCCCGTGCGCGTCCTGCGGCGGCGGGCTTCGCCCGTGCCCTGGGCAGCGGTGTCGCGGTGCGCCTTGTTCACGTTGAAGAACCGGTCGACGAGCTTCCACGGGCCGCTCGACTCGCCATAGCCCATCTTAAGGCCCGTGATGCAACCCGGCAACAAGCCGAAGGGTATCGCGTAGAGCATGATCGGCCATGCCACGAGCGCGATCGCGATCACGCAGCCCGCGACCGCGACGAGGTTGTACAGCCAGTACTCCCGCGCCGTCACGGCACGCTTGCCCGCCCAGCTCCCCAGCAGAAAACCGATGTAGATGCTAAAGAGCAGCAGCAGGATGAAGCAGATGATGAACGCCGGGCTGTCCATGCGCGCTTACTCCTCGTGGTGGCCGTGGCAGCACTCGTGGTCGCCGTCGTGGTGATGGCCCTCGCCGTGGCAGCACTCGTGGTCTTCACCATGCTCATGATGGCCGCAACCGCAGCCTTCGCCATGCTCGTGGTCGTGATCGTGGCCGCAGCTGCACTCGTCGCCCTGTTCCTGGGTGTAGAGCGACCAGTCGAGACCAGCCGCCGCAGCGTCCGCCTCCTCGGCATAGAGTAGGGTGATGGCCTGCGTGCCCAGCTCCGCACCACCGATGGCGTCGAGCATGTCGTAGAGGCCGTAAGCGGTGTCCGCGCCGGGGAGCGCAATCTCGTAGTCCTCGGCCTCCTGAAGCGCCAGGCCGATATCCTTGATGAAGTGCTTCACCATGAAGCCGGGCTTCCAGTCGCCCTCGAGCGCCTTGGGAGCCAGCTGCTCCATGGCGCCGGACTTGCCCGTACCGGTGAGGATCATGTCGCGCGTGAGCTCGAGGTCGAGGCCGGCCTGCTGCGCATAGGAAAGGGCGTCGGCCATGCCGACCATCGACGCCGCGAGGGAAACCTGGTTGGCGAGCTTCGCCGCCTGACCCTTGCCTGCGCCGCCGAAGCAGAAGATGCGCGAGGTGAAGGTGGAGAGCAGCTCGCGAACGGGCTCGATATCGTGCTCGGTCGCGCCGACGATCGCAGTGAGGGTACCGGCCTCGGCACCAGCCTGGCCGCCCGTCACGGGGCAGTCGAACGCGGTGCGCTCGCTCACGGCGGCGGCACCGGCGATGTCGCGCGCGAGCGAAGGGCTGCTCGTGGTGAGGTCGATGAGCATCGCACCGGGCTTCGAGGCCGTAAGCAGGCCGTCGCCGGCGAGGTAGAGCTCTTCGACATCCTCGGGATAGCCTACCATCGTGAAGATGACATCCGCACCCGCGGCAGCCTCGGCGGGCGTCGCGGCAAGCGTGGCGCCGCGCTCCACGAGCGGACGGGCCTTCGCCTGCGTGCGGTTGTAGACGGTGAGCGGATAGCCCGCGTCAAGGATGTGCCCGGCGATGGGCGCACCCATGATGCCGGTGCCAATGAAGGCAACCTTCTGCTTCTTATCTGCCATGATGCAACTCCTCTGCTTGAAATGTAAAATTACCCCAGGGGTTTTTTAACATGACTCACGGAAACCTGTCCCAAATGAGTCACCAAATGAGTCAAACTAGCTGCGGACCTTCTGGGCGATGCGATCCGTGAGCGAAAGCTTCTCCGCACGGTTCTTGCCCCAGAAGATGACGGCGACCATGCCCGGCCCTACGTGGGCGCCGATCGTCGGGCCAACCGAGCCACGGATGATCGTGAGGTCGGCGCAACCGTCCTCCTTGCGAATCGCAGACTCAAGCCAATCCGCATCCTTCTCGGCGTCTGCGGAAACAATGGTCATCGGCATGGAGGGATCGAGGACGTAATTCTCCTTGAACGCCTTCACGAGCCCCTTGAGCGCCTTCTTGCGGCCGCGGCTCACGCCGGTGAGCGTGAGCGAGCCCGCCAGGTCGAAGGAGAGGCTCGCCTTGATGTCGAGCTTGCTCGAGATCTGCGCGGCAGCCGGCGGGATGCGTCCGCCCGCGGCGAGGGAATCAAGGCTGTCGAGCGTGAAGTAGCCGTGTACGTACGTCTTCGCCTCGTCCGCCCACTTCGCGAGCTGTGCCGCCGTGAGGCCGGCTGCGCGCTGGCGCACCGCCTCGAGCGCCAGCAGCTCGCCGCACGAGCACGGCAGCGCGTTGTCCACCACGTAGAGCTCGAAATCCGGATACTTCTCGCGCACCTCGTCGGCTGCGATGCACGCATGCTCGTAGCTCGAGGAGAGCGCGGAGGTGAACGCGAGGTAGACCGTGGGCGTGCCCTCTTCGGCGCACTCGGTGAAGTACTCGAGGTAGCGGCCGACGGAAATTGCCGCCGTCGACGCCTTCACGCCGGAGCGGATCTGGTCGTAGAACCATTTCGGCGTCATGGACGTCCAGATATCATCCGCCCGCTCCTCGCCGTCCAAGATGAAGGGGAAGCCGAGGATATCGATATCGAGCGTCGCCGCGATCTCGGGCGTGAAATCGCAGCAGGTATCGACCGCGATACGGCAGCGGTGCGCATACCCCTCTGTTGCAGCGGTGGTCATCAGCCAATTGCCTTTCTCAAAAAAGCGGCCACCCACATGGATGGCCGCTCGCCTACATGCACGCAGTAGCGGTATTTTACTCGTCGATGGACTCTATTTTGGGCTTGATGATGCCATATCCACCATTCTTACGGTGATAAACCACATTGATGAGGCCGGTCGTGGCGTTTTCGAACACATAGAAGTCGTGTCCCAGAAGATCCGTCTGCACGAGCGCCTGCTCTTCGGTCATCGGCGTGATCTCGATAACCTTCTCGCGAACGAGCTGGTTGTCCTCTTCCTCCGGGATGAGGAGGTCGGCCAGATCCTCGACGCGCGGCGCCGGTGCGACCTCGGCAGCCGAGGGACCCTGCTGGCGGTTATCGACGACTTTCGTCTTGAATTTACGGAGCTGGCGCGTCACCTTGTCCGCCGCGATATCGATTGCGGCGTACATGTCTGCGCCATGCTCCGCCACGCGGATGACCGAGCCTCTCGCACGAACCGTGACCTCGACGATCGCAGGCTCGGCGATGGAGGGGTTCTTCTCGTAGCGGAGTACGACGTCGCACGTCATGGGCTCGATGTCGAACACCTTGAGCGCTTCGCCAATCTTCTCTTCAACATGCGAGCGCAGGGCATCGGTTACCGTGGTCTTTCGGCCGGAAACCTTGATATCCATAAGCACTCCTATCTAGCCGGGAACAATACGTATCGTGTTTGTACCCAAACTCCGGAGCTGCATGACGCACGCGCGCAAGAGAACGCGCTCCCGCCGTTTGTCGAAATGACGGCACCGTCGGCCGAAAGCCCGGCGCAACGCGTCGCGGATGGGTGAACCCGAAACAAGCGATGCGCAACGTCCTAGTAGTCGTTGATATCGCTGTGGTCTTCCTCGCCCGCCTCGGCATCTTCGTCAGAAGACTCGGGCTCCTCGGTGATGGTGACGCCCGAGATGAGCTCACTCGACAGGTTGAGCGGCAGATCGCCGTACCACATCACGTGGATCGCATCGAGCGTGCCGTCGCCCGACATCTCGTCAAGCGCCGCGCCCACCGCATCGGAGAGCTCGGTTGCCGAAGAGTCGTAGGCGATGCCATAGGAAGTCGATGCGCTGATCGTGCCCGCGAAGTAGGCACCCTCGTACGTGCGAGCCAGGTATGCACCGGCCGTCGCATCGCACGCGACGTAGTCGACCTCGCCGGCGGCGAGCGCGTCGAAGCAGTCGTTCACGGTGTCGTAGGTGCTATCGGTGGCGATCCCCATGCGCGCGAGCGCTTCCTGGGACGCCTTTCCTCCCTGCACGCCAATCGTGGCCTGCGCGAGGTCGTCAGCAGTGAGGGCTACCGAGGAGCCCTCGCCTATCCCGAAGATCGCCGTGGCATTCTGCAGGTACTCGCCGAGCACCACGATGCCGTCCGACTGGTCGCGCGCGGTCGCGCCCAGATAGATATCCGCCTCACCGGATTCGATTGCGTCTTGCGGAGAGACCGAATGGACGATGGCGAGCTTGAGGCCGAGGGAGTCGGCGAGCTCCGACGCGACATCGATGGTGTACCCCACGTAGTAGCCGTCCTCGTCGATCATCACCTGCGGCAAGTCGCCCGTATCGAGCGCGACGGTAAGGGTTCCCGGCTGGACGAGCAGTGCGTCATCGACCACCTGCTCGGGCGTTTCCTCTTCCACCTCGGAAAGCGAGGGCGTGCCGAACGAGCACCCACCGAGCACGCACGCGAGCACCGCAACCATAAGACCGGCCGCGCCGCGCTGCAGCCATCCCTTCAATCCGTCCGTCATGAACCGACCACCTTGCTACCATGGCGCCGCGAGGCGCCGACTACGTCTGCTCCGCCGCGCGAACGCGAGCGGTGAATATGCGTTGTCCCCCAGCTGACCTGGTCTTTTCCCCCACACCTGCGCACTGGAGCGTTTGCTCGGCCGCCGCAGCGACGTCACGACTTGCCCGCTCGCCCGCGGGGCGGAATACCCCTGGCAACGGACGGTGCGACTTACCTCTAGGACGCGCCATGATCGCGCATGCGCGCACGCATGCACTTACGTGGGTCCTTTCGACCGCGTCTGTCTTGGACTAGGATGCGCGAGCGCATCGGCAACCACAGCCTGAGGGGACGCGCTTTAGTATACAACACGTTCGCGAGCTGCGAGAAGTTGAGCACAGGGCGATATCTTCGTGGTAACCTGCGACATCTTGTAGCGGTTCTGTCGGCACGGGTGATTACAATGAAGGCAACATATCGGCTGCTTTGAGAACGAGAGCCATCATGAAGCAGGTAGGGTTCATCGGCTTAGGCATCATGGGAAAGCCCATGGTGAAAAATCTCTTGAAGGCCGGTTGCGCCGTGATGGTGTCCGACCTGAACCAGGCTGCGGTCGAGGAACTCGTGGAGGCGGGTGCCACCTCGGGCAACTACGCCCAAATCGGCGCGGCGTGCGACATCGTGTTCACCATGCTCCCCAACGGCGACATCGTGCAGTCCGTGCTCTTCGGCGAAGACGGCGTCGCCTCGGCGCTCACAGCGGGCAAGATCGTCTGCGACATGTCGAGTGTGACCGCCACGCAGAGCACAACCTGCTACGAGAAGCTCAAGGCACTCGGCGTCGGCTTCATGGACGCGCCCGTCTCCGGCGGCGAGCCGGGAGCGATCGACGGCACCCTCGCCATCATGTGCGGCGGTGATGCAGATGTGTTCGAGGCGCTCCAGCCCTATTTTGACATCATGGGGTCGAGCGCGCTGCTCGTGGGACCCAGCGGCAGCGGCAGCGTTTGCAAGCTCGCCAACCAGATCATCGTCAACCTGAATATCTGCGCCGTCTCCGAAGCGCTCGTGCTCGCTACCAAGGCGGGCGCCGATCCCCTGAAGGTCTACCAGGCCATTCGCGGCGGCCTTGCGGGAAGCGCCGTGCTCGATGCCAAGGCGCCCATGATGTGCGCACGCGATTTCAAGCCGGGCGGGAAGATCTCCATCAATCACAAGGACATCAAGAACGTGCTCGCGACCGCGCACGAGATCGACGTGCCCCTGCCCTTCACCGCACAGCTCTTCGAGGTGCAGCAGGCGCTCAAGGCACACGGGCACATGGACGACGACCACGGCGGCTACGTGCAGTATTTCGAGGCACTCGCCGGCGTCGAGGTGAAGAGCGAGCAATAACGCACGGCAAGCCGTTGTCGATAGCGCACCGCCCGGCGTGAACGCCCCCATCCGATACGAGGAGACACGATGAGCATGCCCGTTCAGCCCCTTCAGCCCCTTCCCGTCGATGTCCTCGATTCCTATCCTGTCGTCGACGAGGCGGCGATCGACGCGCTCCTTGCGCGGGAAATCGCGGAGGACCCACACAAGATCGTCGTGCTCGACGACGACCCCACCGGCGTACAAACCGTCCACGACGTTTCGGTGTACACGGATTGGAGCCCCGAGAGCATTCGCTCGGGTTTTGCTGAGGAAAACAAGCTGTTCTACATCCTCACGAACAGCCGTGGCATGACGCGGGACGAGACGCGCACCGCGCACCGGGAGATCGGCGAGCGCATCGCGAAAGTCGCGCACGAGACCGCGACGCCCTACTTCATCATGAGCCGCAGCGATTCCACGCTGCGCGGACACTACTCGCTTGAGACGGAGCTCCTGCGCGAAGCCATGGAAGCCGATGGCCTCACCGTCGACGGCGAGGTCATGTGCCCGTTCTTCAAGGAAGGCGGCCGCTTCACCATCGATGACGTCCATTACGTGCAGCAGGGCGATGAGCTCGTGCCGGCGGCGGAAACGGAGTTCGCGCGCGACAAGACCTTCGGCTACGCCCACTCCTCGATTCCGGAGTACATCGAGGAGAAGACCGGTGGGCGCTTCCGCGCCAAAGATGTTGTGTGCATCTCCCTCGACGACCTGCGCTCCTGCGACGTCGCCCGCATCGAGCGTCAGCTGCTCGACGTGACGGGCTTCAACAAGGTCTGCGTGAACGCGATTGACTACTGCGACATCAAGGTGTTCGCGGTGGCGCTCTACCGCGCCATGGCGCAGGGGAAGACGTTCATGTTCCGCACGGCGGCGGGTTTGGTCAAGGTGCTGGGCGGGGTATCGGATATTCCCCTACGTACCCGCGAGGACATGGTGACTGCCGAAACCCAAAACGGCGGGGTCGTGGTGGTGGGCAGCCATACGCAGAAGACGACCGCGCAGCTGGAAGAGCTCTTGAAGCTCGATTGTACGGTTCCCGTCGCATTCAACTCCGACCTCGTGCTTCAGGGCGACGACGCGCTCTATGCGGAAGTCGACCGCTGCGTGGCGCTCGAGGAAGAGATCGTCCGTGCCGGAAAGGTCGCGGTGTGCTTCACGCGTCGCGAGCTGCTCGAGGTGCCGAACGACACGAAGGAAAGCGCGCTGTTGCGCAGCGTGAAGATCAGCGACGGCGTACAGCGGCTCGTGGGGCAGCTCGGCGTTGCGCCCGCGTTCGTGATCGCTAAGGGCGGCATCACGTCGAGCGATGTGGGCACGAAGGCGCTCGGCGTGAAGCACGCGAACGTGCTTGGGCAGATCCAGCCGGGCATCCCAGTGTGGCAGACGGGCGCGGAGAGCCGCTTCCCCGGCATGCCCTACGTCATCTTCCCGGGAAACACCGGCGACGAAACCACGCTTCGCCGCGCCGTGGAGATCCTCACCGCGAAGTAGCGCACAGAGGAGCGCAACGGGTTCGCGCACGCACAGCACGTGCCGAGCACCCATAGCGCGCGTCCCTTATCGTGCAAAAAGCCTAGAAAGCTTCAATAAGAGCCTTTTCGTCAGCTCTTATTGAAGCTTTCTACGCGTTTTGCACGATAAGGGACGCGGCGGACACCGTACGTGCATGTCGGCACGGTGAACGCAGGCGGCTACCACACGCGCGCGAAGGCGAGCGCGTCGACGTGCGCGGCTCCGGCGGCGTGCAAGGCAGATGCGGCAGCACGCATGGTCGCCCCGGTGGTGATCACGTCGTCGAGCAGCAAAAGGCGCATACCTGCGACCGATTCCACCACCTCGTAGACATCACGCGAACGCTCCTGGCGCTCCACGCGGCCGAGCGCGCGCTGATCGGCGGAACCGTGCTTGGCGAGCACATCGACGAGCGGCAGACCCGCAAGCTCGGCCACGCGGCGCGCGATCACCTCCATGTGGTCGAAGCCGCGGCGGTTGAAGGCCGCAGCTGTGACCGGCACAAACGTAACCGCCTCCGCACCGTTCAAGATGCCGCCGTAGCGGTCGGCGGCCACGAGCTCCGCATGTTCGGCCGCATCGAACATGAGCTCAGCGATGAGCGCGCCGAGCCGTCGCTCGCCGGCGTCCTTGTACGTCCTGATGATGCGAGGAACGGGATCGATAAAGACCGTCGCGGTGAGGCAGCGGTCGAGCGCACCATCCGGGTGGGAACCGTCTCGCCCCGGTGTTGTCCACTCAGTGCTCGCACCGGGAGGTGCAGCATCTTCGTCCGCGCCCGCGCCACATTCGGTACACAGCAGATCGCCGAAGGGTGCTCCGCAGTGCGTACAGGCATGCACGGGGTCGATGACCTCGATGCGGGCAAGACATTCCTTGCAGATGAGTTCCCCCGGCCGCTCGCAGCCTGCACAGCGCGTGGGCGACAGCACCTCGAGCGCGGCCTCACGCAACCTGCCCGCAAACGAACCACGGCCAAAAACCGCCGCAGCATCCCCCTCAGATGCGATGGGGATGCTGCGTTCGTGCTTCATGTGCGTCTATTCGTCTGAACCTGACGGGCGTTTTACTCGGCAGATGTCTGCGCATCGCCTGCGGAGCCAGAGCCGCCACCATCACCCGGCCGACGGCGGCGCGAGCGGCGACGGCGCTTCTTGGGAGCGGACTCCTCGCCCGCAGCGGCATCTTGATGGCTGGGTGCCGCCCCGGCGGCGCGATTTCCCCCGCCGTCACCCGGACGGCGACGCGTCACCTGGACATCGCCCTCTGCGACCTGACTTGCCACCGAAGGAACATCGGGCTTTTGCGACGCGGACGAGCGATGGCGACGACGCGTGCGGTTCCCGGTCTTTGCCGCTGCCTGCTCGGATCCTTCGGCATCGGCACCGCTGCGCTTCGCCTCGTCGCGAGCTGCTGCATCCAGGAAGGCGCGGTCGCGCTCCTCGCTTGAGAGGTGGCGCCTGCGACGGCGCGTGGGAGTCGCCTCCGCCGATTCCGCCTGCGGGGTAGACACCGTCTCACGCTTCGCGGCGGCGTCACCACCGCTCGCGCGCTTGCGGCGACGGCGTGCGGGAGCGGCAGCATCAGCCTCGGAAGCGCCCTTGGCACCGCGCTGCCCCTTGCCCTTGCCACGCGACGCCTCGGCGGGCGCGTCACCGCGGTCGCGCGAACGGCGGCGGCGCGGGCTATCGATCGAGATGCGGTCGTCGCTCGAGAGGCCGTCGCCCACATCGACGCCATGCTCGCGGTCGAGTTCCATGAGCGCAAGCGCGATGTCCGGACTCTCGAGGCGCTCGAGCACATCACGCGTCACGCAATCCGGGCGGCAGGCGCAGCCCTGCTCCTCGGCACGCTGACGGGCGGCATCCGAACAGGTCATGGCGGACAAGTCGACGCGGAACACCTTGCCGCTCTCCAAACGGAGCACGAGCTGCTCGCGCGGGGTGTCGTATTCCTGGATGCGCGCCTTGCCGAGCGGCGTGTCGATCACGGCTTTCTTCTTGGGCGCGCGGCTCTTGAAATCCTTGTATGCCTCGAACTCGTAGCGCAAGCAGCACATGAGGCGGCCGCACACACCCGAGATCTTCGTAGAGTTGAGCGGCAGGTCCTGCTCTTTCGCCATACGGATGGACACCGGCTCGAACTGCCCGCCGAAGCGCGTGCAGCACAGCTCCTGGCCGCAATGGGCGATGCCGCCTACAAGGCGCGTCTCATCGCGCACGCCGATCTGGCGCATGTCGACGCGCGTGTGCAGCCGCGCGGAGAGGTCCTTCACGAGCTGGCGGAAGTCCACGCGGTCTTCGGCAGCGAAATAGAACACGGCCTTCTCACCACCGAACAGATACTCCACCCCCACGGGCTTCATCTCGAGATCGTTCTGGCGCACGAGGTCGCGGAAATCGGCCATCGCGGCCTCGCCCTTGCGGGCAAGGTCGTCGGCACGGTCGAGGTCTTCCTCGCTCGCGATGCGCAGCACGGGTTTGAGCGGCGCGCGGAGCTCCTTCTGCTCCACCTCGAAGGGGTCGGCAGTAACGAGGCCGATCTCCGTCCCCCGCTCCGTGGAGCAGATCGCGTAATCCGCCTCGACGATATCGAGCCCTTGCGGGTCGAACCAGAGGTCGCACGAGGCGAAGGGAAACTTGACGGGTACTACGACGGGCATGTGAGAGCCTTCCTGATATCGAAGAGCATGACCTCAAAGGCCAGCTGCGGAGTGACGTTGCGCGACACGGCGCGTTCGGCGGCTTCCACCGCCTCGAGCGCATGCACGGCCGAGACGGACGATGCCATCTCGGAGGCGAGGCGACCCACGATGTCCTCGACGTCGGCGTTGACGGGCTCCGATGAGATGCCCTCAACCCGCACCAGGGCATCGCGCAGCAGCGAGCGCGCGCAGGCGAGCACTTCCATGATACCCGAACGCTCGCGCGCCGTGAGTTCGCGCTTGTTGCGCTCCTCAATCTGCTTGAGGGCACCACGCGAGAGATACTCCTCATCTCGCTTGAGGATCGCCTCTTGCGTCGATTTGACCTCGGCGAGCGGCGCCTTGACCGCAAGGGTGATCGCCTTCGCATGGGAGAGGACGTCCGCCTCGTCCGCATGGGCGAGCGAGTCGATCGCACGAAGCATCGCGCGGCGCGCCTCCTGGCGGCTTGCGCTCTTGAGGAACTCCGTCGCACGTCCCGGGCTCCCCGCGACGGCGACCGCCATGCGACACCGCTCGAGCGGAAGCCCCGTCGCGCGCGTGACCGCTTGCGCCGCCGCCTCGGGTGAGATGAGGCGGAACGGCACGCATTGGCAGCGCGACACGATCGTAGGCAGGATGGTGTCGGCCGAGGTGCCCAAGAGGATGAACGTCACGTTCGCGGGCGGCTCTTCGAGGGTTTTGAGCAGGGCGTTCGCGGAACTCGCGCGGAGCTGGTCTGCACGGTCGATGATGTAGACCTTGCCATGCGCACGCACCGGGGCAAGCGAGACCTCTTCAATAAGGTCGCGCACCTGCGCGATGAGGTATCCCGTGGCGCTCTCGGGCGCGAGGTAGCGGACGTCCGGGTGCGTGCGGCGCGCGACGCGCACACACGCCTCGCAGGCACCGCAACCGCCCTGCTCGCAAATAAGCGCTTGCGCGAGCGCCCAAGCTGCATCGAGCTTGCCGGATCCCGGCGCGCCCAGGAACAGATAGGCATGCGAGGTGCGCTGCGTCTCGACGGCGCGCACAAGGAAGTCGCGCACGCGCGGCTGCGTATCGAGCTGCGCGAGCAGAGAACGCGATCGGTTGTCGTGCGCAGGCGCCATGGAGCCTCCCTTTTCGGCTGAACGGTAGGCTCTATCTTACCGCGCCGCCAAGACAGAGAGGCTGGCGACTCCTTCATGAAGAGATTTGACAAGTTTAGGCACGAAGAACGACGCCGCACGCTACCAGCCAGCGCGCTATACGATATCGAGCGGCGTGGGGTATCCCGGTGCGGGGAACGAGCGCGAAAGCAGTGCGAGGTCGTCGTTGCTCAGCTCGATCTCGCAGGCGCGCACGTTCTCCAGCACATGCTCGGGCTTGCCGCTCCGCGGGATAGCGATCGCCATGGGATCGCGCAGCACGAACGCCAGAAGAATCTGAAGCGGCGTGGCGCCATGTCGGCGAGCGACCTCCACAACAGCCGGGTCATTCGTCAAACCGCGTCGCAGGTCGCCTGCCTGGGCAAGCGGGCAATACGCCATAAGCGGCATGCCAACCGACCGCATCCACGGCAGCACGGCGTACTCGACGCCGCGCGAACCCAGGTGGTAGAGATCCTGGTTCACAGCACAACGCTCGCCATCAGGCACGGCGAAGAGCTCCTCGAGGTCGTCCACGTCGAAGTTGGAAACGCCCCAGTGGCGAATGAGCCCGTCCTCAACCAGCTGCTCCATGCATTCGACCGTCTCGGCAAGCGGGATGGAACCACGCCAGTGAAGCAGGTACAGGTCGAGGTAATCCGTGCCCAAGCGCTCGAGCGACGCCTCCACGCTCTCAAAGATCTCTGGGTCGCCAGCGTTATGGGGGTACACCTTCGACACCAAGAAGAGGCTCTCCCGGTCGTATCCGCGAATCGCCTCTCCCACCAGGCGTTCGGCAGCTCCGCTCCCGTACATCTCGGCCATGTCGATAAGCGTCACGCCAGCATCGAGACCGGCGCGTAAAGCGGCGAGCTCCTCATCGTGCGTTGCGGCGCTCTCTCCCAAAAACCACGTACCCATGCCAAAGCGCGGCATAGGCGTGCCATCCGGCAGCTTAACGGTATCGACGAATGCCATGGTTGCGCCTTTCTCCCAAATGCTGAATGTTAAAAAACCCCTGGGGTAATTTTACATGCCTAAAAGAGGCGACCGCATCGGGAGACACTTCGATGCGGCCGCGCCAAGAAAGGGGGCAGCGAAGAAATATAGAGCCCTGGCTTAGCCCTGGAGCTTCATGTCGTTGACCATCTCATACCACTCGGCGATGCCGGAGTGGTCGTCCTTCTCGTGGCCGTGAGCCTTGAGAGACTGCATGATCTCCATGGCGAGCGAGCTGAACGGCACGCTCACGTTCACCTGGTGCGAGGTGTCCATGACGTTCTGGAGGTCCTTGATGTGGAGCTCGATGCGGAAGCCCGGGGTGAAGTCGCCGTCGAAGATCTTCTGCGACTTCTGATCCATGACCGTGGAGCCGGCAAGGCCGGAGCGGATGGCCTCGTAGACGCGCGCCGGGTCGACGCCGGCCTTCTTGGCGAGCGAGTACGCCTCGGAGACGGCGGCGATGTTGATGGCGACGATCATCTGGTTGGCGAGCTTGGTGATGTTGCCGGCGCCGACCTCGCCCACGAGGGTCACGGTCGAAGCCATGGTCTTGAGCAGATCCTCATACTTGGCGAAGACCTCCTCCTTGCCGCCCACCATGACGGCGATGGTGCCGTCGATGGCCTTGGGCTCGCCGCCGGAGACGGGGGCATCGAGGAAGTCGACGCCGATCTCCTCGAGGCGACGGGCGAAGTCGCGGCTCGCGAGCGGGGCGATGGAGCTCATGTCGATGACGCACTTACCGGCGGTCAGGCCCTCTGCAAGGCCGTTCTCGGCGAAAAGCGCCGCCTCGACGTTGGGCGAGTTCTGGAGCATGGTGATGACGACGTCGGCGTTCTCCGCGACCTCCTTGCCGCAGCTGCAGGCGACGCCGCCCAGCTCGACAAGATCCTTCGCGCGATCCATGTTGAAGTCGAACGCATAGACCTGATGACCGGCCTTCTGCACGTTGATGGACATGGGCTTACCCATGATGCCGAGTCCTACGAATCCTACCTTCATGTTCTTCCTTTCGACTGAACAACGTACTACTTGCTATCAACACGCCCGCAAGGAGCGAATGTTGGCTCTGTCAAATATGTCAAATAACCCCAGGGGTTTTTTGACATTCCCTTCCGAGCAGGAACGCCCGCATGGCGCTCTCGCCGGCAAGGGGCACGAGCGTCTCGGTGCGCGCGATGCACGCTTCAAGGGCCATGGGCTCGAGCGCAAGCGGAATCACCAGGTCGATGCCCTCGTCGTAGATGCAGCCAAGGTCCTCAGCACGGCTCCCTACGATGGCGACCACGGGAACACCGTGCTCGCGGGCTCGCCTCGCCACGCCCACGGGCGCCTTGCCGTTCGCAGACTGCGCGTCCATGCGCCCCTCGCCTGTAATAACGAGGTCTGCGCCCGCGACCGCTTCGGAAAGGCCGATGGTGTCGAGCACGAACTCGATGCCCCGCTCGATGCGCGCATGGCAGAACGCAGCGAGCGCCGCGCCCAGGCCACCGGCAGCACCGGCACCCGGAAGGTCGGAGATCTCGCGCCCCACCACCTCTTCGAGCAAGTTCGCGTACGCCTCCATCCACGGCTCGAGCTCGGCGAGCTGCGAGGGCTCGATGCCCTTCTGCGGCCCGTACGTATAGAGCGCACCGTCTGGGCCGTTGAGCGGGTTCGTCACATCGGTGATGAGGACGAATTCCGTTTCCGCGATGCGCGGGTCGAGACCGGAACAATCGATGCTCGCAAGCGTCTTCAGACCGATAAGCCCGCACGGAATGGGCTCGCCTGCCGCATCGAGGAACCGCGCGCCCAGCGCCTTCGCCATCCCGACGCCGCCATCACTCGTGGCGCTTCCGCCGAGCCCGATGAGGATGCGGCGGGCACCATGGTTGAGCGCGTCGCGGATGAGGTCGCCCACGCCCCAGGTAGAGGCAGAAAGCGCGTTTTCCGGCGTCTGCTCGATAAGCGTGATGCCGCTCGCCGCCGCCATCTCGATGATGGCAGTACCGTCTGCCGTGAGGCCATAGCTCGCCTCGATCTTCTCGCCCAGCGGGTTTTGCACCGTCGCCCGAATCTCGCGCCCGTCGAGCGCGGCGATGATCGCTTCGACCGTTCCTTCACCGCCATCAGCGATGGGATAGCTTGAAATGCTGCAATCTGGACACACGCGACGGATGCCCTCGGCGATGAGCTCTTCGACATGCGCGCTCGATGCCGATCCTTTGAACGAATCGACCGCGAGCACCACGTTCAGGCTATCCATCTTCTACGCGCCTCCTTCCATCTGGCAATTGACAATCTGGGACTTTGACACCGGGTCTCTCAGTCCCACTTTGAGACTTTGACACCAGGTCTGTCAGTCCCACTTCGTGCTTAGGCGAGGTAGCCGCCCTCGCGCATGGCGCGCTTCATGCCCTCGAGCGCCGCGCCGCCGGTAGCCTCCGTGGGCAGGATCGAGGGACCGACCTCCATGCCCATAAGGTTCGCCATGTCTTTCGTGGCGGCCGGGAAGCTCGCCGCATCCTGCGAGAGGCGGATGGGGTTGAGCTTGAACTGGTTCTCGCGCGCACCCGCATAGTCGCCGGCAACGAACTTGTCGTAGATGCCGCACACGAGCTCCGGGAAGATGTTGCCCGTCGAGCACACCGCGCCATCTGCGCCGCAGCACAGGCCAGGGAACACCACGGTATCCTTGCCTACGAACGCCACGAAGTCGATATCCGAGCAGCGTCGGATGAGCTCCTGGAGCGCCGTGATGTCGCCCGTGGAGTCCTTGATGCCCAGGATGTTCGGCACCGTGTGCGCGAGCTCGACAATCACGTCGTTCGGCAGCGCGTAACCGCAGCGGCCGGGGTTGTGGTAGATGAAGACGAAGGTATGGGGCACGGCGTTGGCGATCGCGGCGTAGTGGTGCACGAGCGCTTCATTCGTGGGCTTGATGAACATGGGGTGCAGCACGGCTAGCCCATCGATGGGAAGCTCCGCGGCGCGCTTCGCGAGGGCGATGCAGGCGCGCGTGGAGATGTGGCCCACACCGAAGATGACGGGCACGCGACCGGCCACCTGATCGAGGATGATCTTCGTTCCCCTGATCATCTCGTCGTCATCGAACATGTAGAACTCGGAATTGCTGCCGAACGCGAGGATGCCGTCCACGCCGTGCTCGATCACGAAGTCGACCTGGCGGCGGAGCTTCGCCTCGTCGATGCGCTCCTGGGCATCGACCGGCGTCAAGATGGGCGTGAAGAGCCCTTTCATCTTAGAGATATCGATGGGGTTGGACATTGCGTGATTCTCCTATCGCTAACGCACGAGGCAGGGGCGCTTCGCGTCGAACTTCCAGCCAGGGATGAGGTACTGTGATGTCTTTACTCTACGCTGCCCTCTTCATAGCGCCCATATTCCAAGGGCTTGTAATGCAATCAAACAATTTGACAAAAATGGTATAGGTACCATTCGATACGCAAACGACCCTGGGCTCACGCGTGAGACCCAGGGTCGCGAAAGTACCGGGACTGGACTGCGTGAGCTTCTAGAACACGAAGTACCAGAGGTAGGTGATGGCAACGGTCGCAAGGCCATATGTGAGCATAAGGACTGCACCAGGTGCCAGCAGATCGGTGAACTTGAAGCCACCGGAACCGAAGCAGATGGCCATGCCGGGCGAGCCCATAGGAAGCAGGGAGTCGGCATTGGCGCCGTAGCACACCGCCATGGCGATGGGCGCAGGATCGATACCCATGGCCATGCAAGTCGTGGTCATGAGCGGGATGAGCAGCGCCCAGGTTCCGCTGTTCGAGAAGAACTGGGAGACGATGTTACCCACGAAGTAGAAGACCATGACGACGATGAACGGATGCGTGTCGGCACCGATGACGCCCACGATGAAGTTGGCGATGAGGTCGGCAGCACCGGAGCGCTCGAGTGCCGTGGAGAGACCAAGGAGGCCTGCGAGCATGAGCAGCACGTCGAGATTGAGGCCGTTCACGAACTCCTTCTTGGAGAGGCAGCCCGTGGCAACGAGCAGGAGCGCGCCCACGACGGGGATGATCGCCTGCTGATACATGCTGGAAGGCATGATGAACATGAAGATCATGGTCAGAGCGAAGATGAGATAGGTGAGCTTGTCATGGAAGGTGGTCTCACGGATCTCGGTCATACCCTGCTTCATGATCTCGTCGGCATCGAGCGGGTTCGCGGCTTTCTTGGGCAACAGCGCATAGCAGACCGTGCACAGCATGATGGAGCCCACGACCGCCGGAATGAAGCCCAGCACGAAACGGTCAAGAATCGTCAGAGTGCCAACGCCGCCGCCAGCCTCGATGAAACTGTTGGTCTGCGCGGTGAGGCCGATGCCCATACCCAGCGGGAACACGCCCTGCCACATGAAGGCGGCAGTGGTCACGGCATAGAGGCTCTTCGTACGCGGGCAGGTGCCGTTCGCGTCCATCATGAGGCAGAACGGGAGCAGCATGGTGATAGTTGCCGTCGGGGCGATGAACTGCATGAGGATCGCCGTGGCAAGCACGAAGAAGAACACCACGCGACGGCCGGAACCACCGGCGTGCTTAACAAGCGCGCGATTCATATGCTCGATAAGCGGCGTCTTGGCGATGGCGGCGGAGAGCACGAACATGCCCGCAACCAGGAGCACGTTGTTGTTCGCGAGATTACCGAACGCCTCTTCGAAGGTCAGGATTCCAAAGAGGTAGAGTATGGAAACCGCGCCCATCGCGATGATACCCATCGGCATCTTCTGGGAAACGAAGCCAATCACCAGCAAGGCGAAGACTCCAAGGGTCAGATACAGAGTCATGATCTAGCAACCCCCTTCTTGCGTCTTATACGCAGCGTCGATAAGACCCTTCATATAGCCGGTGGCATATCCCGCCGACCACACGCTGCCGCCCGCGAGCGACGGGGCGTCCTTGCCCGCCCACTCGGGGTTGCGGAACACGTGGTCGACATCGATGGTGCCATCGAAACCGTATTTCACGAGCTGCTTCGCGATGGCGAACATATCTGCGTAGCCATCCTCCGCGAGCACCTCCTCGAAGTACGGCATGGTGCCGCTAACGTTGCGGAAGTGGACGACATGGACCTTGCCCTGCGGGGCGAACTCGGCGATGTCGTCCATAAGGTTTCCGAAGGTCTCGCCGCCTTCGAGCCAGCAGCCGGTGCAGAGCTTCATGCCCAGATACGGGCTGTCGCTCGCCATCTTGAAGGCACGACGGTAATCGTCGGAGCGCCAGATGAGGCTGTAGGCACCGCCCAGCGAGGGCGCCGGCGGATCGTTGGGGTGCAGCGAGATCTTGACGTCCGCCTCCTCGCACACGGGCAGCGCGCGCTCGAGGAACCACTCGAAGTTGTCCCAGATCTCCTGCTCGCCGTATTCACGGTCGTTCAGGATGGGACGAGCATCGATTTCCTCCATATCGGCGATCATCGTGATGCCGCCGCGGGTGTACTTGCCCACGTCCACCTTGGTGCGCAGGATGCCGTTCGGCTGCCAGGCGATATAGCCGCCCTTGATGCCATGAGCACCCAAGATGCGCGTGAACTCGTTGTAGCGATCCATGGCCGCTTCGCGATCCTCGTGCCCCAGGATGATGGACGTGTTCTTATACACGCCGATCGCTCCGCCGTTTGAAATCTCGAGGTCATGGCGAGCTGCACGTTCCTGAAGCTTGGTCACGCCTTCGTCGGTTGCGTCCTCCGGCAGGAAGTTCACAGCCAGCCAATGCACGCCCATCTCGCGGATCATATGCATCTCCTCATCGGTGATGTTGCTCCCGATGGGCATTTCGACCTGCATCATCTACTCCATCCCCCTTTCTCTTTGTGACGTCGGCTCCTTCTGGACGCCTCCCCTTCGGCACCCTTCGGCAGAAGAAACCTTTCCCAATGCGCTATAGAATGCCGTTCGCGCAGAAAGGGTTCCATGGTCCGCAGGCCACGTTTTATGGAGTCGTCTTCACATGTTGTGTTGGTTTGCTCTTTCGACTCAACACTCTACTGCGTGCGCATCCTCGAAAGATGTCTAAAATGCGTCCGTTTTTACCTTTCACCGGACGATACCGACCGCTCACGAACAATGTCTTGCGTACCTTAAGGGCAAAATGAGCCTATGCACGCAATGCCGCATATTGACATTGCGCGAATCGGACAGACGGTGTCATGCAAATCCGGTAGTCGATGCTCCGCAAATCCGGTAGTCATCCACGGGCAGCAGATTTGGAACACGCTTAGCACGCCACGCGACGAGGTCCTCGAGGGCTTTCCGCTTCAACATGACTTCTACCTCGTGCTTTGTATTTTTCCAACCAAAAGTGAAGCTTGTATACGTATTTTTCCAACTCGACAGCAGATGGTACGCCCCGTCCTCACGCACGGCGCGGTACGTTACTTGAGATATGTTTTTCGTTTTTCAATAAAATATATCCTGCATTATTAAGTTTTTCCTTGTTTTCAGTAAAAACTTCTTTCTCATCTGAAGTTTTTCCTTAAAATGAAAAGAAAAGAAGGAGCTTGTCATGATTTACCGACCCCATTACATGAACGCGTTGAGAACGTACCGTGACGTATCGCTCGTGAAGGTGCTCGCGGGTATCCGGCGGTGCGGCAAATCGATGATCCTCGAGATGCTTCGGGACGACCTGCTGAGCAGCGGTGTTCCCGCAGATCACATCATCAGCATGCGCTACACCTCGGAAGATCTCGACGACGAGATGACCGGCAAAAGCATGTACGCGGCCATTCGACGGCACATGACCGGCACAGGACGCTACTATCTCCTGCTCGATGAGGTGCAAGAGGTCGATGGCTGGGAGAAGGCGGTCAACAGCCTGCTTGAGGATGCCGATACCGACATCTACGTAACGGGCTCCAACTCAAGACTTATGTCGAGCGAAATCTCTACCTACCTCACCGGTAGATATGTCTCCATTCCGGTTTTTACGCTCTCGTTCGTCGAATACCTTGACTTCAAAGGCGCGAGTCTCCATTCCGCTAAGGAGATGCTCCCCGAGTACCTGCGACTCGGAGGCTTCCCCATCGTGGCACTCGGGAACTTCGACGACCGCTCTTCCTACCAAATCGTCGAGGGGATCTACACCTCGGTTATCACGAGCGACATCGCGAGAAGACATCGCATCACCAATCTCGATCTCTTCAACCGCGTCGTTCGCTATATCGTAGAGAACGTTGGTAAGACCTTTTCCGCAAACTCGATCGTGAAGTTCCTCAAAAACGAGAAGCGCTCCCTAACCGTCGAGACGATTTACAACTATGTCGAATGGCTTGAGAAGGCATTCGTGATCTACCGTTGCCAGCGCTATGACCTGCAAGGCAAGTCTGTGCTGAAAACGCAGGAGAAGTTCTACCTTGCCGATCCCTCCTTGAAATACTGCATTATGGGCTTTAATCCCACATCAATCGCCGCCATGCTCGAAAACGTCGTGTACTTTGAACTGAGGCGCCGTGGCTACGAGGTGTATATAGGGAAGAACGGCACGATGGAAATCGACTTCGTGGCCAAACGGCGTGACGAACGCCTTTATGTTCAAGTATGCCGCAGCCTGCCAGAAACAACCGATCGCGAGGTTGCCAATCTCCTCGAGATCAAGGATCACTACCCGAAGTACGTCGTAACGTTGGACGATTTTGCCACCGGCAACATTGATGGCGTGCGAATCGTGCATCTCGCCGATTTCCTGTTGGGCAACGACTGGTAACCCCTCGCAGATTCAGAACACGCTTAGTACACGTACCATATTCCTCAACGGGAAATCTGGATACACTGGTATCACTGCAGCAGACCGCGGAGGCGCTCATGAATCTTGACCCGAAGATCGCCGAAACCATCGTCAACAACCTCAAAGACGTCATCAACCACGAGATCAACCTGTTCGATACCACGGGCACCATCATCGCGAGCACCGATCCCGCGCGTATTGGCACCACGCACGAAGGAGCGCGCCTCGCCATCGAGACGCAGCGGCCCGTGCCCATCGACAGCGAGCACCAGTTCAAGGGCGCGAAGCACGGCATCAACATGCCGGTCATGTTCCAGGACACAGCGGTTGCGGTCATCGGTATCACCGGCGAGCGTGCGGAAGTGGAGCCCTTCGGCAACGTCATCAAAAAGATGACGGAGATCCTCATCCGCGAGAACTGGGATCATGTGGAGCGCTACGACCGGCGCGTGCGCGTGTCGAACCTCGCCGGCATCCTCAAGCTGCGCCACCACGACGAGAGCCTCGCCGCGTACTACGCCTCGATGCTGCGGGTCGACCTCGACATCCCCCGCCTCGTGCTGGTAGGGCGCGCGCAGGCGGAAGACGATAGCGCCCTCGACTACAACGGTCTCTACGAGATGTTCCACGCGCGCTTCGAATCGTTCAAGACGAGCTTCTTCGCGTTCTTGGAGCGCGACATTTGCCTGTTCATCGATGTTCGCGACGAGCGGCGCATCTCTGCGCTCGTGAACGGGATGAGCGACGATGCCAAGCGCATCCTGGGACTTCCCCTCATCTTCGGCGCCGGACGGGTGGAGCATTCCGCAAGCCTCTATTGGCGCAGCTACGACGAGGCCTGCAGCGCGCTCGAGTGGCTTTCATTCGAGCAAGCGGGCACGCTCATGCGCTACGAGGACATGGACCTGGGGCTCATCCTCTCCTCTGTTCCACGCGACAACGCCATGCAGCTCGTCGGTCACGTGTTTCGCGGCCTCAGTGATGCAGAGATCGACGAATTCCAGCGCGTCTTCGACGCCTACGTGCGCCACAACGGCAGCATCGTACACTGCGCCGATGAGCTCTATCTGCATAAGAACACGCTGCAGAACCGCCTGAACAAGATCGCCGAAAAGACCGGGTACAATCCGCGCAAGCTCTCGGACTTCACCGTGCTTGCGCTCGCATTCAAGCTGCGGAGCTACCATACCGCCGCATAGAAAGGGGAAATCGATGGCAATCCACGTTCTCGAAGAAGCAGAGCGCTGCCTGCAGTGCAAAAACCCGCAGTGCACGAAGGGCTGCCCCATCTCGACGCCCATTCCAGCGGCAATTCGCCTGCTGCGCGAAGGCCACGTCGATGAAGCCGGCAAGCTGCTGTTCGAGAACAACCCCCTCACCACGGTATGCTGCCGCGTGTGCAATCACGAGAACCAGTGCGAGGGTCATTGCGTACTGGGTCGCAAGGGCGCGCCTGTGCACTTTAGCGCTATCGAGGAATATATCTCGGACCTGTATGGGTCGCGCATGTCCGAAGAGCACGTTAAGTCCAACGGCATGCGCGTCGCAATCATCGGCGCGGGACCCGCCGGCCTTGCCATCTCCGTCATCCTGGCGCAACGTGGCTACGACGTGACCATCTTCGAGAACCACGACAAGATCGGCGGCGTACTTCGCTATGGCATTCCCGAGTTCCGCCTCCCCAAGCGGGTGCTCGACGATTTCCAAACGCGGCACCTCGAGGCGAACGGCGTGAAGATCCGCTTCAATACGACGATTGGCCAGGCCATCTCGATCGACGACATGTTCGAGGACGGTTACCGCGCCGTGTTCGCCGGCACGGGCGTGTGGCGCCCACACGCGCTGCGCATCCCCGGCGAGACGCTCGGGAACGTGCACTACGGCATCAACTATCTCGCCAACCCCGATAGCTTCAAGCTGGGGCGCCGCGTGGCGGTCATCGGTGTGGGCAACGCCGCCATGGACGTGGCGCGCACCGTGCTCCGGCATGGCGCGGAGCATGTGACCTGTTACGCGCAGTCATCGCACGTCGCGGCAAGCAATCACGAGCGCAGCTATGCGGAGCTCGAGGGCGTCGAGTTCGTGCTCAACTGCGCACCGGTGCGCATCACCGAAGAGGGTCCCATCCTCATCGAGACCACTGGCTCCGAAATCAGCGAGAACGGCGAGCCGCCCACGCTGCGAGCCATCGAAGGCACGGAACGGCTGTATCCCTCAGATAGCGTAATCATCTCCGCCGGGCAACGACCGCTCGACCGCTTGGTAAGCACGACCGAGGGGCTCGAGACGAATACGCGCGGCCTACTGCGCACCGACCTTGAGGGGCACACTACCAAGCCGGGAGTCTTCGCCTGCGGCGATGTGTCCACTGGCGCGCGAACCGTGGTCGAAGCCGTCTCCGATGCGAAACGCGTCGCCGACGCGATGGATCGCTATATGCAGGGGCTGCCGACCGCCTAGCCGCGCGGCAGGATCGCCTGCACGGCCGCCATAACGTCCGCATGGATCGTATCGATGTCTCGCGCGGCGTCGATACGCTTCACGCGAGCGGGCTCGGCGGAGGCGATGGCGCGGAAGCCTTCAGCGACGCGCTGTTGGTACGCGATGCCCTTCGCCTCCATGCGATCTTGCGTACGCGAGACGGTACGCTCGGCGGCGAGCGCGGGATCGATGTCGAATACGAGTGTGAGGTCGGGCGCGCACGCCCCCACCGCAAGCTCATTCGCCCGCGTCACCGCATCGAGCGGCACGCCGCCCGCATATCCCTGATAGGCGGTCGTGGAATCGTAGAAGCGGTCGCACACCACGACGCGCCCCTCGGCAAGCGCCGGTGCCACCACCTCGTGCACGAGCTGGGCGCGCGCCGCCTCATAGAGCAGAAGTTCGCACGTGGCCGACATCTCCGCGTTCGTGGGGTCGAGCAAAAGCGCGCGGATCTTCTCCGATATCGCCACGCCCCCCGGCTCGCGAAGCGCCAGCACATCGTAGCCGGCGCGCTCAAGGTCTTCGACCAGCAAGCGCGCCTGCGCGGACTTACCGCAGCCGTCGATACCCTCGACGGTGATGAAGCGACCGGCGCACGCAGCGTCCGACATCGCGCACTCCTCTCCCCATGATGATAATTTCAGTACCCGGTACTGAAATTATCATGCCGCGGCGCTCGTTCCCACGAGCGACGGATCCTCGAACGCGTGCACGTAGACAAGCTGCATCCCCTCGGAATACGGACCTACCTCGTAGGGCATGATGGCGATGGCAACGCCGTCACTCGTCGCGAAGTAGCGTGAAGAGTCGGCCGCCATGCCTTCAAGCGATGTGTCGTCCGCACCGGTCAGGTTGGGGTTTTCGGCAAGATAGGCCTTGATCGCATCGACCGACTCGGCCTGGAGGTCGTCCCACGAAATGCCGAGCGCCTCATCGACGCGCAGTTCCTCACCACTCGACAGGTCGTAGAATGCGCCGGATATCGACTCCTCGCCATGGGCGCCGCCGAGGAATACATAGCGCTCGCTCCGCACGCACGCGATGTTACCTTCGAGATACGTCACCTCGTCGCAGTGCACCCACACCTGCGCCTCGCCCGAATCAATCGTCCACGCTTGCGTGACCGCAAGATCGTCCTCGTAGCTCTGCTTGAGAGAGGCGTTCAGCGCGTCGAGCGCCTCGGTCGTGGAGCCGTCCTCGAGCGCGAACTGTGGGTACGTCCAGGAGCGCGTTTCCTCCCAGTCCGTGCCTTCACCCTGCGAGGTGGTGAACGTCACGTCCGCCTCGCTGTTCACATAGGTATACGTGGCCTCGGCGGGGTCTTCCTCCGCATCCTCCTCAGGCGCGAACGCTTCAAGCGCCTCGTCACCAGCAGCGGCCTCAAGCGCCCCAATGGTCTCTTCGGTATAATCCGGCAGTCCGGCGGTTTCGATGATCTCGAACTCCGGCTCCTCTTCACTCTGCGCCTGCGGCTCATTGCTTACCGGGCAGCTAAACTCGTAGCTTGCCGTCTGCGTAAGCGAATCCTGGAAGCCCACCCATTCGTCTTCGGAAACCTCTTCGCCGGCGATCTGGAACGTCGTCTCCAGCGAGCCATCATCATAGCTAAACGTATCGGTTCGCAGCGCATACAGCTCGAAGCTCTGTTCCCCCATGCCGTAGTATCCGGTGTAGGTAATCTCGGAATTCGTGTCGGCAGCCGCAGCGGGATCCCCGAACGAAATAGACTCGAGGAGGATCTGATCCTCGCCGCCTTCTTGCGGCAGCGCATAGAGTCCCTGGTAGAAATACCCGCCGTTCGAGTACGGCGGATGACCCTCGTACACCTGCTCGATTGCCTCGTCGGTATACTTCCACACCGCGATGGTATACGCATCGGTGTCAAACGACATCGTCTCGAGTCCCGAGGCGTCGCCAACAACGGTAAGCAGTTCGTTCATGCCGTCGCCGTCGAAGTCGAGAAGCTTCACAAGAGCGAGCCCGTTCGCGGCAAGCTCCATGCCGTCGTGGAGCTCGATCGCCTCGGGCTCACCATACTCGTCGATGAGATCTTGGCAGGTGTAGTAGAAGAGCGCCGAAGCGATCTCCTCGTCGGTAAATTCCTCCTCTTCGGCAGCGGGCTCCTCGGGAGAGGGCGGCTCCGGCGCAGGAGGCTCCACCACGACTTCCTCCTCGGCCTTGGGGTTATCCTCCTCATAGTGGACGGGGATGCGCTGCTCATCGTTGGTGGAGCTCGACGAAGACCCGCCCTGCGAATCGTCCGGCACGATCACGAGCACGTAGTCGCCATCTGGCACCTCGCCAAAGTTTTCCATGGTGAAGCCGTTGTTCCCCGTTACGCGAATCTCGGCGACGACCTGGTTGAGCTCCTCGCTCGCGCTGCTGCTCGAAGCCGCATCGTCCGAGGCGCGGCGCATGAGGCGCACCACGTAGGAGGTGAGCTCGTTGCCGGATTCGTCGCGCGGGCGCACGCGCGTCACGACGGAGCACTGCACGGGATCCGTCTGGCCGTAGCTCACCGTGGGAACGTCCTTGCCCATGATGCGGGGCAGCACGAAGATGCCGAAGAACGCTCCCGCAGCGACGACGAGCAGGACAATCGTGGCGATGAGGGCGACCGGGCGCTTCTTGCGCGGGGTCTCGGGCGCAGGCTGCTGACCGTCCTGCCCGACCTCGGCGCGTGCCATGTGCGCGGGCTCGAGCACGGTCGTCGCGGTTGTGCCCGCATCGGCGGCGTCTTCCGAGGAAGACCACAACGCCCGTTCGGCTGCTGCCGCGTCGGCTGCGGCCTCGGCGCGCTCGGCATCGGTGATGACCTCGGTCTCGGCTGCCGGGAGCACGGTCGTTTCTGCATGCTCGGGCATGACGGTGGTCTCGTCCGTACCGTCCGGCAGCACGGTCGTCTCACCCGTGTCGTTCTGCATGACGGTGGTCTCGTCCGCGCCATCGGGCAATACGGTCGTCTCGCCCGAATCGCTCGGCATGACCGTGGTCTCGCCGGCATCGGCGGATGCACCTTCGGCATCGTCGGAAGCGTCATCCGCAGCGGCGGCTTGAGCGGAATCCTCGTGCACCTCGGGCTGATCGCATGATTCCTCGTCAGGCGCTTCCCCAGAATCTTCCTGCATCATGGGCGCAGCCTCATCTGCAGGTTCAAGCTCAGACGCCGACTTCGGCTCCGCGACGGCCTCATCAACGCCGGCATCTTCCACGGGAACAGCCTCGCGCTCTTCGCGCGTCACGATCTTCGCGACCGGCGCACCGCAATTCGTACAGAACTTCGCACCATCGGGCAGCTCACGGCCGCATGTCGTACAAAACATCGCATTACCTCCGCTCTTCGAGCGCATTAGTCCATGTGTATGATACGACGAAGCGCGGACAAATTGTCAGAATGATAGCAACCAGTCTTGCCGGATTGCATCATTTCTTGGTACGGGCGCGTCCTCTGCCGCGACCGCGGCCAGTCGTCGCCTTCTTCTCCTTGCCGGGGCAATCCATGTTCACGCAGATGCGCCATGGGCCGCGCGCAGTTTCGACTACCACGATGGGCGCGCCGCAGTGCTCGCATACCTCGCCGGTGGCCTCAAGCTTGCCGCGTGCGGGCAGCGGGTAGCTCGTGCCACATTCGTCGTAGTTCGTGCAACGAATGAAGCGCTTGCCACTCTTCTCGCTCTTGTGCGCCACGAGCTCGCCATGGCGGCCTGCCTCGGCGCACGCCTTGCACTCCCCCACTACCACATCGGGCTCGAAGTTTGTGGGGCACTGCGGGTTCACGCACATCTCGTACGCTTTTTGGCGGAACGGCTGGCATTTGATGCGCGGGGCACCGCACTCGGGGCACACGGCGGCGTCGCCCTCGAGCGGACTCACCTTCACACCGCTCGGTACGGGGTAGGTCACGTCGCATTCAGGCCAGCCCATGCAACCGATGAAACTGCCGCGCGTCTTGGCGCTCGTCTTCATAACGAGGTCTTTGCCGCACTTGGGGCAGGCGCCCACGCGAGCATCGGCCGTCACCGCGTCCGCGATGGCATCGCCCAGGTCATCCTTGTGCTCGATGAGCGTATCGAGGAGGCCGGCCAGCAGCGCGCGCGAGTGCTCGACCACGTGGTCTTGCGTGTCCTGGCCTTCGGCCACATGCGTCATGTCCTCGTCGAGCTCGGCGGTCATCTCGGGAGTGGTGATGCGCGGCGCGTAGGTGTGCAGCGCGTCGATGATCGCCATGCCGAGCTGGCTGGGCTCAATGGGATCGTTCTTGAGATACTTCACCGTATACAGGCGCTCGATGATGCTCGCGCGTGTGGACTTCGTGCCCAGGCCGCGCTTTTCCATCTCCTGCACCAGGCGACCCTGGCTGTAGTGCGCGGGAGGCTCGGTCTGCTTCGCCTCAAGCACGATGTCGCGGACGTCAATCACATCGCCCTGCTCAAGCGGCGGAAGTTGCTCGTCGCGCTTGAGACCGTAGGGGTATGCCTCGCGGAAGCCCGCATCCACGAGCACGTCGCCGCTCGCGGTGAAGGGCTCGCCTGCAACGTCAATAGCAAGCTTCGTGTTCTCGATGGTCGCAGGCCCCATGAGCGTCGCGAGGAAGCGGCGAGCAATGAGCATGTAGAGCTTCTTCTGACCGCCGTCGAGCGAATCCGGGTTGCCTTGACCGGTAGGATGGATGGGCGGGTGGTCGGTGGTCTCGGTCTTGCCGCGCGTGGGCTTCATGGGACCGGCGAGCACCTTCTGGCACACCGGACGGAGCGCCGGGTTGTTCGACGCAAGGCCGTCCACGATGCCCTTGAGGTCGAGCGTACGCGGGTAGACTGTGTTGTCGACGCGCGGGTACGAGATGAGACCCGCCATGTAGAGGCTTTCGGCGATGCGCATGGTACGCGCCGGCGAGATGCCCTCTGCAGCGGCGGCCGCCTGCAGACTCGTGGTGTTGAACGGCGTGGGCGGCTGCTGCTTGCGGCTACGCTTCGCGACCTCGGTGATGGTACCTGTGGTGGCGTGCTCCACGTGGGCGAAGGCCGTCTCCGCCGCCGTCTTGTCGGTGAAGCGCGTGGTGGCGTGGCCGATCTTGAACGCAGCGTCTGGATCGTCTTGCGGGGCACCGAAGCCGCGGATCTGCCAATAGTCTTCCGGCACGAACGCCATGCGTTCGCGCTCGCGCTCAACCACGAGGGCAAGTGTAGGGGTCTGCACGCGACCGGCGGAACGTACGTTGCCGAAGCCGCCGAAGCGGGCGAGCGTGAGGTAACGCGTGAGCACCGCGCCCCAGATGAGGTCGATGTACTGGCGTGATTCGCCGGCATCCGCAAGGTCTTGGTCGAGCTCGACGAGGTTATCGAAGGCGGCCGTGACCTCACCCTTGATGAGCGCGGAATAGCGCGCGCGGCTCGTAGGCACGTCCGGCGCCACCTCGCGCACGCAAGAAAGCGCGTCCGAACCGATGAGCTCGCCCTCGCGGTCGAAGTCCGTCGCGATGATCACGTGGTCGGCCTTCTTGGCGAGGTTCTTGAGGACACGGATAATCTCCTTCTCCGCAGGCTTCTTCACCACGGGAGCCCACGTGAGGTACGGAAGGCTCTCGACCTTCCAGCCCTTGATGTTGATGCCGTTCGCAAGATAGGGCTTGCGCTTCGTAGCGTACGGCGGGCGCGCGAGACCGTCCGGGACGTCGGCGGGGAGCACCTCGCCGTCTTCGGACACGCTATACCAGCCGGTTTTCTTATCGAAGAGGATTTCATCGGGGAAGTCCGGCGCGAGGATGTGACCGGCGAGGCCCATGGAGACCCAGTCTTCGCCCTTCACCGTGAAGCGATAGACCTGTGTGTTGTACACCTTGTCCGTCTTGGGCTTGCCGTCTGCCAAAAGCTGGGCGATCTTCTGTGCCGCAATGTTCTTTTCTGCGATAACGAGTTTCAACGTTTGACCTCTTGCTGCTTGCTGCGGGCGCCTGCACGCCCGTCACTGTTCTAGCCGGAAACTATACACGAGTTGCCTACCGTTTACGAAATCCCCACCAGCGCATGTTACATAACCCCAGGGGTTTTTCGACATGCAACAGGTCAAATAACCCCAGGGGTTTTTAACATGCGGCGTGGCAGAGCTCCCCCGCAGAATGCGCAAACTTCCCATACATCCCTCCCCACATTCGGGGTACACTAAGGACAGCGGCAGAGCCCGTACCATACCTACGGGCGGCGCTACGTTGTTGGGTGGGCTAGTTGCCGCTAGCCCACTTTACTTTTTACGTCGCGTCATCCGCCATCGCGTATACTCCTTTCGGGCTCTGCTCGCCGCAATGCCAAGCATCACAACGTAATATGTCGCCTTGAGGATCTTCACGACCATATCCAAGGATACGTCCATAGGCTTCACTCCCCTTCTGCGCGCGACACACAGCCGCGCGCCGATCGAGTAGCGCCGCCCGCGAACGGACTCTACCGTATGGTGAGTATGCCACAACTCACGCACTTTGTTTAGCTAAATTATGGCCTCTACCTGCGGAAATACCTTGTCATAATCTGGCAGAAACCTGACACGAACCTGGCACCAATCTAGCACGGGGCTATATCCACGTAAGGTGAATTGAAGCATGAAGATTAATCCCAGGGGGTTTTACACCGCTTCGGTCTGAAGCTTCATTCGATTCGGCACTCGTATCGACCTCCGCAAGCAACCCGCAGACTGCCAGAGCCTCGGAGCTAGCGGCCACGTACATTTACCCCAAGGATTTTAACGTTAGTGCGCTGCACGCACCTGCTCGGCAAGCCAGGATGCCCACTCGTCCATGCCGGTGCCCTTCGTGGCGCTCACCTCGAAACGCGGCGCGCGGGGATTGAGATCGTCCAGCACGCGGTTGTAGCCCTCGAGGTCAAAGTCGAACGCCGGAGCAACATCGATCTTGTTGAGCAGGAGCGCGCCTGCGTGTTGAAAGATGCCGGGGTACTTGATGGGCTTGTCGTCTCCCTCCGGCACGGAGAGAATCATGACGCAGAGGTTCTCGCCCAGGTCGAAATCGACGGGGCACACGAGGTTGCCAACGTTTTCAATGAAGATGACGTCGATGTTCTCCAAGCCCACGGCCTCATCGAAGGCATCGACCGCCTGCCTGATCATGTTTCCCTCGAGGTGGCACAGGCCGCCGGTATTAATCTGGATGGCCGGCATGCCGGCTTCCTTCATAAGCTGGGCGTCCACATCGCTTGCGATATCGCCCTCGATGACGGCGCAGGTGAGGCCGAAGGTATCGCGCAGGCGCTCGTTCGTGGCGAGGATCGTCGAACTCTTGCCCGAGCCGGGGCTCGAGAGCACGTTCACCACGTAGGCGCCGGACTCGGCGAAGCGCTCGCGCAGCTCGGCAGCCAGATGCTCGTTTCTCGAGAGAATCGGCTGCTCAAGGCTGATGGTGTACTCGGACATGCCGCGCCTTCTTTCTTGTACCAACTGTCAGCAGGCTCGCTTCCAGCTGACTCATCGCTCATCTACGCAATCATCTATTTGAAAGAATATGCCAAACCATACAATAAGGCAGACTTTTCACGGTCTTATCGTATGGTTTGGCATAGTTTTTCAGCCAAGGCTGTCAGCTATAACGGCGCTTCGGACGATGAAGGGCGGCACCAGCCCCCACATCACGGCAAATCGACTTCCATGGAAACGATCTCGAGCTCACGACCAGCGAGCAGGTGCGTCTCGGCACTTCCACAGGCGGGGCACCGCACATGGAAGCGGCTGTGCTCGAATTCCTCGCCGCAGGCAAGACAGCGGCTCCGGGGGTGCACTTCCTCCACACGAAGCTCGCTCCCCCGCATGAACTCGTCATCCTCGCTCAAGACGTTCCATGCGAAATCGAGCGTCTCGGGTACCACCTCGCGCATATCACCGATGCGCAGCGTCACGGCGACCACACGCAGCGCCCCGGCATCGCGCGCGGCGCGCGAGACGGTCTCGAGGATGCCGGAAACGATCCCGAGCTCGTGCACGCGACCCTTACGCCTCCTCGTCGCTGGCGAAGAAGCCTACGCGACTGCCCTTCAAACCCTGCTTGCCCTCGCGCGCAACGATCACGAAGCGCGTGACGAGCAGCGATACCTCGTAAAGCGAGAGCAACACCGCGTACATGAAAAGCATCGTAACAGGGCTCGCGTCGGGCGTCACCGTCGCGGCAACCACGGCCATAACCACGTAGATGTAGCGCCAGGCACCGCGGAACGTCGCATACGGCACGATGTGGAACACCGCGAGATAGAACACGAAGAGCGGCAGCTCGAATGCCACACCGAAGCCGATCATGAGCAGAACCTCGGTGTTGAGGTAGTTCTCGAGGTCGGCGAAGGCGGTGGCGATGGTGTTCGTCTCGCCGATGAGCCATTCGAACGCCGAGGGGACGATAAAGAGATAGCAGAAGATCGCACCGATGAAGAAGAGTGCCGTCGCAAGGAAGAGCGTCGGCACAACCCAGCGGCGCTCCTTGGGCTTGAGCGCGGGCAGGAAGAAGCCGAGGATCTGCCACAAGATGATGGGTACGCACACCACGGCGGCCGTCTTGATGGCGATCGAGAAACGCAAGGAGAAGCCACCGAGCGAGCTCATGATATAGAACTTGCCGCCCACGAACGGAGCGATGGGGTCGGTGAGCAGGTCGATGATGGTGGGCGTGGCGAAGTAGAACACCGCCGTGCCGATGATCACCGCGACGATGATGATGGTCAGGCGGCGACGCAATTCTCCCAGATGGTCGAGCAGCGGCATGCGTGCAGGTCCGACGGGCATTACTGCTCACCCCCTTCCGCATTCGCTGCCTCTGCGGGCGCGGCGTCCTCGGTCTCGAGGGCGTCGGCAGCGGGAGCCTCGAGGGCATCGTCCCCGGCAGCGCTCTCCGCCTCCGCTGCACGGCGACGCGGACGACGAGCGTAGAGATCAGCGATGCTCTTCTGCTCGGATGCCTCGGCAGCCTCTACCGCCTCGGTCTCGACGGCATCTGCAGTGGAAGCAGCGTCCGAAGAAGCAGACTCCTCGGCCTCCGCGGCAGGCTCGCCCGCGGCCGGGCTCTCGCCATCGGCAGAGGCCTCTGCAGCGGCCTTCTCGGCAGCCAGACGGGCGCGACGCTCGGCGAACGTCTCCTTGCGCGCCTCGGCCACCTTCTCGGCGGCGATGTCCGCGGGTGCATCAGCATCCGCGTCGTCATCTACCGCAGCGGCCTTCTTCGCAGTCGAAGATGCATTCGCGGCAGCAGCCATGGGGTCGATGACCTCGGTCTGCACGACGTTCGTCACCTTCTGCTGCGTCTCGCGGAACTGCCTGATCGCGCGGCCGATCGTCTTGCCCGCCTGCGGCAGCTTATCTGGCCCGAACAGCAGGAACGCGAAGACCAAGATGATGATGAGCTCGGTTTGTCCGATTCCGAACACGGATACCTCCAGAAACGTATGGACGCGCACCACACAGGCGATGCGACACCATCATGCAACCGCAAAAGTATACCGCCTTTGCAGGCGCAAGGAAAAAGCCTAACGATGGCTTTACCATCGGCGAAACAATCGCGACGGACCAGCCGCTCGCTCTGGAGCTGCCTGCCGCCGCCAAGCAGCCGGCTGCCATGGAGCAACCGGCCGCGGCGCGCTTATTGGGCGGAGATGGCGATCTCCGCATCGACGCCCAGAAGCTGCGCCACGCGCATGACGCCCGGCTGCGCCTTCACGACCGAGAAGCGCTTGCCGTGCTCCTCGGCATGGTGCGCCGCGCCCACGAGCACGCCGATGCCCGTCGAGTCGATGTACGCCACGTGCTCAAAATCGAGCTGCACTTCCTCCGTGGGCTGCTCGAGCGCCAGGTCGATCGCGTCGCGCACCTTCGAGGCGTTCGAAATGTCGACCTCGCCCTCGATGCCGATCACGTAGCGCTCGGGCGACGCTGCAGTGGTGATAACGAGTTCCATACCATATCCAATCTAGCTAACGGTTCGCGCGACACCCGCTTTTGCCGGCACAACGCGAACCTGCTGGTTTTCGCTACCGCGCCTCGAGCGCGAGCTGTGCCGAGACGAGCTTCGTGGCGAGCACGAGCACATCGAGCGCCGCCTCGAGCTCTTCCACGCTGGGGTAGGTGGGCGCGATGCGGATGTTCGTGTCGTGCGGGTCCTTGCCATACGGCCAGGTGGCGCCCGCCGGTGTGAGCTTTACGCCGAGCTCCGCGCAGAGTGCCGCGACACGCTTGGCGGAACCCTCGGGGCCGTCGAAGCTCACGAAGTAGCCGCCGTTGGGATGCGTCCAGGTCGCGCAGCCCGTGCCCTCGAGACCCTCGGTAAGCTTGCGCTCCACCGCCGCGAAGCGCGGACGCAGGAACTCCGCGTGCTTGCGCATGTGGGCGCGCACGGCGTCGAGGTTGGGCAGAAAACGCGTGTGCATAAGCTGGTTGAGCTTGTTCGCACTGATGAGGCCGACCTGCAGGGTGCTCGAGACCTCGGCCACGTTCGCGGGGCTCGACCCGAAGAACGCGATGCCGGCGCCCGGGAAGGTGATCTTCGAGGTCGAGGCGACGCCCAGGATGCGATCCTCGTTGCCGGCCTCGCGCGCGATATCGAAGACGTTCGCGAGCACATCGCCCTCGTCGGTGAGGTCGTGCACGGCGTAGGCGTTGTCCCACACGATGCGGAAATCGGGCGCGGCCTTCATGGTCGCGAGGCGGCGCACCGTCTCCTCGGAATACGTGATGCCCGTGGGGTTCGAGTATTTCGGCACGCAGAACATGCCCTTGATGGAATCGTCTTCGGCGCAGAGGCGCTCGACCTCGTCCATATCCGGGCCGGTCTCGGTCATGCGCACGGAAATGTTCTCGATGCCCAGGTGCTCGGTGATGCCGAAGTGGCGGTCGTAGCCAGGCGCGGGGCACAGGAACTTCGCGTGCTCGAGCTTGCTCCACGGGGTGTAGCCGGGCACGCCCTTCTCCCAGTAGTGGATGAGGATGGACTGCATGATGTTCAGGCTCGAGGAGCCGAGCACGATGGTCTGCTCGGGCGGCACGCCGATGAACTCGCCCGCCAGACGGCGCGCCGAGGGAATGCCCTCGAAGCAGCCGTAGTTGCTGCAGTCGACGCCCTCGTCCGTGAGGTCGGCGTCGCTGCTCAAGAGGTCGAGCATGGGACGAGAGATGTCCACCTGCGCGGGGCTCGGCTTGCCGCGCGCCATATCGAGCTTGAGCCCTTTCGCACGCGTCTCCTCGACCTCGCGCTCGAGCTCGGCAATGGCTGCCTTGAGCTCCTCATCGCTCATCTGCTGGTATATCGTCTCCATACACGCCTCCCCTATCGTGCGGACGGCACACGCCTGCACGCTGTAGATATGTCCTGGGACAGTATACCGGGTTCGTGGCGCGCGGCGGTGGGATGCGGTACCGTAACATAGTAATAGCATGGCGATCGAAGCGCCGTAAGCGGTTGCCACCTGGCAGCGCCCAGACGAGAAACCTTACCTTTTGGGTATGATGCCGAAAACAATCGATGCAAGGAGTACGTCATGGATCAGTTTGAGTTTCAAGCCGAAGGCTTTGGCGAGCTGCAGAGCCTCGTCGACGCGCTCTACGCCACGCACGAGGTCGTCGACCGGCTCGATCTGGTGATGCAGGCCGAAGTACTCGACTTCGATCCCGACCTCCTGGAAATCGTGAACCTGCTGCCGCCCGGCCGCTACGAGCGCCAGCGTCTCTGCGACCAGCTGAACTCCGCACTCGCCGCACATGGCTGGGGCGGCACGTACGGCACCGTCGAATAACTCATCCCATTTTGATAACTTCAGTACCAGGTACTGAAATAATCATTTTGGGGTTCTACCATCTCAGCGAACCGAGGCACGCCATGGCAGACTTCATGACCGAACGCAACGAGGCCATCCAAGCAGCAAACGTCGCACTTGAGCACCTGTACCGTTCGCAGGAGCTTTTAGGTTCCGCCGGCAACTGGGGCATGTTCGACATCTTCGCCGGCGGCGCGCTCACCTCGTTCATCAAGCGAAGCAAGATGAGCGACGCGCAGGCGGAGCTCGATGCCGCGCGCACTGCCCTCCGGGTGCTCGCCCGCGAGGTGCACGACGTGGAGGAAGCCGGCGCGTTCCAGATTGAAACCGGCGACTTCCTCTCATTCGCAGACATGTTCTTCGACAACGCGTTCCTCGACATCTACGTGCAGGCGCAGATCTCCGAAGCGAGGCGGCAGGTGGCGGGCGCGATCCGGCAGGTCGAGGCACTCCGCGACCGTCTTACCCGCCTCAGGTGACGTTGCTCCAAGGGTTTCGGCACCCGAAAATGATAATTTCAGTACCTGGTACTGAAATTATCATTTTGTGCGGCGGCAGGCGAAGTGCATAAACACAAGGCCGATGAGCGCGGCGGAAACCGACCCGGCAAGGATCGCCGTCTTCGCTGCAAGGAGCTCGGCGGGTATCTGCGTGAACGCGAGCCCGGCGATGAGGATCGACATGGTGAAGCCGATGCCTCCCAAGATGCCCATGCCGGCGATGTGCTGCCAACGCACGCCCTGTGGCAGCTCGGCCAAACCGGTGCGCACCATAAGGTAGGTCACGCCGAAGATGCCGAGCGGCTTGCCCACGAGCATGCCGAGGTACACGCCTACGGCCACGGGGTCGATCACGAGCGCCATCATGTCCACGCCCACGAGCCTCACCTGTGCGTTCACGAATGCGAAGAGCGGCAGGATGATGAAGTTCACCGGAGCGGAGATGCGGTGCTCCAGGCGCTGCAGCGGCGGTGTCACGCGGTGCATTACGCGCTCGACGCCGTACACGGCATGCGTGAAGTCGTGCTGTCCCAGGATGTGCGCCTCGTCGTCGAAGCGATCATCGAGCTCGGGGAGCTTCGACTCGACCCACGAAACCAGCACGCGCGCGTTGATGTCCGAGCGCGCGGGCATGGTGAATGCCAGGATCACACCGGCGAGCGTCGCGTGCACACCGCTCTGGTAGAGGCAGAACCACAGCACCAGGCCGAGCGTGAGGTACGGCGCCACGCCGAAGTAGCGGCGCCAGTTGAGCGCGGCGAGCGCCACCGTGGCAAGCGCTGCCGCCGCGAGCCAGCCCAGATGCGGCGCATGGCCATAGAAGAGCGCGATCGCAGCGATAGCGAGCAGGTCGTCGGCGATGGCGAGCGTCGAGAAGAACACCTTGAGCGCCGGCGGCACACGGCTGCCCAACAGCGAGAGGACGCCGAGCGCGAACGCGATATCTGTGGCCATGGGAATCGCCCAACCGTAGACGGCGCCACCCCGGTTCACCACGGCATAGATGGTCGCGGGCACCACGACGCCACCTACGGCGGCAAGCATGGGCAGCAGCGCCTGACGCGGGCGGCGAAGCTCCCCCACGGTCATCTCGTACTTGAGCTCGATGCCCACGAGCAGGAAGAAGATCGCCATGAGGAAGTCGTTCACGAAGAGCTCAAACGTGAGTGAGAACTCCCAGCCGCCGATGCCGATGGTCACGGGGCGGGCGAACCACTCGTGCAGGAGGAAGTACAGGTCGGTGTTGGCGCACACCACTGCGGCAACCGCGGCCACGATCATGACGCAGGCGGAAATGACACCGTTGCCGGTGATTGCCTCGAGCGCGCTGCGACGCTCGAGGCGCTTGCGCTGCCGCGCGCTCACAAGTCGGTCCGCTCCCGGCCCAAACTCGGAAGCGGCACGCCCCGGCTTGCGCACAAGCACCTTGCGCTCGACCGCCTTCGCCCGACGCGTGGTCTGACCATGGGTGCGTCGCCGCTCCTTCCTTGGTGTTCGGCCGAGTGATTCGGCTAGGTAATCGGTCAACAAAAATGGGCGCCTTGCCCAGACGCCCACCTTGATATCAATTGTTACCCACGCAGAATCGTTCCCGCGCGGGCGCGGCGCGAATCCCCTGAACCTTCACGGGATAGCACGTCGAAGACCATGCTCCGCACACGACGGCGCAGAACATCGCCTTGCCGCAGTGGCTCGTTACTCCGCAGCAGCGAGAATCGGCGCGGCGACCTGCTTCTTGCGGGAGAGCACACCGGGCATCCACACGCCCTCGGGCACGTCCTCGATGCCCAAGCCCTTCTGCGCAACGGTGGTCTCGCCCTCGAAGAGCACCTGCGAACCCTCCTCCATGATGTCGGTGAGGCAGAGCACGATGCCGTCGGCACCCTTATCGGCCTGGTAGGCGCGCATGGCCTCACGAATCTCGGGAATCATGCCAAGGGCGCGCGTCTTGTCGACCGTCTCGTACTGGCCGATGAGCAGCTTCTTGTCGCCCACCTCGAACTGCTTGATGTCGTTGCCCACCATCTGCTCGGGCGTGAAGGAGCCGGAGGGACGGGAGAGGAAGACCTCCATGCCGAACTTCACCGGGTCAACACCGAGCTGCTCGCCGAGCTTCGCGGCGACCACGCGGTCGACAGCCGTCGTCGTGGGGCTCTTGAGCATGAGGGTATCGGTCATCATGGCCGAAAGCAGGAGCTTCGCCTGCGCATCCGTGAGCTGCTGACCCATCACATCGAAGAGCTTCGCCACGATGCAGCAGCTAGAACCCCAGGGCAGCGCCACGATGTGGAGCGGCGCGGCCGTGGTGAAGTTGCCGAAGCGGTGGTGGTCCACCACGCCGAAGATCGTGGCGTTCTCAAGGCCTGCGACGGACTGGCCGGGCTCGTTATGGTCGGTAAGCACGACGAGCTGCGCCTCCTCGCCCTCGGCGGCGGGCTCGATGGCATCGAGCTGACGCGGCTCGGGCAGGCCAGCCTCGGCGAGGAGCTTCGCGGACTCCGCCGGGAGCGAACCCAGCTTGCACGCCTCGTACTCGTTGCCGCCGAACTCAACCTGGTTCAGCAGCTGCGAAAGCACAACGGCGGACATGATGGCGTCGTTATCGGGATTCTGGTGTCCAAAGACGAGAACCTTGCTCATGATTTCCTCCATATTCTGGCAAGGGGCTTTCTGGATGCTTGGCAGGGTCTTGCCTGCATTCGGCAGGCCTGTCCCACATGTCATGACATTGGGGACTGTCCCCAATGTCAGGCGGAGCGGACGCTACGGACGAACGCGGCGCACGATCTCCATGGCGGCGGCGGCTTCCTCCGTGACCTTGGAGAAATCGCCGTCGGCGAAGAGCGAGGCCTTCACCATCCACGTGCCGCCGCAGGCGATCACAGACGGGCAGGACAGGAACTCTTCGACGTTCTTCGTGCTCACGCCGCCGGTGGGCATGAAGCGGTGGCCGACAAACGGGGCAGCGAGCGCCTTGATGGTATCGAGGCCGCCGTACTGCGCGGCGGGGAAGAACTTCGTCACATGCAGGTCGAACTTGAGCGCACGGATGATCTCGCTCGGGGTAACGCACGCGGGGAGCACCGGCACCTGCTTGTCGATGCACTCGGCCACAATCTCCTCGTCGAAGCCGGGGCTCACGATGAACTCGGCACCGGCGGCGATGGCGTCGGCCAGCTGCTCCATGGTAAGGACGGTGCCCGCGCCCACGCACATATCGGGCTCGGCCTCCTTCATGGCGCTGATCACTGCGGCCGCGCAATCCGTACGGAACGTGACTTCAGCAGATGCCATACCGGCTGCCATGAGGGCATGCGCGAGCGGGGCCGCGTCCTCGACCTTGTCGAGCACGACGACCGGCACGATGCCGAGCTTCTCGAGTTTCTCGTAGAACGATTCGAACATACTGCTTCCCTTCTCAAAGGAGACGGCTCGGCCGTCCTGTTCATAACCAATCATACGGGTCAATTGTACCGCGATTCGGTGGGCATCACGTGCTTTCGTTACCGAGTGTCGTATACTGTAAGCATTACATATGAAATGCCGGAAAGTGAGCGCCTTATGGCCTACCGTCCCTACCAATCGAAGCGCAATGAAGCTGCACAGCGCGCCATCGGCGACGCCCTGCTCGAGCTGCTCGAAGAAAAGTCGCTCAGCGAGGTCAACATCAAGGAGCTCTGCGCACAAGCACACGTTTCGCGCCCCACATTCTACCGGCACTTCGATGCCATCGACGATGTGCTCGGCCTCTATGCGCACGATATCTTCAGCCACTTGTTCGACACCGCGGTCTCGATTATCGGCCACGAGATGTCCGGCGAAACGATCATCGCTAAGATCTGCGAAGGCCTGCTCGAATACCAAGATCTATTCGAGACGGCACGTCGCCAAGGCTTCATCGCCGTACTGTTCGGACACCTATGGGTTATGACGGGCGAACTCGCGGGCAAGCTTCCGCTGCTCCCCGCGCATAGCGAGGCAGAAGACCATGTGATCAACACGCTCGTCTATGCGCAAGGCGGCGCGTTCTCGATGCTGTTCTTCTGGATTCTTGACGGCATGGCGCGCTCACCGCAGGAGATGGGCACGGCGATTATGGACGCAGCGCAAAGCGCCGGTGGCACGTTTGCCCAGGGGTATCACGAGGTCAGCTCACTCGTCGCAAAAGCTGGGCTTCACAACAAGGCATCCAAGTAACGAAAAGGCGCCACATCGAAACCATGCCGATGTGGCGCCTTTTCATATTAAAAGCCTCGGAATCTAATGATCCGCTACGGCAGCAGCACGGGTTCCCCTCGCGTGATGCCCGCCTCGTTAAAGCTATCGATGGCGATGTAGTACGGCGTGCCGGCGTTGAGGGTCGTGATGAGGTGCATGCCGAGCGACCCGTCCGTGAGTTCCCAACTGCCATAGAGCGCATCCGGTGCGAGACCGTAGCGCACGATATAGCCCGTCGCACCCGCGACAGGCGCCCAGGCGAGCTCTGCCGAAAGACCGTTCTCGATGCGCGTCGCCCGCACCGCGGTCACTGCCGCCGGGCGCTCGGTGCCTTCCGCCACGCCGAACACGCGCAGGCCGCTCACCGCCGCGCGCCCACCCATCGACGCCTGGATGTGGGAAAGCCGCACGTAGCGCACGGTACGGCCGCCGGGCAGCTCCACATAGGCGTGCGGACGGTCGGCGTTGCCGTCGCGCAGGTCGAGCACCGACTCCCACGTTGCGCCATCGCTCGAGACCTCGAGCACATACGGCGTCGGCTGGTCATCGACCGTGATGAGACGTTTGAAGTATGCGCCGGAATCCACGAACACCTCCTCCGGAGTGTCCGACGGCGGGAGCCTGTGATCCGCAAGGTTCACCTGGATGGCGTGGACGTCGTGCGCCGCACCGAGGTCGAGTTCGATCCACGGATCGTCGTCGCCTTCGGCGGCAGCCCACCACGTGCGGCAATTCTCATCTACCGCACGCGCCGGCTCGAAGTCGTCCTCCGCACTCGACGCGCTCGCAGCGACGTCGGCGGAAAGCAGCATCCACGCCGGTTCCGCCGCCTCGTCGTACGCGCGCGAACCTTCGGGCAGCACCTGTGGGTAGCACGCAAGCCGCTGGTCACAGTGCATGGTGCCCGCCTCGTCGAAGTAGCAGGGGAAGAGTCCCAGACGCCGCTCGAAGTTCTCGTTCACCGAGATGCGCATCGTACTTGCGTGCCACCAGTTGCCATACGCATCTTGGAACGTGCTGCCATGCCCCGCGCCCTGCATGAAGCCGCCGGGGTTCGAGGAGAATGGGTTCCACGCCTGGTAGGTGAAGGGTCCGAGCGGGCTCTCGCCCACGTACACGCCGTCCGCGTACACGTTGCACTCCGTGCCGGGCGCCGCGTATTGCAGATAGTAGCGGCCGTCGCGCTTCGTCATGAACGCGCCCTCGATGAAGGGCTTCGTGCCGGAATGCGCGCGAATCATGCGCTCCATCTCGGTCTTCGGCTCCTCGAGGTGGTTGTTCTCGCCCTTGCGCTCCCAGCCGTGCTCCGCCTCGCATTCGGGAACCACGGCGACCTTCTCGCCGATGGGTGCAAACGTTGTGCGGTCGAGCTCGATGCCCCACACCGGCTCGGTGTTCGTGCAACCCCAGTAGAGGTACACGCGGCCGTCGTCATCTTGGAAGAGGTCGGGATCCCAGAACTCCATAGTGGTCGCGACGGGCTCGAACGGCTGAGTAAGCGGATCGTCGCTCGCGAAGAACGTGCAGAGCGCGCCGCGCTTGCTCGAGCTGAAGAGCACGCGACCGTCAATGACGCGCACATCCGGCGCGTAGTCCTCGATGGGAAGCTCCGGCGTGGACTTGAACTCCCAGGTCGCAAGGTCGCTTGAATACCAGAAGCCACCGCTCATCGAAGCGAAGAGCAGGTAGCGACCCTGCCACACCACGACGGTGGGATCCGCCGCTTCGCGGAAGCGCCATTCGGCCATCTTGCCGGGCGCGATCTTGTCTTGGTAGCGATACGGCAGGTCAAGCGGGTTACAGAACGTACGGGACATGAGACTCCCTTCAAACGGTGCCGCGCGACGCCCCCCCTATCGGGTTGCGTCACGTGGCATGGGCCGATGAGCCGGTACGACACGGGGCGTCGCCTCCAAGGCCGTTTCACCAGCGAACGGGAGACGCGTCCGCGTTCCAAGGAGAGAGGACGAGCGAAACGGCCTTGGGGACGACGCCCCCGTGCGGCGCGGGGGGCGGTGCCGCGCCCCGCCGCGCACGGATGCCGCGCGGTTAGCGCGCGAACGAGCCCAGGTGCTCGAGGCTCGGCTTGGGCGTACGCTCCTGTGTGGTGCGGTCGCACGCGATCAGGCCGAAGCACATGGAATAACCCTTCTGCCACTCGAAGTTATCCATGAGCGACCAGTAGCAGTAGCCCTTCACGGGGATACCGTCGGCCACACAGCGCTCCACACCCGCGAGGGCGCGATCGATGAATGCCACACGGCGCGTATCGTCGTCGGTGGCGACACCGTTCTCGGTGACGATGAGATTGCCGTGGAACTCTTGCGCCACGGCGCGAATCACGTGCTCGAGCGCCTCGGGATAGAACTCATATCCCATCTGCGTGGTCTCGGCGCCTTCGGGTACCGGCAGGTCGCCCTGCGCGCCCACGAGCGTGCGTGTGTAGTTCTGAACACCCAGGAAGTCATCGCCCTCGATGGTGGGCAGGTAGTGCGTGAACTCATCCGCCCACTCCTCAGCCGCATACTCCTCGCCGCCCGGCTGCGGCTGCAGATCGTGCAAGCTCAGCGTGAGCCCCACCTTCACCTGTGGGCACAGATCGCGGATGGCGGCACGGGCGCGACGGTGCGCCTCGCACACGATCTCGTCGCTGTGGCGCGAGCGCGCGCTCTGGAAGACCTGCGGGTTCTCGGTGCCGAACGCCTCCACGTTCTCGGCCTTCTGAAGCCGCTGGTTCTCCATCATCTTCTGCAGGTTGAGACCCATCTGAACCTGCGACTCGTCTACCGCCCCGTCGCCACCCGCGGCCTCGCGCGCGGCAGCCATCGCGGCAGCGGCCGCTTTAGCCTGTTGGGTATAGCGCTCCGCGATGCGGGCGATCTGCAGACCCATGTTCGCCTCGTTGATGGTGCAAACGTATGTGAGCTCGCCGCCCAGATGCTCCATTACGTAGCGCGTGTAGCGCTCGAAATCCGCCGGCGTGGTCTCAGCGTCCCAGCCGCCCTTGCGGATGAGCCAGATAGGACTGCTGAAATGGTGGAGCGTCACGATGGGTTCCACGCCGTGCGCCCGGCAGCAACGGATGACATCGCGATAGTGCTCGATCTCGGCGTCATCGAAGACACCCTCCTCGGGTTCGATGCGACCCCACTCGAGCGAGAAGCGGTAGGTGTTGAGGCCCGCGTTCGCAAGGAGCGCGATGTCTTCTTCATAGCGGTTGTAGTGGTCGCACGCATCGCCCGAACGCTCGGAGAACGTGGTGTGCGGCATCTCCTCCATAAGCCATAGGTCGCTCTTGGTGTTGTTGCCCTCAACCTGGTACGCAGCGCTCGCCGCGCCGATCATGAATCCATTCGGTAGCATATGCCTTCCCTTTCTTTCTTACAGTGAGACATAAGCACCGGGTCTTCTCGTCCCACTTCAATAGCTGTGGGACAGGAAGACCTGGTGTCAAAGTCTCACGTTATCCATTGATCTGTGCGAGCAGGGCGTCGAGCTGCTCGTCGGTCATCATGCCGAAGCTCACGAGCGTGGCAAGCTGTATGCTCGAAGCGAAACCTTGCGTCATGCCTTCGCCGAGTCCCTCGCTTGCCCCCGCCATACCTTGCACCATGCGTGCGAGCGCGGGGCCGAGCACTTCTTGCCCCGTCGGCGTGGCGAGCGCGTCGCTCAGCATGGAGTACGGCGTGACCTTCCGCGGAATCGAGCGCGTCGCCGTGTATGCAACCTGCGCCATGAGCCGAATATCGCGGCTCGAGGCACCGACCTCTATGCCGTAGTCACCGCTCTCGGCGAAGAAATCGTGCAGGAGCGGCTCGTAGTACGAAAGCGTCCGGGTATCGAGCGTGAACGCCACACGCTTCGCCTCGCCCGGTGCAAGCGCAACCTTCGCGAAGCACTTGAGCTCGCGCACGGGACGGCGACGCATACCGGTAGGTGGCGCCACGTACAGCTGCACGACCTCCTCACCAGCGCGCTCGCCGGTGTTCTCCACCGTGAGCGCCACCTCGACCGTCTCGCCTTCGGTAAAGGCGGGTGCGGTGAGCTCGAGGTCGCGGTAGGCGAAGGTGGTGTACGAGAGGCCGTGGCCGAAGGGATAGCGCACGTCCATCCCCTTCGCATCGTAGTAGCGATAGCCCACGAAGACACCCTCGCGGTACTCCGTGCGGTTGTCCTCGCCGGGGAAGTTGAGATACGACGGGTTATCCTCGAGCTTCACGGGGAAGGTCTCCGCGAGCTTGCCGGAGGGGTTCACCTGGCCGTAGAGCAAATGGATCGCGGCCTCTCCCGCGCCGTCGCCCGGCAGGTACAGCTCAAGGATCGCCGCAACGTCGTCCGCCCACGGCATATCGATGGGCGCTCCGTTCATGAGCACCACCACCGTGCGCGGCTGCGCCGCCGCGATGGCTGCGATAAGCGCGTTTTGGGCGGCGGGCATGGCGAGCGTCGTGCGGTCAAAGCCCTCGCTCTCATAGCGATCGGGAAGGCCGACGAAGATCACCGCCGCCTCGGCACGGCCTCCGCGATGAGCGCCTCATCCGGCTCTTCGTCTTCCGCGCGATAACCCTGGGCGAAGGTGACGCCCGCCGGCGCCTCGTCGAGCGGGAAGCTGCGGTGCGCGCTGTTCACGTGGCTGCTGCCCGATCCTTGGTAGCGCGGGTTGCGCGCGAAGTCACCGATGAACGCCACCGAAGCGCCCTCCGCGAGCGGCAGCGCGGCGGCGTCGTTTTTGAGGAGCACCGCCGAGCGCTCGGCCACCTGCACGGCAAGGCGGTAGCCGCGGTCGAGGTCGCGCTCAGTCTCGCGGTGTCCCGCCGACGCCTTCTCCACGAACGAGAGCACGTTGGAGACGGCAAGGTCGAGCGCCTCCTCGGAGAGCTCACCCGCCTCGACGGCCGCGATGATGCGCTTCGTTCCGCGGTCGTTGCCGCCCGGCATCTCGAGGTCGAGACCAGCGGTGATGCCGAGCGCGCGATCCTTCACCGCGCCCCAGTCCGTCACCACCATGCCGTCGAAACCCCAGCTCTCGCGCAGGATCTCGGTGAGCAGCTCGCGGTGCTCGGCGGCGTACGTGCCGTTCACCTTGTTGTATGCGCACATCATGCTCCAGGGCTGCGCCTTCTTCACCACCGTCTCGAACGGCGCGAGATACACTTCGTGGAAGGTACGCTCATCCACGACGCTATCGCTCGCCATGCGCGCGGTCTCCTGATTGTTGCAGGCATAATGCTTCACGCACGCGCCCACGCCGCGGCTCTGGATGCCCTGCACGAGCGACGCGCCCATCTCGCCGGCAACGACGGGATCCTCACTGAAGTACTCGAAGTTGCGGCCGCAAAGGGGGCTGCGCTTGATGTTGACGCCAGGCCCCAGCAGCATGGCTACGTTCTCCGCCTGGCATTCCTCGCCGAGCTCCTCGCCCAGCTCGCGAGCAAGCTCCACATCGAAGCTAGATGCCACTGCCGCAGAGGACGGGAAGCACACCGCCGGCACGCTCACGGCGATGCCTAAGTGGTCAACTGCGTCCTCTTGCTTGCGCAGGCCGCTCGGGCCGTCGGTCATCATGACGGACGGCACGCCGAGGCGCTCGAACCCGCGCGTGTGCCAGAAATCGAATCCCGAGCAGGCGGCAGCCTTCTCCTCGAGCGTCATCTCGCTCACGATTGCCTTGATATCCATTGGCCTCCTCCTTAGGATGACTCATTTGGGGACGGGGTCGTTTTGAGTCATTTCAATGCCCTAGCTCTATTTCGGCGAGCTCGCGGCCGATGCGCTCGACCTCGTCCGAAGGCACACCCGCGTACCGAAGGATTGTACGGAGCGAGACACGCGCCGCAAGACCGGCGTCCGCCCCTGCTCCTGTTGGCGCCGCCTCCATCAGGCGCGCGAGCTGCGGCACGCTCCGCAGCGATTCACGCGCTGCCGGTACGCTCATCACGCGACCGATCGTGCAGTCGAGCGAAAGCGTCGGCGCGGCGTCCGCCGTCGACCAGCGCGGGCAGCGGGGCTCGCCCAGGCCGCCATCCTCGAAGGCACCAAAGACGTCAGCGAGCCATGCGACGCTGTCATCCACCCACCGCGGCACGCGCGAGCACATGCCCGCCGAGTCCTCAAGTGCAGGCTCGGCCGTCGAGAACCCGTGTGGCGCGAACGCGTAGAGGTGGGACTCAAACGAGATCCCGGCATTGGCAAGCGCCCCGATGAACTCGATAGAGTTCTGTACGGGCACGAGCGTGTCCGAAACACTCGCGAACACGAAGCACGGCGGCGTGAGGTCGTCGATGGCGGGCGTCACGGCAGGCGCGCCGGTGTTCGCCGGGGTGCCGCACCCGCCGAGCGCCGCGTAGCCGAGCACGGCGGCGTTCGGGCGCTCATGCGCGCTCGTCGCTGCGACGCCGGCGAGATGCCCGCCGGCAGAGAAGCCTACGACTGCGATCTTATCGGGATAGACGCCCCAAATCTCCGCCTGCAAGCGAATGAGCGCCATGGCCTGCTCGTAGTCGTCGAGTGGGTTCGGCCACACCGCATGTTCGCCCACGGAATACCGCAGCACGAACGCTTGGAAGCCTGCCTTGAGGTACGCAAGTGCAACTGGATCCGCCTCGCGGTCGGAGCACATGGTATAGCCGCCACCCGGCAGGACGAGCACGGCGGGACGTCGCACGACACGGCGAAACTCCCCGTCTGTAGGCTGGAGGTACGCGGTCAACGTCACGTTGCGCGCGGGATTGAGCTCGATAGCCTCAACGTGCATGGATTTCCTCCTCTTTCATCCGAGTGGGACGTACAGACCCGGTGTCAAAGTCTCATCTCAGGCGAGTGGGACTATGAGACCTGGTGCTCTAGTCCCACTTCGTGAGACCTGGTGCTCTAGTCCCACTTCGTAGTGGTAGGTACCCGGGGAGACCTCGTGTTCCGCGCCATCTGGCAGGCAAATGAGCGACGGGGCGGGAACGGTGATGTCGAACGATGCCTCGCTGGCTTCGTCCACTGCCCACGCCACGCGAATCTCGCCGGCACGCGAACGATACGCTCCCTTGGCATGTCCTAAGCGCGCATCGACGTGCGGCTCCACGAGCACGCGCGCGAAACCCGGTTCGAGCGGACGGATGCCGAGCACGTAGCGGTAGAGGAACCCGCCCACGCTGCCGAAGGCGTAATGGTTGAACGAAACCATGTTCTCGCCGCCCTGGCCTTCGGCAACGTCTTCGTTCACGGTGCCGTCCGGGCGAATGGCGTCCCATTTCTCCCAGATGGTCGTGGCACCGCGAGCGACTTCGTAGAGCCAGCCGGGACAGTCCTCGGAGAAGAGCACGTCGAAGGCCAGGCGCTCCTCGCCGCCCTCGACGAGCACATCGAGCAGGTGTTCGGTAGAGAAGAAGCCGGTCTGAAGACCGCGATCGCGCACGTCGTCGACGAGCTGGATGAAGATTGCCCGCCATACTTCGGCATCCTGTTCGCAATCGAACACGAGCGCGAGCGCCATCACGGCAGCACCCTGGTAGAAATCGGTCAGGCGGCCGTCCTCCCCCACGTACGCTGCGCGATACGCCTCGCGGGCGCGCTCAAGCGCGGCGCCGTAGCGAGCGGCGTCGTCCGCGTGTCCCAGGAGCTTAGCCGCGCGCACTATGATGCGCAGGTCGTTCACCATGAAGGCGCCCGACACGGGTCCGTTGTGCTGCGCTGCCCAGGCCATGACGGCACCGGGGGCGAGCCAGTCGCCAAGATTCACGCCGAACCACAGGCCGCGCTCGCCGGCGCGTTCGAGTTTGCAGTCAACCATGGCACGCATGCTGTCGTACTGCGTCTCGAAGGCCGAAACGTCGCCGAACTGGTCGTAGAGAAGCTCCGGAAGGATCGTGTCGGCGCTCGCCCACTCCTGCATGCCCACGAAGCCGATGCCGCCGGGCTTGCGCTCGGCCAGGGCACCCTGCATCTGCGCGGCCATGGCGGCCATGGCGCCGCCAGGCCGAGCGGCGGCATCCGCGCCC
>CASFXG010000007.1 GCA_949298635.1 uncultured Coriobacteriaceae bacterium | reverse complement strand
AGCAAAAACGGGCTCGAGAGCAGGGGCCCGAAGTCGATCATCGCGCCGATGCCGATGAAGAGCAGGAGCGGGAAGAGCTCCGTCTCGATGCCCATGTCGAAGAGCACCGTGAAGGGCGCGCCCTCGCCGATGACGCCCGAGAACGGGATGTTCACGAGGATCGTGCCGAGTCCCATGGGCACGAGCAGCGTCGGCTCGTACTCCTTCTTGATGCCGAGGTACATGAGGATGCAGCCGATAAGCATCATGACGATGCGCCCGGGCTCGGCGGCCAGCGCGATGACGCCCGCCGTGAGCACCTCAGCTGCCGTGGTTAGAATCTCCAATGGTTTCTCCTCTTATGATGCCTTATGATGCGCATGGCAAGGCTGGCGGCAAGTTCGCCGCGGCGCGTTGCCGTGGAGATGCCCTGCGCGTTGCCTTGCTCGCTAAATGGATTACTGGGCGATGCTGAAGAGTTCCTGGCCGGGGTTCACCATGTCGCCCTTCGCGACGTTGATGGAAGCGATGGTACCGGCCTGCTCCGCCACGACCTCGTTCTCCATCTTCATGGCCTCGAGCACCATGACGGGCTGGTTCACCTCGACGCGGTCGCCCACTGCCACATGGATGTTGGTGATGGTGCCGGGCATGGCCGCCGTCTGCACGTGGGCGCCGGCGGGTGCGGTGGACGTTACTGGAGCGGGTTCGGGTGCGGCGGCCGCAGCGGGCTCGGGTGCTGGAGCGGGAGCGGCGGCAGGGGCGGGAGCGGCAACGACCGGAGCGGCACCGGCGGGGGCGCCGACCTCCTCCATCTCCACCAGGTACTGGGTTCCGTCGATCGAAATCTTGAATTTACGCAGCATGTTCGCTTCCCATACCTTTCTGTTCCTTTTTCCTATAGATGCGCTTCACACTGAAAGAGCTCTGTTCAAGAGCTCCCGCGCCGAGTGCCGTAGCGATGGCGGCGACGCGGCGATGCTCGGGGTTGGCAATGTTCACGCGCCTCACCACGAGCTTGCTTTTCTCATAGGAGCCTGCGGCCAAGGCCGAGGCGATGATGCAGGCGGGCAGATGCTCCGCGGGATCGACGGGGAGATAGGGTGGAACCTCTTCCCATTCATCCGCAGGGCAGCCCGGCGCGATCTGAGCACGCGACGAAGGCGTCTCCGCGTTCGGTGCCGCGCGCTTCTGCGTTCTGCGCGAAGACCGATCGCGCAGCCAGGAGCGAAAACCCATGCGATGTCCTTTCCCACGCGCCGTCCCTGTGCATAACCTCGTGGCGCGTGTGCATATGTAGATATTGTATAGGGGATGGGGCTGTTTGTGGAGGAGAAGTGAAAGAATGTGAGAGGTCACAGCTGAGCTGCGGTGATGGTTGGTATGCAATCCATCGACATGCAGCTCGCGCGCGATGGTCTCCCGGCGCGGGTAGATCGCGGAGCAGAATCGGCGCCGTTCCCATATGCTGTCCCGCGCTATAACGCAACAGAATATGACCAATATGCTGGTCATCTATCTGATACTATAGAGATGGCGCAAGGAGGTACGGTATGGATGCTGCCATGCATATTCCCGAGGATCATCGTTTCGGAATCGCAGATGCGAAGGCTCATCTGAGTTCTCTCGTCACGCGTGTCGAACAGGCCGGAGAGTCGTTCGTGCTCGTGCGCTATGGAAAGCCAGTCGCACGGATCACGCCGTATCGTGACGAGGTAAAGCCAGAACGTTCGGCACGCGGGATTCTCAGCACGTATGCCGATGTAGGTCGTTGCGAACAAGAGCAGGACGCATTTTTGAAGGCGATGGTGGATAAACATGGCGCTGACCTTGCTTGATGCCAATGCGGCGCTTCGCTACCTCTTGGAAGACATCGAGGATCAGACTGCGCAGGTGGAGCGTGCGGTCGAATCGGGCGCTGAGGTCACGCTTGAGGTGCTCGCCGAGTGCGTATACGTGCTGCAGGGAGTGTATGCCGTCCCTCGTTCAGATATTGCGGAAAGTATCGAGATTCTGCTCGAAGAGGTGTATTGCGCGCGCAAGCGGGTCGCGGCAACTGCGCTGGGGCTCTATCGTGGGGGTATGTTCGACTTCGTCGACTGCGTGCTCGCCGCCGAGCATGCCGTGAACGGCCAGGATGTTCTCACCTTCGATAAGAAGCTGCGCTCCCTCATATCGCTGGTAGGATGACAACTTGGCGCGCCGCCGTCGTTCATCGTGTGTTCGCCCGATGCCGCTTGTCTAATGCTACGGACGAACGGGCATAATCCTACCGATTGCATATTCGCATGTTTGTTGTAGGAGGTACTTATGGCTACGTTTTACAAGGATGCCGAGAATCATTTCCTCGTCGCGCTTTCGTCCGATGCGCCTGCACCAGAGGGATACACCGCGCTTGAGGCGAATATCACCGATGCCGCTCAGGAAAAGCATGTGCCCGTCGTCGCGCGCGAAAACGACGGCCGTCTCATTCATGTGACCGTCGGGTCGACGGAACACCCCATGCAGGACGACCATTACATCGAGTGGATTGCGCTCGATGCAGGCGACCGTTTGGAGATGCATGCGCTCAAGCCGGGACAGGCGCCGACGGTCTTCTTCCCGGGTGGTGTGTCGTCCGGTACCGTGTATGCCTACTGTAACCTACACGGGTTGTGGAAGGCTGAGTTCTAGCATCGCGCCACGCGGACACGGGCGTCACTTTGGGGACGGGTACTTTTGTGGCGTTTTCGACACCAACGTACCCGTCCCCAAAGTGACGCCCGGAGCGGCGCGAAACGAATGCGCGGCGGTTCCATTTCGCATAGAATCTAACGTAGAGCGTTGCATGGTCGCGGCATCGTTGTTTGGTGCGCGCGGCAGATGGGGTATCGCGCGAGAGGAAGGGGACGTATGAAGGTCGCGGTTGCGCAGATCGATATGCGTCTGGGGGATATCGAGGCCATCTGTGCCCGTGTGGAGGGGCAGGCGGTCATCGCCCACGAACAGGGTGCTCGCCTTCTCTGCGTTCCCGCCCCGCTCGTCTCGGGGACGCTCCCGGGCATGCTCATCGATTCGCAGAACTTCATACACGACGTGCTCTCGGCGTTCCAGGCGCTCGCTGTGCGCCTCGAGGCGCTCGACGTCGTAGCGCTCATCCCTGCGGTCATTGCGCAGGGCGACACGCCCGTCTTCGAGGCGTTCATGCTCAAAGAGGGGCGCGTGGTGCCCGTTCGCACGCTCTCTGCCCTGCGTCTCGAGCATATGGGCGAAGACCCGTGGCTGCCGCCGGTGTTCGAGGTCGATGGCCTACGCTGTGCGATTACCTTCGATTTCAACCGCGACATCGAGTTGGTTCCGGCGGGTTGCGACGCGCTCGTGTACTTCCAGGCGGGATGCTTCAGCGTTGCGCGCGAGGAGTCGACGGCGGTCGCGGCGGTTGCCGATGGCTACTTCCGCCCGGGCATCGTGAAGCGGAGCATGTATCTCGTCTGCGTCGCACCCGTGGGCGGATTCGACGATATGGTTTATACCGGCGGGTCGTTCGTGATGGATGACTGCGGCAGGACGGTTGCCGCCGCGCCGTGCTTCGAAGAGGCGCTGTTGGTGCAGGACGTGCAGCGCGGCATCACGCTTCCCGCCATAGAAGACCATATGCTGCCGCATTTCGACCGGAGCGAATGGCTCTGGGAGGCGCTTCGGCTGTGGCTTGCCGATGCCGCGGCTGCGCGCGGGCGTTCGCGGGCGGCGATCGTGCTTTCCGGCGACCTGCCGAGCTCCCTTGCCGCGGCGCTGTGCGTAGATGCATTCGGGCCGAGGAACGTGCTGGGGATTGTGGTCGCCCGCTCCCGTACGTTCACGCCGGAGGCGGAGGCTCGTGAGTGCGAGCGTCTCGAACTCGTGCGCTCGCTCGCGACGAATCTGCACATCCGCCTCGTAGAGCGCACCGAGCCAGACCTTGCCGAACTGCTCGATCGCGATGTGCCCGTCGCCGCTCTGGGTGCCGACGGTGCGGGCATGCCCGGGGCGAATGCGGTGCAACGTGCCCGCGCAGCATTCGAGGGCTTGCTTCTTTCCGACCTCGCGGCGGATACGCGGGCGCTACCGGTGCGGTCGCTCTGCAAGACAGCGTACGCCATAGCGGCAGATAGCGCCACGGCGGGTTGTGCAGGTGCTGTCGCGCCGTTCGGCGATGTGTACCTCACCGCCCTTGAGTTTCTCGCGCGCTGGCGGAATCGCTCGGGTGCGGCGCTGCCCGCCCAGCTGGTTTCGCTGCATGCCGTGAAGGCGTGTCAAGCAGAGATCGTTGCGCGCGCTGCGGCCTTCGCCAATATCGACGCGGCGTTCTCCGAGCGCATCGACGCGCTGTTGGGCGCGCTCGAGCCCTCGGAGCTCGACGGCGTGCTCGAGGCGCACGTCGATCGCGCGCTCTCGTTCGAGGACATCCCGCTTGCGAAGACGCGTCCCGATGCCGTAGCGCTCGCGCTTTTGCTCGTTCGCCAGGGCGAGGCGGTGCGCCGCTCCCTTCCGGCGTATCCGGTGGTCTCGGGCTGCTCGTTCGTCGAACGGGCGTGGCCGGCGGCGCTCGCTTGGTCGGATTTCGGACGCCAGGGGGCGGAGCCGCTCACGCTCGAAGCGCTCCTCAAGGCGGAGGTCGAGCGTTCCGAATCGCGCGGCGCTGAGATGGGCGAGCGCATGAGAAACGAGGTCCTGGGCTTCATCAGTAATCTTCTGGGCATCTCTTCGGAAGAACTCGAAGAGCTGGGATCTGAAGAGGGTCGTGCGCGCCTGGGATCGAATCTCCCGCAGGTTGAAGAGCAGATCCAGCGCTCGTTGCAGCAGCTTTTCGAGCAGGGCGGTGCGCCTGGTACGGGTGGCAATCCCCGAGGCCCGCACGGTTTCTCGTTCTTCTCTCAGAATTGACGCCATCCAGCCCGGCCGAGTTTTAACTATTTGAAGTTTCGCATCTGCGCGACCGCAGCTGCCTGCTATGCTATACTAGAACAGATGTTCGAAAGGTGTCATGACAGGTAGTTGTTGGCGAGGGGAGGTGCGCATGGTCGTATTGGGGATCGACCCCGGGCTGGCCAATACCGGCTGGGGTGTGATCGAAGAGCGTCGCGGCGAGTGCCGTTGTCGGGCGTACGGCTGTATCCGAACGGACTGCGAGACCGATCTCGCGGCGCGCCTGAGGCATATTGTGGACGAGCTCGTTTCGGTTGTCGATCGCTACCAGCCGCATGCCGCGGCGGTGGAAGGCATCTACTTCGGTGCGAACGTGCGCTCTGCCATTCCGACCGCCCATGCCCGTGGCGCGGCGCTCGTCGCCTGCTCGCTCGCCGGCGTGGACGTGGGGGAGTATACGCCCATGCAGATCAAGCAGGCCGTGGTGGGTACCGGCGCCGCAGACAAGCGTCAGGTCACGTTCATGGTGCGCAACCTCCTCCATCTCGACCACGATCCCAAACCGGACCATGCGGCGGACGCGCTCGCATGCGCCATCTGCCATGCCAACCTCTGGCGCACCGCTGCCGCAACGAGCGGCGCCTATGTCAAGGAGAAGGGAAACCCCTACGCATGATCGCTCAACTTCGCGGAACGCTCGTCGAGGCGACGCCCTCGGTTGCAGTGCTCGACGTATCGGGCATCGGGTTCGAACTGGGTATCTCGGGTATGACCGCCGCCGCCCTGCCGCAACTTGGCGAGGAGGTCAGGCTCTTCACGCGGATGCGCGTGGGAAACGATGCGGTGGCGCTCTTCGGCTTCGCGACCGCAGAGGAACGCACCATGTTCGACCGGCTCGTCGGCGTATCGAGCGTGGGGCCGCGCCTGGCGCTTGCGGTGCTTTCGAAGTATTCCGTCTCGCAGATCTTCTCCATCGTCATGGCTGAAGACCTTGCCGGTATGTCTGCCGTTTCCGGCGTGGGGAAGAAGACTGCGCAGCGTCTTATCCTTGAGCTCAAGGGTTCGCTTGCAAAAGATCGCGAGCTCGCTTCGGCCGATGTTTCCGCTTCCGGTCGTATGCCGGTCGCGCGTCCCGTCTCCACGCCGCTCGAAGACGCGAAGGCGGCGCTGCTCTCCATGGGCTTCAGTCCCCAGGAGACGGAGCTCGCGCTCGACGGGTATGATGGTGAGGGCATGCGGGTTGAAGATCTGCTCGCCGCCGCGCTCAAGCGACTCGGGATGGATGCATGATGTGGGAAGCAGACGCCGGACAGGATCTATGGGAGGACACGCCGCGTGCACGGGCCGCGGGGGCTGCTGGCCCCACCCGGGGCGATCGGTTCGTGACGGGCAACCTCACCTCCGATGACCTCGACGTCGAACGGAGCCTGCGCCCGCAGCGCTTGGACGACTATTGTGGCCAGGAACATATCAAGCAGAGCCTGCGCATCCTCATCGAGGCCGCGCAAAGCAGAGGAGAGACGCTCGACCACGTGATCTTCTCCGGCCCTCCGGGCTTGGGCAAGACCACGCTGGCTACGGTGGTCGCTAACGAGCTCGGCGCGCAGATTAAGACGACCTCTGGCCCTGCGATCGAGCGTACGGGTGACCTCGCCGCGATTCTCACGAACCTCCAGCCAGGAGACGTGCTCTTCATCGACGAGATCCATCGCCTGAACCGCTCGGTGGAAGAGATCCTCTATCCCGCCATGGAAGATTTCGCCCTCGATATCGTGATTGGCAAGGGACCCGCCGCCCGCTCCATCCGCCTCGAGATCCCGCATTTCACGCTCGTGGGCGCGACGACGCGTTCCGGTATGCTCACCGGCCCCTTGCGCGACCGCTTCGGCATCTCGTTCAGGCTCGATTACTATTCGGTGGAAGATCTGGCGCAGATTGTGCAGCGTTCCGCCGCAATTCTCGGCGTGGCGATCGACTACGATTCCGCTGCCGAGATCGCATCGCGCTCGCGCGGTACCCCGCGCTTGGCAAACCGTCTGCTCAAGCGCGTGCGCGATTACGCACAGGTGCGCGGCGGGGGATCGATCGACGTCGATATCGCGCGGGAGGCGCTCGAGTTCTTCGAGATCGATGAGCTCGGCCTCGATTGGATGGATATCCGCATTCTGGAGACGCTTGCTGGGACGTTCCGCGGCAGGGCGGTGGGACTCACCACGCTTGCGAGCGCGGTGGGCGAGGATCCCGCGACGCTTGAAGACGTGTACGAGCCGTATCTGCTGCAGCGCGGTCTCATGGTGCGTACCCCGCAGGGTCGTATGGCGACACTCACTGCCTTCGAACACCTCGGTATGGAGCCTCCAACAAAGTAGCGAACGGGCAACGCTTTTGCTGCGTCGCTTTGCGCTCGTTCCTGGGGCGGCGTGGCGACACTTTGGGGACGGGTATCTTTGTATCGAAAACGTCACAAACGTACCCGTCCCCAAAGTGTCGCCACGCCGCCCGCGCGAACGCACCCGCCCTCAAAGTGACGCGGCGCTCAGGACGAATCCTGAGCGCCGCGTTCGAACTACGTATGCTGCTTACGCGCGGTTAAGCGATCTTGCGGACGTTGATCGCCTGCGTCTCACCGGGCTTCTTGCCCGGACCCATCTCGAACTCAACGCGGTCGCCCTCGTCGAGGGACTTGTAGCCATCCATCTGAATGGCGCTGAAATGCACGAACACGTCGGATTTCGAGCCGTTCTCGAGCGCCTCGTCGGGCGTGATGAAGCCATACCCCTTCTCACGGAAGAACGACTTCTTGATCGTACCGGTTGCCATGCTGTACCTTCCTCATCTACGCTCCTGGGGAGCGGGTAATGTGCCCGCAACGCGAGCACGGAGTCATGACGCAGCCCGGCGGCACCGAGTGCGTCAAAGGTGTCCGCGGGCGCGGCCACCGGTGAAAGATGATACCCCGGAGCGGCTCCCGCAACACCGGGAAATGTGTAAGCAATCAAACGAGTGCGCGTGGGTCTTGCTGGCAAGCCAACGCGCCGCCGAACCCGCGCGCGCTTGTCCGCGCAGAGCGCTACACTACTACCTAGATACCACGTCGCGCCCACGCGGTCTCACCGTGTTCCAAGCGCCTGGCTAAGGAGGGCATATGGCCTGCACCACCATTTTGATCGGCAAGAAGGCGACATACGACGGCTCCACGATCGTCGCGCGCAACGAAGACTCCCCGAACGGTCAGTTCGAGCCCAAGCGCCTCGTCGTGGTGAAGCCGGAAGAGCAACCCCGCACCTACACCTCGACGGAATCGCATCTGAGCATCGAGCTCCCCGATAACCCCATGCGCTACACCGCGGTTCCCGACGCCATCCCCGGTCATGGACCTTGGGCAGCGGCGGGTTTCAACGAGCTCAACGTCGGTATGAGTGCGACGGAGACCATCACCTCGAACCCGCGCGTGCTCGGAGCCGATCCGCTCGTGAAGTACCAGCCCGCGCAGGGCGTCGAGGGCGAGACTGGCTACGTCCCCGCCCGTCCCGGCGGCATTGGCGAAGAAGATATGGTCACGCTCGTGCTGCCCTACATCACGAGTGCCCGCGACGGCGTGAAGCGCCTCGGCGAGCTTCTGGAGCGCTACGGCACGTACGAGATGAACGGCATTGCGTTCTCCGATGTTGACGAGATCTGGTGGCTTGAGACCGTGGGCGGGCACCATTGGATCGCGAAGCGCGTGCCGGACGATGCCTATGTGACCATGCCGAACCAGCTCGGTATCGATTACTTCGATCTTGCGGATGCCGAAGGCGAGCAAGTGGAGCACATGGCGAGTGCGGACCTTCGCTCGTGGATGCGCGAGCACCATCTCGACCTTACGCTTATCCGCCCCGAAGTCATCGACGACATCTATGAGGATCTGTACTACGAATATGCAGAAGACGACCTGGACGATGTCGATGCTTTCGAGGATTCCGAAGATGCGTCAGGCGATGAGCCCGACTTCCTGGATGTGCTGGACGACGTGCGCGAGCGCGTGCTCGCAGGCGACATCTTCAACCCGCGCGAGGCATTCGGCAGCCATAGCGATTCCGACCATGTGTACAACACACCGCGCGCCTGGTACATGCAGCGCTGCCTGAATCCGCGCGATCGCTGGGACGGCTCCGCCGCCGAGCTCACTCCGGAGTCCGACGACATTCCGTGGGCGCGCGTCCCCGAGCGGAAGCTCACCATCGAGGACGTGAAGGACGTGCTCTCCTCGCACTACCAGGGCACTCCGTTCGACCCGTATGGCTATAAGGGCACGCCCGCCTCGCGCGCGCTGTACCGCCCCATCGGCATCAACCGCAACGGTCAGCTCGCGGTGCTGCAGCTGCGCCCCTACGCCGACGAGGCGTGGCGTGCGGTGCAGTGGATGGCGTTCGGCTCGAATCCCTTCAACGCGCTCGTGCCCTTCTATGCGAACGTCGATGAGCTGCCGGAGTACCTGGGCAACACGACCGCCCGCGTGACGAGCGAGAGCTTCTACTGGGCGAACCGCCTCATTGCCGCCCTCGCCGACGCGCGCTTCCATGAGAACTCGGCTGCGGTTGAGAGCTATCAGGAGAAGATGGCGGCCGCCGGCCATGCGATGCTTCATCGTGCCGACGCTGAGGTAGCGAAACTTGCGCCCGAAAAGGTGCCCGAACAGCTCGCCGCCGCGAACGACCAGCTCGCCGATGAGCTCAAGCGTGCAACCGAGGAGCTTCTGGGCAAGGTGCTCTACACCACGAGCTGCGCGATGAAAAACGGCTTCGCGATGTCGGACAACGAGCGCTAATTGATACAATCCAGACGGCTGCTTTGTATCATTTTTGAGGGCGGCACGTTCGGGGTACAAGAGGGGCAACGATGGTGGCGCCGGCGGACAGACCCGGCGCCGCGCGAACCAGGGAGGCAACATGGCCACATCATTCGAAGAGCTCATGAACAACATGGTGAACGCTAGCCTGGGCGTTGCCGCGGTTGCTGCCGATAAGGGCAAAGAGCTGCTCGACGACCTCACGGCGCGCGGAGCGCAGGTTCGCGCCGACGCCGCAGAGAGCGACTTCGGCCGCTCCATGGCCGATGCGTTCGAGCGCGCGGGTGGGACGTTCCACGACGTTACCGAGCGCGTGAGCGCGCAGGGCGCGAACGTCGCCGAGCGCATCTTGGACGAGCTCATCTTGGCGCGCGTGCGCCCGCTTTCCACAACCGAGCGCGCCGCGTTCATCGCGCATGTCGAGGAGCTCGTGGCGAATGTGCCGGATGCTGCGACGGAAGTACCCGTCGAGGGGGTCGAGCCCGCTGAGGACGAAGAGCCCGAGCCTGCCGCCGAGGACGGCGCGACGAACGCCTAGTGTTCAGCAGCGACCATGGAATTCGACGAGAGGAACACAAAGAGCGCTGAGCCGCTCGTGACGGTCGCCGATGAGACGGCACCGGATGCGCCGGAGCCCGTGCCCTCGCGTACGAGCTTCAAGCGCGAGCGCGCGGTAGACGAGGTGCCCGAAGAGCCTCAGGTGATGGCCGATACCGAGAAGTACCAGCTCACCGTTACCGGGCGTCGGCGGCGTATCGCCGAGATCTTCCATATCGCCCGGAAATACGAGATCTGGCACGACCTCACGCCTGTGCGGCTGCGCCGCATGCTTGAGGAGCTCGGCCCCATGTTCGTGAAGATGGGGCAGATCCTCGCCAACCGCTCCGAGATCTTGCCCCAGCGCTACTGCGATGAGCTGCGCCGCCTGCGCACGGAGGTCGACCCGGTGCCGTATGCGGTGGTGCTTGATTGCTTGGAGGCGGAATACGGGCACGAGCTCGGGGAGATCTTCGACGCCGTCGATCCCAACCCGTTGGGCTCCGCATCGCTCGCGCAAGTGCATCGGGCGCGCCTCGTGACGGGCGAGGACGTCGCCGTGAAGGTGCAGCGCCCCGGCGCCCAGCAGGTTATGGCGCAAGACATCGACATCATGCGCTCGCTCGCGCGCCACGTCACACGTTTCATCAAGACCGAGCAGATCATCGACCTGCGCGAAGTGGTGGAGGAGCTCTGGCGGTCGTTCCGCGAGGAGACGAACTTCCTCACCGAGGCGCGGAATCTCAACGAGTTCTATGCGTTCCACAAGAACACGCCGAACATCTCGTGCCCACGGTCGTATCTCGACTACTGCACCGAGCACATCGTGGTCATGGATTACATCGACGGCATCTCGATCGCCGATCCCGAGGAGCTTGAGCGCGCGGGCTACCGCCTGAACGAGGTGGGCGCGCAGATCGTCGACGACTACGCCACGCAGGTGCTCGACGACGGCTTCTTCCATGCGGATCCGCATGCCGGCAACATCATCTTGAAGGACGGCATCGTCTATTTCATCGACCTCGGCATGATCGGCCGTATGTCCGAGCACGACCGCGGCATCGTGAAAGAGATCATCTTCGCCGTCGCGGAAAATGACGTGCCGGCGCTCAAGGACGCGTTCATGCGCTTCGCCGTCTCGCGCGGTGATACGGCGGCGATCGACCACACGGCGTTTCTCACCGACCTCGACTACATCGTGCAGGATTTCGGCGGCGCGAACCTGAAAGACCTCGATATTGGGCGCTTCCTCACCACGCTCATCAACCTGGCACGCAAGAACTCCATCGAGCTGCCGAGCGTGGTGACGCTCTTTGCCCGTGGCATGGTGACGCTCGAGGGCTTGCTTACCGAGTACATGCCCGATGTGAACATGATCGAGATCATCCAGGCGCACATCGCGCGCGAGAAGAGCGCGTATACGCGGATGCGCGAGGCTGCTGAAGAGCTCGGCGCAGGCTCGATGCGTGCCGTGAAGGGCACGCTGCAGGCCGCCGAATACCTCGGCCTTGCATCGCGTATGCTCACGCGCGGCCAACTCAAGGTAAATACCGAGCTCATGGGTTCCGACGAGGTGCTCCGCCGGCTGGGCGGCATCGTGGACCGTATGTCCATGGCGATCGTCATCGCAGGTCTCTTCATCGGTTCGTCGGTGGTGTACTACGCAAAGATCAAGCCGGTGATCTTCGGCATCCCGATCATCGGCTTTTTGGGCTACTTCTCCGCGCTCGTGCTCGCGCTCATGCTCGGCCGCGAGATCTGGCGCAACTCCCACGGCAAGCGCCGCTAACCCTGACATTGGGGACAGTCCCCAATGTCAGAATTCCGCCGTTTTTCGTGCTCAGCGCGGGAAAGGCGGCGTGAACCTGCCAAAGGGGACGGGGGATTTTGGCAGGATCTACTGGTTGAAGATCTCCGTGTTCGCGAACGTGGCCGTTGTGCGGTCATATTCGAATACGAGCACACAGCAGTTGCCGAGCGCAACGTCCTGGTCGCAGCGAGCATGCTCCGCCCAGACGGTCTTGAAGAGCCGGCTGATGGAACCGTGGCTTACGGCGAGCACGTTCCCCTCGCAGCTGTTCATGAGGTCTTGCATGGTGCGGACGATGCGGTAGCGCGCCGCGGCCTGCGACTCTCCACCATAGCGCACGGTGGCGTCGCCCGGATTCCAGGGGTCAGCAGGTAGCTGCTCAACGGGCTTGCCGTCGAAGCGTCCGTAGTCGCGCTCCATGAGGCCCGGCACATCGAGGCGGGGGAGCTGAGCGAGCGCGGGAACCTCTTCGCGAACGAGGTCGAGCGTCTGCCGCGCGCGGCCGAGCGGTGAGGTGCAGGTGAGCTCGACGTGTTCGGCGTGCTCACGTAGCCATGCGGCGGTGCGGCGCGCCTGTGCGATGCCCTCGCTCGTGAGCGGGGAATCGCAGCGTCCCTGGAGAATGTGCTGCACATTGTATTCGGTCTGTCCATGGCGCATGAGGTAGAGCGTTTGCATGGCTGCCTTTCTAGAAATGATAATTTCAGTACCAGGTACTGAAATTATCACGCGGTGAGGAGCTTCTCGTAGGCGACGCGTTCGGGTTCCGGCTCGTCGCGCTCGAGCATGACGATGCCGCATTCGGTGTACCCGAGGCGTTCGAGCAGACGACGCATGGGCGTGTTGCCGGGATGTGTGTCGGCGCGGAGGCTTTCGGATCCCCGCTCGCGCGCAATGCGTTCCGCTTCGGCGAAAAGCGCGCTCATCACGCCCCTGCGCGCCGCGCTATGGCTCACGGCCGTGCGATGGAGCGTGCCGTAGCGGGGTGCGCTGCTGGTAGAACTTGTGAGCCAGGCGCCGTCGATGCGGTCGTACATTGGCTCGCCGTCGAAGAGCAGCGCGATCGTGCCAAGCGCCGTGCCGACCTCATCTTCGGCAAGGTAGCACGCGTCCTGTTCGACGTCGCGGGCGACTTCGGCGCGGCTGGGATAGCCGTTCGACTGCCACTGCGCGATGCCGAGCTTCGCGATCGACGCCTTGCCGTCGCGAAGCACCTGCTCCACAGCGGGGATGTCGTTCTCGGTGGCAAGGCGTATGGTCAAGGTGCCGCTCATGGGACCCTTTCTAGATCGTGGATGTTGTCAGCGGGGCAGCGCGGTGCTGCGCAACCCAGTGTTCGCTAGTAGGCGAAGAAATCGAAGCGCGGGGGCAGCACCTTCACGCGGTGGCTGCCGGGCTCTTCGTCCAAGGCGCGCACGAACTCGTCCGTCGTTTCGAGTACGTGGTCCCAGCTGAAGAACGCCTCCGGTGCGATGTCGAAGTACTCGCAGATGAGCTCGCAGCCACGCGGCACGACGCCGTGCATGAGCACGGTTGCCACGCGCAGCTCCGCGAACGCGTCCACGAGCGCCTGCTTCATGAGGTCGTCGCCGCAAGCGGGGTCTTCGGCGCCTGCCGCCTTCGCAGCCTTGCTCGCGTCGCTCCAGCGCTTGTTCGCGGAGCGCAGGAATGCGTCGCACACGCCGAGTGCGCGGTGGAACTCGAAGCGGTGCATAGCGTCTTCGAAGCCGAGCACGGCCTGCTCGATCGCATCCGCTGCCTCGGCGCTCGCGAACCCTGCCGGGATGCAGCCCGTGCGCACGCGGCTCTCGTCGCCCTCGCGTTCGGCCACGCCATAGAAGCACGAGCGAGCCAGGCGGTTGAACACGCCGGTCAGGAGCGTACCCTCCTTGAGCACGGGGTCGCTCACGCGCTTATCGTCACGCGCCAGAAGCGCCGTGCCGTCCGGGTTCTTACCCGTCTCGCGCGTGTCGTAGGCCTTGGGCGAGAAGCTCACCGGCTTCTCGGAAAGTCCGAGCGAGAGGAAGTGTGCCCGCAGCTGCTCGGCATCGTAGTGCTCCAGGAGCTCGCTTGCGGGCGGGGGCGGCGTCTTGCTCGAAGAACTCGCCTTCTTACCCATGTAGAGCACGTGGTAGTTCGCCACGAGCGTCGACTGCTGCATGTTGCAGCCGAGCGCCTTCCATAGCGCCGACTGCGCGATGCCGTAGAAGTAGATGTTGTCCTGACCGATGAACTGGTAGGCGTGTGCATCCTCGCTGCACCACCAGTCGTGCCAGTCAAGGCTCGCGTAGCGATCGGCCTTGCCCGCGCGCTCAGCCTCGGCAAGCGCGGTGCGTGTGAAGCTGATGGGCGCCCACAGGCTTTCCGGCCATACCCAGCAGGTGAGACCGTGGCAGCCGCAGGAATCGTCCACGGGAACGCCCCAGTCGATGTTGCCGGTGATGCGGAACGGCACGAGCGCCTTGCCCGAGCGGAAGCGCACGCCGCCGCGGGCGAGCACCGCATGCGCCTCGTCGCGCTCCTGCCAGCTGGGGAACACCACGGTAAACGAGCTCTTGTTGCCCTCAGGCTCTTCAACCGTGTGCGCGGGGAGCTCGGCCTCGATGGCGTCGAAGGCTTCGCGGAACTTGTTCTGGATGTAGAGGACGGGCGGCAGCAGCCACTCCTCCATGGTCTTCGTGACCACGGAGCGCGTGACGCCGTCGCGCTCGAGCTCTCCGACATGCTGTTTGAGGTAGTCGAGATACGCCGGCAGGTCGAAGTAGAGGTTCTCGACCGGACGAAGCTCCGGCGTGGTGCCGGTGAGCTGCGAGATGGGCGCGATGAGCTCCTCGGGCTCGAACTGATGCCCCAGGTCGCATTCGTCCGCATACGCCTTTTCGGACTTGCAGCCCTGGATGGGGCAGTGGCCGACCACCTGGCGGCCGTTCAGGAACTGCCCAGCCTGCGTGTCATAGAACTGCAGCGTCGAGCGCTTGTTGAGCACTCCGGCGTCCTTCAGGCGGTGGAGGATCTCGTCGGTCACCTGCTCGTGCACGTGCGCGGCGGGCTCGAGGGCGCTGCCGGCGTACAGGTCGCACGAGATGTCGTAGGCGTCAAGCGTCGCCTCCTGGCGATCGTGGTTTTCCTGCACGTATGCGCCGATCGACTTATCGTAGCCCTCCTCGCGAAGCTTGCGATAGCTTTCCATGATGGGCGAGCCGTAGCAGTCCGTGCCGGAGACGAAGAGCACGTTTTCGGCACCGAGGCGGTCGCGGAGGAACCGCGCGAAGAAGTCGGCGGGGATGAACACGCCGCCCACGTGGCCGAAGTGCAGGTTCTTGTTGCCGTACGGCATGCCCGCCGTGACGATGGCGCGACGAGGCCAGCTGGGGCGCGTATCGCGAGAAAGCTTGGATGCCATGGGGACTCCTTGCCCGTCGTTTCGATGAAGGACGTTCGATCAGCCCCTCATTATGGCACAGAGCCCGGGGCGCGTGTATGCTAGGTACATGATTAAGCGAAGCGACATACACACGTTTGAAGATGAGGCGTTCCTCAAGCGTACGGCGCGACTTTCCGCCGTAGCGTTCATCGTGGCGCTGGTGGCGGGCGCCGCGGTGGTGTTCGCGCTCATCGCCTCTGGCGTCGTGTCGATCGACCCCGAGCTCGCGGCCATATTCACCGCGGGGGATGCCGGAACTTCGTTCCGGAGCTATATTGCGTGGTTTGCCATGGCGGCTATCGCGACGGCAGCCTCGCTCATCGTCCATGAACTCGTGCACGGCGTGTTCTTCAAGCTCTTCGCGCCGGCCAACGCGCGCGTCACGTTCGGCGCGAATTGGAAACGCGGCATGCTCTACGCCTGCGCGGACGGCATCGTCTACACGCGCCGCCAGTACCTCGTGATCGCGCTCGCGCCCACGTTCGCGGTCACGGCTTTGCTCGTGCTCGCCGGCGTCGCGTCCGGACGGCCGGTCGTCGGAGTCTTCGCTGCCGTGCTGCACCTCACGGGCTGCGCAGGCGACTGGGCGTATGTCGAAGAGATTCATCGCGACCCCGCCATTGCCTTTTGCATGGACACGGATTGGGGCGTGTGCTTCTACGTCGAGGATGAGCCGGATGGGGAGGTGTCCCGATTGGGGACAGGTGCATTTTGGGACATCCGGTGCGAGCGCCGGATGTCCCAAAATGCACCTGTCCCCAATCGGGACACCCCGGGCACGTCCCCAACTGGCCCATCGGCGGAGGGCGATGCCGAATGACTCGCCTGCTCCTGCATGCCTGCTGCGCGCCGTGCTCGCTCGAACCGGTGCGTCTGCTGGTAGACGAAGGTTTCGAGCCCACGATCTGCTGGACGAATCCGAATATCCAGCCCGTTGAGGAGCATGACCGGCGCTTGGCCGAACTTCGCCGCTGGTGTGCGGAGGCAGACATCCCGCTCATCGAGGCGCGTGAGGATACCGTGCGCTGGGAGTGCGGGGTGGCACCCATTGGTGCCCGCGACCGTGAGCGGCGGTGTCGCGCCTGCTACGCGCTCCGCCTGGCCGAGGCGTGCCGCGTCGCCGAAGCGGAGGGCTTTACTCATATCGCCACGACGCTTGCCGTGTCGCCCTACCAGCTCTTCGACACCTGTAACGACGTGCTCGAGCGCCTTGCCGTCACACATGGCCTCACGCCGGTGATCCGCGACTTCCGCCCCTGGTACCCCGAGGCCACGCGCCGTTCGCGCGAGCTTGGCATGTACCGCCAGCAGTACTGCGGCTGCCGCTTTTCGGCTGCGGAGGCCGCGCTCGATCGCGCCCGGCTGCGTGATGAACGAAAGCGTGCGCGGGCATAGCGCGCAAGACTACCGGAGACGTACCGTTCCGCGCGCAGTTCGCGCAGCGCTGTTTGAGCACGGGACGATATGCCCCGCGCCCCACCCGTACCGCTACCGTGGCTCGTTCGGCAGCGAAGAGCTGCGCCGGGCGCGCTTCACCCGCCGACCGACGCTCGCGAACACGAAGGCACAGTAGGCGAAGAGCATGATGCAGCCGGCGCCGATAAGCACCTCGACGAGGACGTCTGGGGTTATTGCGTGCATGGCGTGGTCTCCTTTCCACGACGGGCGCGTTTCTCACGACGTCCGCAGAACCATGTTCAGAAGCTCGGATTCTTCCCCGCATGAATCGTCTGAAACACGCGAAATGCAAGCGAATCCAAGAATCCTCGACAGCGACATACACGTGTCACATGGGTTCCATGGGCATGCTCCGCTGTCGAATCCAGTACAGCACGTGAGCGGTAAAGGTGGTGTTAAGCTCGAGCGCCTGGACATTAAAATGTCATAAAGATGCAGGTATATGGTGTATTGCCCCTTAAGAACGAACGCGTTGTGTTCGCTTTGCCACGCTATACTGAGGAGCGACGCGAAGGGAGGCAGCAGATGGGCGAGACGAACGTGCGAGCACCGCGGCGTGAAGGACGCACGGCGGCGCATCTCGGCATCATGTGTGCGCTCTTGGCGGCATCGACCGCGATCGGCCTCGGCTTTCACGAGCTGGGGTTTACCGATTCGAGCATCATCTCGCTTTACATCCTATCGACGCTGCTCACCGCTACGGTCACATCGGGACGCATGTACACGCTGCTCTCGTCTGCCCTCTCGGTGGTGCTCTACAATTTCTACTTCGTCGTGCCGCGCTTCTCGCTCGAGTCGCTCGATACGAGCTATCTCGTCACGTTCGCCATCATGTTCGTCGCTGCCATCGTTGCCTCGGAGCTCACGAATCATATCGCACGGAACGCCCGCGAGGCGCGGCGGACGGCGTTTCGCACGTGCGTGCTTCTCGAGACGAACCAGCTGCTTCAGCAGGCGGATGATCCCGAAAGCATTGCACGGATAGCTTTGAGTCAGCTCTTGAAGCTCCTTGATTGCCCGGTAGCGTTTTACCCCGCTGAGGGGGACGGCCTTGGATCTCCGCTGGTGGGCAATGGGGACGATGGGGCGATGCGAGCGGCAACCGCCGAAAACGCCCGCGTGGATGCATTGCGCGCGTTCCGGTCTGCCGAACCCTCGGACGGCGCCGCTTCGGCCGCCGATTCGCCCGCCCCTGCGCCGCCCGTGTCTGCCGAGGCTTCAGAAATCGTTTCCATTCCCATGGGAGACGGCATATTCCTGCCCGTGCGCACGCATGATGAAGCGTTCGGTGTGGTGGGTATTCGCGCTGCCGAGCGCGGCATCGACTCGTTCGAGCTCTCCATCGCTCGTTCGATCATCGGCGAGTGCGCGCTCGAACTCGCTCGAGAACGGGAGGCGCGCGAGCGTGAGGAGGCTGCCGTGCTGGCGCGCAACGAGCAGCTCCGAGCGAACCTGTTGCGCTCGCTCGGCCATGACCTGCGCACGCCGCTCACGGCGATTTCGGGTGCGGCGGCAATTCTACGCGATGATTCCGGCCGTCTTGCGCCCGAGCAGCGCCGCGCGTTGCTGGACGATGTGTACCACGACTCGCTTTGGCTCATCGACATGGTTGAAAACCTGCTCACCATCACGCACTTCGACGAAGGCACCATCAAGCTCACCTTGAACTCCGAGCTCATCGATGACATCTTCGAAGCAGCGGTGTCACATCTCGCGAACCAAGCGGGCGAGCACCACATTGTCATCGAACCCGCGGACGAGATACTCCTCGTGCGCATCGATGCAAGCCTCATCATCCAGGTGCTCACAAACCTCGTGGGTAACGCCATCAAGTACACCCCGGCAGGTTCGACCATCCGGTTGTACGCTCGGCGCGAAGGAGCGCTCGTGCGTGTGACGGTCGCAGACGACGGGCCGGGCGTGGCGGACGATGACAAGCCGCATGTGTTCGACCGCTTCTATTCCGGTGCGAAGGCGGAACGGCCGGCGGATGCGCAGCGAAGCTTTGGATTAGGGCTTGCGCTCTGCCGTTCCATCGTCGAGGCGCACGGCGGCGCCATCGAGGTGCACGACAACGTGCCCCATGGTGCTATCTTTTCGTTCACGCTTCCCGCGGAGGAGGTCGCAATCCATGGATAAGGAATCGAAATTGGCGGCATCGGCCGGTGCGGACGGCGCGGGGGCGCTCTCTGTCCTCGTGGTGGAGGACGATGCGGCGGTGCGCCGTCTTATCACGACGGCTCTTGCCATGCATGGCTACCACGTGAATGTCGCCGCCACGGGCGAGGCGGCGATTCTCGAGGCGGCATCGCATGGCCCAGATCTTGTCCTGCTCGATTTGGGTCTTCCGGATGTGGACGGTATCGTCGTCATCAAGAAGTTGCGCTCATGGTCGAACGTGCCGATTATCGTGATCTCGGCGCGTATCGAGGAGACGGACAAGATCGAAGCGCTCGACACAGGTGCGGACGACTATCTCACGAAGCCGTTTTCCGTGGAAGAGCTTCTCGCTCGCGTGCGCGCCTGGCAACGGCGTGCGCGTATGTCGCTCAGCGACGACCCGGGCGAGAGCGTGTTCGAGAATGGCGCTTTGCGCGTGGACTATGCGGCGGGATGCGCGTATCTGAACGACGAGGAGCTGCACCTCACGCCCATCGAATACAAATTACTCGTGCTCATGTGCGAAAACGTGGGAAAGGTGCTCACCCACACCTACCTTACGCATGAGATTTGGGGCACGTCGTGGGACTCCGACATCGCGAGCCTGCGCGTCTTCATGGCGACGCTTCGGAAGAAGATCGAGCGCGACCCGTCGCAACCGAAGCTCATTCAGACGCATGTAGGCGTCGGCTACCGCATGCAACGGCTGTAAAGCTGCAGTCGCACCAGGCACCCCCGACCGGCTGCGCAGGGTGCCCGAGGTTGCCGCGAAAGCCGAGCGCGCACGCCTTCGTGCGGCGCCCGAAGGCTTGAACGGCAAGATCGGGCACCCTGCGCAGCCGGGCATTAAGATGCCACAAAGATATGGCCAAACCCCTTGAAGCTGCTTTTTCACGTGACTAAGATGCTTTCGCAATCGCGGATGTGCTGCTGGCACCCCGCGATCAGGGAAGGAGAGGTTTCATGGGAAGCAGTTTGGGCCCCGGCGCCCCGGCATCCGTCGCTGCGACGGATCTGAGCGCGCTCGATGCCATTCGCAAGGCGCCCATCGACGGCGTGTTCGGCCAGCTTGAGACGGCGCGCGCAGGACTTGCCTCGGACGAGGCGGCCGTACGCCAGGGGCGCTTCGGGAAAAACGTCATCCAAAGCGAAAAGAAGAAATCGCCCGTCATCGCATTTCTTGCGAACTTTACGCACCTCATGGCGGTGCTGCTGTGGGTCGCGGGCGCCATCGCGTTCATCGCGGGGCTCCCAGAGCTTGGCGTCGCGGTATGGCTCGTGAACATTATCAATGGCGTGTTCAGCTTCTGGCAGGAAGCGCGTGCGAGCCAGGCGACCGAGGCGCTCAAGAAGATGCTGCCAGCCTATGCAACGGTGATTCGCGATGGTCAGGAGCAGAAGATTTTGGCCGAGGACCTCGTGCCGGGCGACGTCATGCTCCTCGCCGAGGGCGACAAGATCTCTGCGGACGCACGCGTCATCGCGAGCTCGGACTTACAGGTGAATCAATCCACGCTGAACGGCGAATCCACCCCGTCGCGCAAGACCGCGGACGCGGTGCTCGAAGAGGGGCTTTCCGCCGCGGAGATTCCCAACCTCGTCTTCGCGGGCACGAGCGTGTCCGAAGGCAATGGCCGCGCCGTGGTGTTCCGCATCGGTATGGACACGGAATTCGGCAAGATCGCGAGCCTCACGCAGAACATGCAGGCGGCGGAGAGCCCGCTCACACGCCAGCTCAACCGCCTCACGAAGCAGGTCACGATCTTCGCCATGTGCATGGGTATCGCGTTCTTCTGCCTGTCCATGTTCGTGGTGCACGAGCCGTTCGCATCGTCGTTCATCTTCGCGCTCGGCATGGTCGTGGCGTTCATTCCCGAAGGCCTGCTGCCTACGGTGACGCTTTCGCTCGCCATGGCGGTACAGCGCATGAGCCGCCGGAACGCCCTGGTGAAGAAGCTCGATTCCGTGGAGGCGCTTGGCTCCACGAGCGTGATCTGCACGGATAAGACGGGTACGCTCACGCAGAACGAGATGACCGTGAACCATCTGTGGACGGCAACGCGCGAGTACGAGATCACCGGCGTGGGATACGCGCCCGAAGGTCAGATAGAAGCCGAGGGACGCAGTTGGCGCGCTGTGGACGATGCCGACCTCGAGCTCTTGCTCGAAGGCGGGTTGCTCTGCGGCAACGCGCGCCTCGCCGAGCCGGAAGGGGAGGGGAAGCGCTACGAGGTCTACGGCGACCCCACGGAGGCGTGCCTCATCGTGTCCGCGCAGAAGGGCGGCATCGATCGCGTCGAGCTCGAGGCGCGCATGCCCCGCGTGAAGGAACTGCCGTTCGAGAGTCGCCGCAAGCGCATGACGACCGTGCACGCCCTGCAGTACCCGCTGGACGGGGCGCGCCGCATCGCATTCACGAAGGGTGCGCCGAACGAGGTCGTGCGGCTTTCGACCCATGTGCGCGTGAACGGCGCTGTCGAGCCCATGAGCGAGGAGCTCCGCCAGCGCATCATGGAGGCGAACGACACATATGCCGCCGACGGCCTGCGCGTGCTTGCGGTGGCGTACCGCCCGCTCGACGGCGCGAACGCGGAGGCGGGCATTCCCGACGCTATGAGCGATTACACGCCCGAGAACATCGAGTGCAATCTAACCTTCGTGGGGCTCGAGGTCATGATGGACCCGCCTCGTCCCGAAGTCGCGGCCGCCGTGGCGGAGTGCCATCGTGCAGGCATCCGCATCGTCATGATCACGGGTGACTACGGTCTCACCGCAGCGAGCATCGCGCGGCGCCTGAAAATCGTGGAGGGTGAGGGGCTGTCCGTCATCTCGGGCTTCGAGCTTTCGAAGATGGGCGATGAAGAGCTCAAGGAGAAGCTTGCCGGCCAAGTGGTCTTCGCCCGCATGGCGCCCGAGCAGAAGCTCCGCGTGGTCACGGCGCTCCAAGAGATGGGCGAGATCGTGGCCGTGACGGGCGACGGCGTGAACGACGCCCCTGCGCTCAAGAAAGCCGATATCGGTGTCGCCATGGGCATCACCGGTACCGACGTGGCGAAGGAGGCGGCCGATATGATCTTGACGGACGATAATTTCGCCTCGATCGTCGCCGCGATAGAGGAAGGGCGCGCGGTCTACAGCAACATCCGCAAGTTCCTGCTCTACATCCTAAACTCCAATGCGCCCGAAGCGGTGCCGAACGCTGTTTACCTGCTCTCGGGCGGTGCCGTGCCGCTGCCGCTCACAACCATGCAGATCCTTACCATCGATCTGGGCACGGATATGCTGCCGGCGCTGGGATTGGGCACCGAGCCGCCGGAGGAGACCATCATGGATCAGCCCCCGCGCGATCCCAACGAGCGCCTGCTCAACCGTCGCGTGCTCGTGAAGGCCTTCCTGTGGTACGGCCTCATGGCCTCGATCGTCGCCATGGCGGGCTATTTCCTGGTGAACGTGCTCGCTGGCTGGCCGGGCATCCCGCTCGCGGGCTTGGGCAACGACGGCGACCCGGTTTACATCCAAGCGACGACCATGACGCTCGCGGGCATCATCTTCGCGCAGATCGGCCAGGTCATGAACTGCCGCACCGAGACCACCTCGGTATTCAAGATCGGGCTCTTCTCGAACCGCCGCATCCTCATCGGCATCGTGTTCGAAGTGGTGCTGCTGGTGATTCTCACCACGTTCCCGCCACTGCAGGGCGTGTTCCACACCGCACCGCTGGCCTGGCAGGATTATGTGTTCCTCTGCTGCATCCCGCCGCTGGTCATCGCCATTGAAGAGATTCGCAAGGCATGGTTGCGCCGCCGCGAGCGGGCGCGTGCCGCTGCGAAGCGCTAGAGTTGAGGATATACACCATCTGAAAGGTGGAGATTATGAACGTCATCATCGTAGGCATGGGTTTCATCGGATCGGGGCTCGCGTGGAAGCTCGCGCGGCAGGGGTTCTCGGTCACGGCGGTCGACCAGGACCAGAAAGCGCTCGATGCGCTGGGTGATTCGTTCCCTGGCAAGCGCGTGTGCGGCATCGGCCTCGACCGCGACGTGCTCCTGCGCGCGGGCATCGACCGCACGGACGCCGTCGTTTCTTGCATGCGTTCCGACGAAGCGAACATCGTGGTGGCGCATGTCGCCCGCTCGACGTTCCGCGTGCCCCGCGTCATCGCGCGCCTGCACGATCTTACGAAGGCCGACACATATCGTCGCTTGAACATCCAGACGGTCTCGCCCAATGCCTGGGGCATCGCGCGCATCGGCGAGCTCCTTACCTATAACCACCTCGATAACGTGTTCGAAGTGGGCTCAGGCGATGTGCGCCTAGTTCGCGCGGACGTGCCGGCGCTGCTCGACGGCGCTACCGTGCGCGAGATTTCCGCGCTCGGCGAGGTGCAGATCGTGAGCGTCTCGCACGATAACGAGACGTTCATCCCCACACAGGGTACCGTGCTCGCCGCCGGCGACATCATCTACGCCGCTGTGGCGACCTCTGCCAGCAGAAAGTTCAAGCAGATGCTCGGCATCACCGATTAGGAGGAATCATGCAGGTCATCATTGTCGGCGGCGGCAAGACCGGCGCCCATCTCGCCTCCCGCCTCACGGACGACGGCATTGCGGTCACGGTCATCGAACAGCGTGCCGAAGTCGTCGAGCGCGTGCGTCATATATGCCCGAACGTTTCTGTTATCGAGGGGAGCGGTTCGGATCCCGAGGTTTTGGAACGTGCCGGCGTGCGCATCGCAGACGCCGTCGCGGCTGTGACGGGATTGGACGAGACGAACCTCGTGACGTCGATGCTCGCGAAGATGGAATATGCCGTGCCGCGCGTCGTGGCACGCGTGAACAACCCGGCGAACGCGTGGATGTTCACGCCGGTGAACGGTGTGGACGTAGGCGTGAACCAGGCCGAGATCACGGCGCGCTTCGTGATCGAGGGCATGGACGTGCACGATATGTATACGCTCATGAAGCTCGGCCGCGACGAGCACAGCATCGTGCAGGTGACGGTGGGCGCGCAGGCTCGTGCGGCGGGGCTTGCCCTCAAAGATATCCCGTTCCCGGCGGAAACCATCGTGACCGCGGTGGAACACGACGGCGATCTCATCGTGCCGAACGGAGGCACCGTCTTGGAGTCGGGTGACGAGGCGATCATCTTCACGAGCGAAGAGGGTCGCGACGAGATTCGTCGCCTCTTCTCCTAAAGGTGGCGTGCGGCTACCTCGCTTCAGAACGGGTCGTTTCGCGACCGCATCCGTGCTAAGCTATTCAGCCGGAATAGGAAAGCGAGGTAGCCATGCGCACCGATGATTTCGATTACAACCTGCCCGAGGAGCTTATCGCCCAAGCGCCGGCGGAGCCGCGCGACTCCTGTCGTCTGCTCGTGCTGCACCGCGGCGAGCCGCTCGCGACCGCGGGCGACGTCGTGCCGCTCGACGCCGGTGGCAGCGTGGAGCACCGCCATTTCTTCGACATCATCGACTACCTCGAGCCGGGCGACTTGCTCGTCGCGAACGAGACGCGCGTCATGCCGGCGCGCCTTATCGGTCGCAAGGCCAAGACCGGTGGTGTGGCCGAGACCCTGCTGCTCAACCGCCGCGAGGATATCGACCCGCTCGGGCACGTGTGGGAATGCCTCGTGAACCCGGGCAAGCGCTTGAAGCCGGGCGCGGTGATCGAGTACCGCGCGGGTGGGCTCCACGCGCCGGAAAGCGCTCCCGTGGTGCTTACGGGCGAGGTCGTGGACTTCGTGCCCGATAGCCGCGGCGGACGTCTCGTGCGCTTCACGCCGCAGGGCGAAAACGCTACGGGCGAGCCGCGCACCCTCGATGAGGCGATCCACGCGGCGGGGCACGTCCCGCTGCCGCCCTACATCACGGATTACGCCGGCGACCCTGAGAAGTACCAGACGGTGTATGCCATGAGCGAGGAACATTCCGCCGCCGCGCCCACCGCCGGGCTCCACTTCACGCCCGAGCTCATCGAGCGCCTCAAGCAGAGGGGCGTGGGCTGGGCGACGGTCGAGCTCGAGGTTGGCATCGACACGTTCCGTCTCGTCGAGGAGGATGACCCCACCGAGCACGTCATGCACACGGAGCGCTACCACGTGCCGCAGGAGGTGGTCGACGCCGTGCATGCCACGAAGGCGGCCGGACATCGCGTGATCGCCGTAGGCACGACGGCCGTGCGCTCGCTCGAGAGCGCCTGGGAGGCTGGTGCTCCCGTGAGCGAGCCTCCGGTCGTGGCGCGTCGTTTCGAGGACGCGCCGGATGCCGCGACGGTGACGGGAACGGGCGACATCGTTGCCTGCGCAGACGCCACGACGAACCTCTACCTCATGCCCGGCTCGACCTACCATGTGGTCGACGGCCTCATCACGAACTTCCATGTGCCGCGCTCCACCCTCATGATGCTCGTTTCCGCGCTCGCCACGCGCGATCAGATCATGGACGCCTACGAGCAGGCCGTTGCGGAGCGCTACCGCTTCTTCAGTTTCGGCGACGCGATGTTCATCGAATAGCCCTCTCGGGGCAACATCCCGCTGTTGCGTGCGCGCCGTCCCGTCGGCACCGCTGATAGTTGACACGGGTGAAAAAACTTCGATTGCAACGAGCGGTGTCCGCATGGGCATATATCATTGAAGGAACCGAAGCTTCACGCGCGTTGGGGGAGTGCACCATGGCAGAAGACATGAACAAGCAGACGGCGGAAGACCAGACGTTCCAGCAGGGGCTGCAGCCCGTCGATTTCGACAATCCTGCGCCTGTGCAACCCGTCGCCGGGGAGCCTGGCGAGGTTGCCTCCCACGAGGCGGGGGCGTCTGCCGTGGAGGCGGTCGGCTCGTTCTTTACGACGGGCGCCGCGGCGATGAACGAGATGCGCAGCGCGCGCAAGGCGCATGCCGAGGCACGCGACCAGCTCGAGACCCTCGACGATACCATCGCGAACGAGGAGGCGGAGCTTGCGCACCGCCGCGAGATTGAGGGGAACTACGCGCAGATCATAGCCGACCAAACCGCCCGTCGCGATGCCGCCGCAGAGGCGGGCTCCGCCGCCGTGCAGGAGCAGAATCGCCTCCAACAAGAGATCGACGCCTTGAAAGAGCAGCTTCAGCAGATGAAGGACGCCGATGCTCAGACCGACAAGCGGCTCAAGGCGGCGCTTGATGCCGCGGAGGCGCGCGAGGCGTCGGCGCGCGAGAACGGCGCCCGTCTGCAGCGTCGCCTGGACGATGCCAAGAAGAATCTCGAGAAGGCCGAGCGCGAGCAGACGGATGGTGTCGCCGCCGCCCAAGCTGCGGTCCAAAGTGCCGACGCGCGCCTCAAGATGCTCAAAGAGGAGCAGGTGGAGGTTCAGCGCAACCCCTCGGCCAACTCCGCCGCCTACAGCGTGCGTTCAGGCGAACTCGAGCAGGAGATCGCAGATGCCGAGCATGAGCTTGCGCTCGCGACGGCGGATCTGCCGCGCATCACGCGCGAGCTTGCCGATGCGCTCGAGTACGCACGACGTGCTGCCTCCGAGGCCGAGAAGCCCATGGCGGAGGCGAAAGCTGCCTTCAGTGAGGTAAGCTCTGCTGCCGATGAGGCGCGAAACACCTATCGCGAGGCGAAGGATGCCGCTGCAGAGCGCCAGCGCGGCATGAAGGAGCAGATTTCCGCGCAGGAGAAGGCGAAGCGCGAACAAGAGCAGGCTGCCGAGGATGCACAGGCAGAAGCACACGACGCCCAAGCCCTCATCGACGAGGCTAACGACATCCATGCACATCCCGAGGTTACGCAAACCATCGCCGCGCGCCTCGAGGCGGATCGCGCCGAGCGTGAGCAGCAAGCTGCGGAAGTCGAAGAGCTCGCGAGCGTGGAGCGGACGGTTCGCGAGCGCACGCGCGGTTCGCGCACGAGGTTCATCGGCGCGATTGTCGGTATCGTGGTCGTGGCCGTAGCGATTGTAGTCGCGATCGTCGTGCTTCTGAACAGGTAATTTTGCTGCCGGCGAATCTTTGACCGCGAGGGAACGGGGTATCTCATGCTGTATAAGGATTTCCAAGGGTGCAAGCTCTCCACACTCGGCTTCGGTGCGATGCGCCTGCCTGTTCTGGACGGGGACGACGGCGCGATCGATCAGGCGGCGACCGAGGAGATGGTCGCCTACGCCATCGACCATGGGGTGAACTACTTCGATACCGCATGGGGTTACCATAACGGCACGTCCGAGGCGGCTATGGGCCGTGCGCTCGCCGCCTATCCGAGAGATTCGTTCTACCTCGCCACGAAGTTTCCCGGCTACGACCTTTCGAACATGGATAAGGTCGAGGAGATCTTCGAGGCGCAGCTCGAGCGCACGGGCATGGAGTACTTCGACTTCTACCTTATCCACAACGTGTGCGAGCTCAATATCGACGAGTATCTCAACCCCGCGCACGGCATCATGCCGTACCTGCTCAAGCAGAAAGAGGCGGGACGCATTCGCCATTTGGGCTTTTCCACCCACGGAGCCATTCCTGTGATGGAGCGCTTCCTCGAGGCGCACGGCGAGCATATGGAGTTCTGCCAAATCCAGCTCAACTATCTCGACTGGGAGTTCCAGGATGCCAAGGGCAAGGTCGAGTTGTGCCGCGCACACGGGCTGCCCGTGTGGGTCATGGAGCCGGTCCGCGGCGGCAAGCTCGCGAACCTTTCCCCAGAGGATGTGGAGAGGCTCGCAGCCCAGCGCCCGGATGAGACGCCTGTCGCCTGGGCGTTCCGTTTCGTGCAGAGCGTCCCCGAGGTGTGCGTGACGCTTTCCGGCATGTCGAACTTCGAGCAGCTGAAGGAGAACATCGCGACGTTCGAGGAGGAGCGGCCGCTCACCGATGCCGACCGCGCTGTGCTCGACGAGATTGTGGCCGGCATGCTCGCGCAGGGGACGGTGCCGTGTACCGCATGCCATTACTGCACGAGCCACTGCCCCCAGGGACTCGATATTCCGGATCTGCTTGCCCTCTACAACCAGCGCAAACTCACCGGTAACGGCGACTTCATCTCGCGCATGCGCCTGCAGATCATGGACGAGGACAAGCGTCCGAGCGCGTGCATCGGTTGCGGCAGCTGCGCGGCAGTGTGTCCGCAGCAAATCGACATCCCGTCGGTGCTCGCCGAGTTCGCGGCTGCTACCGCGCAGTAGCCGCTTGCCGACGCTTTTCTACCGTTGGCGAAGCACGTGTATTTGGTTGTTTATCGCCTGCTTGAGCGGGAACAAAGAGAGTGACAGACAGGGTCGCTTCAGAGAAGTAAGCGACGACCGAAGGAGGCGAGTCCAATGGGTTTAGAAGATCAACCGCAAGCGTTCGGGCTCGTTGCCTGCGGATTTGAGGCTTAGCTTTTGGGGTCTATGCCCGTAGCAACCCGTTGATCTCCGTCGCAGCATGGATTGAAGCCAACGAAGATACGCAGACCAGCTCGAAGGCATCTATAGCGGTCGGGGCTCCTTCCAGGGAAGGAAAGCCGAAGTTCAAGAGATGCTTGGGGTGAGTCCAAAGTACAGAACATAGGGGCGGCATCGCAGTGGCGGTGTCGCCCTTCGTTTTGCCGAAGCCGTGTCCGGCCGCGTCTGGGATGCAGATGCGGCCGGTTCTGTATCTCCGGGTTAGTAGCCCAGTTCCTCGCCGATGATGACCACGCGCACGCGTCCGGCGCCGCGGGCGTGGCGCGTCACGACCATGTTGCAGCACATGCAGCCAGCGGCATGGCATTCCGCGCAGGTGCCGGTGAGCTCGCACGGGGTGTTCGTATGCAGGCGCGCGGCGTTGAGCGGGCAGGCGACGGTGCGGATGCGCTTGAAGCCTGCGTCCACGTCCGCGACGACCTTGTTCATGCCCACGAGCACCACCACGTGCGCGGGACCATGGAGCAGAAGCGAGAGGCGGTCGCTGTTGCCGTCGATATTCACGAGCTCGCCGTTCACGGTGAGGGCGTTCGCGCTCATGAAGAACCAATCGGCGCTCGTGCGGTCGCGCCACATCTCGCGCTGTTCTTCGGGGGTCGAAGCCGTTGTGCGGTCGAGCATGTGGTAGCAGCCCGCGTTATCAAGCGCGGCCTTCATGCCCGACTCCTTGAAGGTCTCGCTGCCGCCCCATGTCACGGACTCTCCTGCTTTCATCCAGGACAGCACGAGCTCAATGGCCTCATCGCGCGACGCACAGTAATGGCCTTCCATGCCGTGCTGCTCGAGCTTTTTTATGATGCTCGCTGCGGTCTTTTCGTACGCTGCGAGGACGGTCTCGGTACGTTCTGCCATCAGAGCCCTCCCTGGTGTCGAAATGTCGAAAAACCCCTAGGGTTATTTTACGCCACGATCCCTTCCTTGGCGCATGTATCGTGCAACTTCAATGGCGCCGACGCCTTCTGGTATGATTTCCTCTCGACCTAACAGGTTCAGACGCACGCTACCGATAGAGGGCCCCATGGATCAATCGCTTTTCACCTACGACATCATCGCCGAAGATCCCAAGACGCATGCGCGCGCCGGCGTGCTTCATACCCCGCACGGCGACATCGAGACGCCCATCTTCATGCCGGTAGGCACGCGCGCTACGGTGAAGGGCATCCCGTGGGAGACCGTGCGCGACCTGGGGGCGCAGATCGTCCTTTCGAACACGTACCACCTGGCTATGCGGCCCGGCGCCGACCTCATCGCCGAGATGGGCGGGCTCCACAGCTTCATGAACTGGCACGGTCCCATTCTCACGGATTCCGGCGGCTTCCAGGTGTTCAGCCACTCGGACGCCGTGAAGCTCACGAACGAGGGCGTGCGCTTCATCGCGACGGACTACGACGGCAGCCATGTGTTCTGGACGCCCGAGGACAACATGGCGATCGCTCAGAAACTCGGCAGCGACATCTGCATGCAGCTCGACCAGTGCATCGGCTACCCCGTGGAGCGCCGCGACGTCGAGCGCTCGACCGATTTGTCGAGCCGTTGGGCGGAGCGCTGCTATAAGGCGCACACCCGTCCCGACCAGGCACTCTTCGGCATCGTGCAGGGCGGTATGCATCTCGACCTGCGTGTGAAGAGCTTGCAGCGGCTTGAAGACATGGGAGATTTCCCCGGCTACGGCATCGGCGGCTACTCGGTGGGCGAGAGCCACGAGATCATGTTCGAGACGCTCGCTCCGCTTGCCTCTGAATACATGCCGCGTACCAAGCCGCGCTACCTCATGGGCGTCGGCAACCCCACTACGCTCGTGCGCGGCGTGGCCTGCGGTATCGACATGTTCGACTGCGTGCTGCCCACGCGTACCGGTCGCATGGGCACGGCGTTTTCGAGCGAGGGGCGCCTGAACTTCCGCAACGCCCGCTTCGCCCGCGATTCGCGTCCCATCGACGAGCAGTGCACGTGCCCCGTCTGCACGGGCGGCTACACCCGTGCCCACATTCGCCATATGGTTGCGCAGAAGGAGATGCTCGGCGGCATCCTGCTCTCCATGCACAACATCTACTACCTGCTCGACCTCATGCGCCGGGCACGTCAGGCCATTATCGAGGGTCGCTATGAGGCGTTCGTGCGCGCATGGATGGACTCGCCGGCCGCTGCGGATTACTAGAGCGGCCCGCTAGGTTGAGGCATGTAACATAACCCCAGGGGTTTTTAACATGGGGTGATTTTACATGTCTCGCTCGCCGGTCTCGGCCGTCTCGTCGAGGTCGGCGAGCTCGCCCATATCCTCGAGTGCGATTGCGGAAGCGTCGACGAGTGCCCCTGGTTCAGCCCGCTGCCCCTCATGCGTCGGGGGAATCGCGCCATCGAGCTGGCCGCGTATGCTTTCGGCTCGCAACAGGCAGAACATCTCGATGGTATCCACGCCTACGAGGAATTCCTCGTAGGTGCAAAACGCTGTGGGGTCTTCCGCAACGTAGGGTGCGATAAGCTCGCGCATACGGGCGATGGTTTCGGATAGGCGCCCGCTCTCAACGTAGTTGGCGACCAGCTCATCGAGATGGTCGTGGTAGCGCGCCCGGTACTCCTCATGCGCCATAAGGTTCGTGAAGAGCGGGCGCTCAGCGAGTACCTCGGGCGCGGCCGGCTCGTCGATGGGAAGGTTCACATACGTGCCGACATCATCGGGGAGCTCCGGGCGGCCGAGCGCATACGTGCCGAAGGCGAGGTTGTAGTCCCACGGCAGCATCGAGATGCGCCCCGCGTTTTCGTAGAGCAAGTAGTTGTGGCCGGTGCTTCCCAGGTAGCTATCGAGGTTCGCGACGAAGACCTGTACGGCGAAGTAGCGCAGCGTTGCGTCGACATCGACGTAGCGTTCGAGGTTCTCGCCAGAGGCGAGCCCTTCAAGCGCTCGGATGAGCCTTCGCTTGCCTGCTTCGTCTACATCGAGCTGCGCCTCGTCGAAGATCCCAGGGTAGAGCGAAGGGTCATCGCCGACATAGCGCAGGGCGACGTCGGCGTTTTCGGCTTCGAGCGAGCGGTAATCGGGCTTGTAAAGTACGCCGTGGTCTGCGCCCCACACGCGGTCTGCGAACGCATCTTCAGCGTCTTCGACGGCTAGGAAGAGACCCCAAGGCTCGCCGTTCACCATGACCTGCGTAAAAGCGGTTGCAGGCGCGGGGACGCCCATGAAGCGCATCATGTCATAGGCGAGGTAATTCTTGAGATAGCTGTTGTCTTGGAAGGCCGCGTCGAGCGAGAGCTTATCGAGGCCGTGATAGGTGGTGTTGCGGTCGTAGTGGTCGAATTCGATCTTCAGGCTATAGCGCGAAAGGCCGCGGCGTGAGATGTGCCCAACCGAGTTGTTCCCCTTGGCGCGCAGCCCCACGCCCGTGATGCGCTCGCCGTCGATGACGACATCGGCTTGAATGTACTCCTCTTCCGGCGCCGAAGCGATGAACGCGTCCCAGTCCTCGACCTCGATGTTGACGGTGTGCACGCGGGAATCGTCGAAGAGGAGGTCGAGATAGGTGTTGGGTCGCGCGGGTGCGATGACGCCGACAGATCCCGCCCAGGCAAGCAGGCAGGCGGCACCCGTCGCGAGTACGAGCGCGAAGATGCAGATGACGTCTATGTGGTGGTTCCTGATCATGGGCGTTCTGCTTGCTTCCGTGCTTTCGGGTTGGTGCCTTTGCTATCCGAGGTAATCGCCGTTGTATGACACGAGCGCCGCGTCGGTGACGCCTTCGAGCGCGTCAAGCTCGTCGACAAGCGCCGCCCCGCCTTCCTTGAGTCGCAGTTCAAAGGTGAGCTCTACGCTTCCACCGTGTACGTTTTTCGCCTTGAGAGCATGCCGGGCGGCGCGCGCCTCGATTGCCGTGATGACATTTTGCTCCGCGCTTTCGCCTTCAAGGTGCACCACGAGCATGTACGGCCGGTCATCGGTCTTGCGATCCGCGAACATGAGAAGCACGAGCCCGATGAACACCGCGCCGAAGATGGCAAGGAAGAGCAAGCCCGCGGCGAGCACGATGCCCGTTGCGATGCACCAGAAGAGAAACACGAGGTCGAGCGGTTCTTTGATGGGCGCGCGGAAGCGCACGATGGAGAGGGCGCCCACCATGCCCAGCGAGAGCAGCACGTTGCTTGAGACGGCGAGAATCACGAGGGTCGTGATGAGGGTGAGCGCCACGAGCGTCACGCCGAATGACGTGGAGTACATGACCGCGCTCGACGTCTTCCGGTAGATCAGGAAGATGAAGAGACCAATCCCGCAGGCGAGCAGCATCGCCACGATGGCGTCGATAAGCGGCACGGCTCCCATGCGGTCGAGGAATGCCGAGGTGAAGATGTCGTCGAACGTAACCATGGATTGCCTTTCTTGGTATCACTCGTATCGGCGTCCCAGCGCGTATTTCGAGTATGCGCTGCGCACCGCGCCCGGGGTTTCGATCGCGGCGCGAACGATATCGGGTAGGAATGCGTCGAACTTCACCTCGAGGAGCACGCGGCCTGGGTCGATGGGGATGAGCGGGATGCTTGGGTCGAGGAGGGCGCGCGGGTTCGGGCTCGATGCAATGTGCGAGTCGATCGTGAGACGCACGTTGCCCGGCGCGTAGGTGAATGCTTCACGGCGGTAGCACACGACGGATGCCGCACGCAGGAGATATGCTTCCTGCCTGCCGTGGAATTCACGCTTGACCGGATGATCGCATGACTCCCAAGCAAGGGGTGCCCGGCCATCGTTGACGAGTTCCTGTGCCTCTTCGGGCGAAAGGGGACAAGAGCTCTTCTCGCTCGCGCCGGCGTGTTTCGCCTTCTTTTCCAAACGGAGCATACCGCCCTCGCCATAGGTGCGCAGCCGCCATTTCTCGCGCCGGCTGACGCCCTCCTTGTTTTGGCGGAGCAGAGCGTCGTCGGGTGTGTCGAAATACAGACTGCGCACGGTGTAGGAGCCGTCCGTGCCCGCATGGCGGTCGCGCGCGAAAAGCGTCGAGAAGCGCCGTGCGAGCACATGAGCGTCTATCGGCGAGATGAGGTACTTCAGCTCATGACGGATCGACATGGGCTAATCGTCGTATCCGGAGTCCGAGTCGTGACCCGAGTTGCCGCTGTAGCCGGAGTTGGAGTCGTAGCCCGAATTCGAGTCATAGCCGGAGTTCGAGTCATAGCCCGAGTTCCCACCACTCGGCGCGGGAGACGGGGCAGGCGCTGGTGCGGGTGCTGGCGCGGAGCCGCCGCCGGAACTGGAACCTCCGCCAGAGCTGGAGCCTCCACCGCTGCTGGAGCCGCCGCCGGAGCTCGTGTATCCGGAATCGTAATTCGTGTTGTCGTCCGATGCAGGCTCGTTATAATCGGTCACGCCGTCGTTCAGGGGGCCGTAATCGGAGTCGTAGTAATCGGTCACGCCGTCGCTGTCGGGGCCATAATCGGAGTCGCCGTAGTTCGTCCAGCCATAGTCGGTCGTGCCGGAGACTTCCATGGGGACGGTCATGTTCTGCCCAACGACGTACGTCTCGGATTCATGCACGATATTGCGCAGGAAGTTCTCTTCGGGAAGCGCCGATCCGCTTTCGACCTCAAGGTTGATGGTGTTGCCCTCGCCCTCGACTTCTTCCACGAAATAACCAGCGTCGTTAATGCGTTCGACGAGCGTGCGAACCGCCTCGCGGCATGCCATGCCCTCGAGCGCGGTGAGATCGAGCTTCATGTTCTCAGCGTCAGCGTTGCGCGCTTCAACGCCTACGACAACACCGGAGGCGTCATAGTGAATCGCGAACTCGGGGTTCACGCGCAGGATGAGCGTTCCGCCTCCCTCGGGATAGGGGAGCGTCTCCTCCACGGGCTCGGTTGCTTGGGCAGGATTGCTTGCCGGATTTGCCGGGTTCTGCGTTACTGCAAAAATAGCTCCGCCGCCCACGATCAATACGAGCAGCGTGGCGAGCACAACGGTAAGGCGTTTGTTCGTCATGTTGTTCACCCCTTGGTCTTGTGACGGATGAATGGCGCAATGAGCGCCCGGCATCGGCTCCCCGCGCAGCGGGAGTCGGTCGCGTCGGTCGCCCGGAGCGTCGCCCTATCAGGCGGGGTGCCAAGAACAGTGTAGGATACGCCGTACGAGTATGGCGGCCTCGTGAACGTAAGGGTTTTGCAAGGAAGCCAGTCCCGGGGGTTTACAGCTGATTACCTCGATGTTCTTGGTATTCAAGCAGATGCACGTCAGGATTTTGTAATGGAAGGGCGGACGTGCGGTTTTCGCCGACCAACGGTCGGATTAACGCTGCTTTCGGCGAAACGGCTATGCTGTGAGAAATGAGTTGGCAACAGGCAGAGGAGAAATGATGAATCATACGGAGGGGCAATACGATGCGGGAGCCGCTGCTCGCGAGAATCACGACGAAGTCGATGGCGGGATGAACGCGTCTGCCAATAGTTCGCATCATTGCCCGCTCGATGGCATTCCCGACGAAGAGCACGGTTACACGAGCGAGCAGACGCATCAGCGCGGCCCCGTGGTTCTGCGTGGACCCATGGCGCCCACCGACACCACGATGGGCAACCTGCTCGCACCGGAAACATCGACCGACTGGCTCCATATGGATCCCTGGCGCGTCTTGCGCATCCAGGCGGAGTTTGTCGACGGTTTCGGCGCGCTCGCCGAGGTGGGCCCCGCGGTGGTGGTTTTCGGCTCCGCCCGTACCAAGCGAGGCGACTCCATGTACCGTGCAGCGCGCGAGACGGGACGGCAGCTTGCGGAGGCGGGCATCGCCACCATCACGGGCGGCGGGCCGGGCATCATGGAGGCAGCGAACCGCGGCGCGGCCGAGCGCGGGGGCGTCTCGATCGGCCTGGGGATTGAGCTCCCCTTCGAAGAGGGTCTGAACAAGTGGGTCAACCTCGGCATGTCGTTTCGCTACTTCTTCGTGCGGAAGACCATGTTTGTGAAGTATTCGCAGGGAGCCATCGTGTTTCCCGGCGGCTTCGGGACGCTTGACGAGCTTTTCGAGTTGCTCACGCTCGTGCAGACACACAAGGTCACGCGGATGCCCGTCGTGCTGGTGGGCAGCGCATATTGGCGTGGGCTCTTCGACTGGATTGAGGGGACGGTGCAGGAAGAGGGCATGATTTCCGCGCTTGACCCGGATCTTGTGCACATCACCGATAGCGTTGACGAAGCCGTTGCCATCGCGACGAGCGCGATTAAGACGATCTGACGCTGCGACTGCCGCGGCATTTCCTGAATATCGGCTCCGGTGGTCAAAAGCGAAAGTATTGTGACACCTCTTCTTGAAAAACGGGGGTGCGCATCGCCCACCGCCCTGGTAGGGGGCGCGGTTATCCCAGCTATGGGGGAACCGCACCCTCATTCCCCGAGAAGAAGTGTCACAATACTTTCGTTTTTGGCCAGATTTCCAATTCCGGTGACGTTTCGAGCGCGCCAAAGCAGGTAATTGCGTGCGCGACGCCTTTGCACTCCGCTCGCGAAGCCTCTTTGTGCCGCGCTTTGCCTTCAGCGTGCCGCGTGCGCGACGCCCCGCTTCCGGGTATCCTTATGGGAGTCCGAAGAGATCCGGGTACAGAGGTGATGACATGGAGCGTAGGGACGATCGTCGTTCAGGAAACGGGCGCAACGGGGGAACCCGTGGCAACGGGCGCGAGAACCCGAAGCGCGAGGCGCGCAAGAAGGCTGCCGAGCAGCACACGGAGGACGTGGCTAAGCGCCTTGCGAAGGATATCGCGCGTTCTCTTGAAGGCGTGACGCGCTACGAGGGCATGCCTTCCGTTGAGGTTGCTGAGCCGTGCGTGCCCGACGTAACGGTCGTCCAGCTCGATTCCGTGGCGGCGATTCTCGAGAACGGGCGCGGCTACGCCCAGTTCTGCGACCTTGCGGTGCTCGATTTCGCCTCGTTCGTGAACCCGGGCGGCGGCTACATTCGCGGCGGCCTCGCCCAAGAGGAAGCGCTTTGCACGGAGTCCTACCTGTATAACGTCCTCAATGAACAGCGCGATTGGTATGGTGAAAACCGCCGCCGCAACATCAACTGCGAGCTATATCGCGAACGCGCCCTCGCGGTGCCCGCCGTGCGTTTCGAGCGTGGGAAGATGCATGCCTACGCGGACGTCGTCGTCGCGGCGGCGCCGAACGCGAAGCGCGCCCGTGCGGATTACCATGTAAGCGAAGAGACACTCGCCGCCTCCATGCGCGATCGCATTCGCTTCGCGCTTGCGATCATCGATGCGCTCGGCCGCGAGAAGGTCGTACTCGGCGCCTACGGTTGCGGCGTCTTCGGATGGGACGCCGAGCAAGTTGCCGAGATGTTCCGCGATGAGCTGGCGAGCGGTTCGCACGGCGTGAAGCAGGTGATATTCGCTATCCCGCGTACGCGCTACGACGAGAACCTCGCGAAGTTCGAGCATGCGTTCAGCGCGTTCCCCGAGGCGCCTTCGACGTCGTATGCGGATGCCGCACGCGCAGCGGCTGCTGCGAAGGCCGCGGAGGAATCGGCGCGCGCGACGCAGGCAGAAGGCGACGATGACGAAGACGATTGGCGCAAGTACCTGTAAGCGCGTTCGCAGGTAAACGTTTTGACGAAAAGGCGGTGGGAATCGGATAGCCCGGTTCCACCGCCTTTATATGTATCGTCTCGTGCTGAGCGCTACGGCTTCATCGGTCGATGCGCTTGATCGAAAGACTCTCCACGATGAGTGCCACGCCGGCAACAACCAGGTATGCCGAGATGAGGATGCTGATCGCCGCGCTTGCGAAGAGCGGCATAAGAGCGAACACGATGCCGAGCACGATATCGACGATGCCCGTGATCATGCCAGCGGTGGAACCGCCAAGCTGGTAGTACTTCATGTTCTGGGCGAACGAGATGCGCTCGATGCCCATGGTCACCAGCAGGAACGCCAGCAGGAACACGATGGTTCCGGCGGTAAGCGTGGCGGGCAGCGCAAGCAGCAGGACACCGAGCAGGGCGTTCAACAGACCCGATGCGAGCGTCGCGCCGTTGCGGAAGAACTGCGGCGTTTGGAAGTAACTCACCAGGTGCGAGGCACCATGCATGATGAGCGCGACGGCGGCGAACGTTTGGATGAACGCATACATGCTGAACGGCGCGATCGCGCTGGCAAGTCCGGTGATTACGAGCACGATGCCGATAACCGCCATCCAAATCTTCGTGGCACGAATCTGTCGGTTCCACTGGTCGATATAATCGCTCACGTAATCGTGATTGGGGTCGTACGGGTACATAGATGCCTCCCTAAGGCAGGTGCGCTCATGCCGCGTCTCGGCGAGCGCGTTAGTATTGTTCTACCCGTAGATGCTATTGGTAGACCAGCATTTCCGGGTAAGCACGTTTCAACGACTTAAGGTTTGCGGAAGGTCATTCGGAGCGGGCGGCGTTCCAAATGACGGTAGAATACATCGGAGTGCAAGAATCTGGCGGGCAACTCGTTGCGCAGAGTCGTCGTAGAGTGGAGCAAGGTGGTTATGGCTGGTATCCCTATCAACAAACTGGGCAGCCGCGAGCGCGCAGCGTTGCGGGAGCGCCGCTTCAGCGAGGCGGAGCTCGCCGAGTTGCACGCGATGCTCGCGCGCGGGCAGCGACTTCGCAAGCGGAACTTCGCGCTTGCAGCTGGTCTCTATATGGTCATCGCTATTGTGCTGTGGGCCATGACGGTTGCGGTCGGCGGGTTCACACCGGCGATTCTCTTCGCGGGAGTGGTGCTTCTCGTCGGCGGCGCGGTGGTGCTCGTCGTGGTATGGCAGCTCGCCATCGGCATTTATGCGCATCAGTTTAACGACGCCGTCGACGAGGCGTATCCCGAGCTCTTCGGCCGCTACCACCTGTAGGTGAGACTTTCACACCAGGTCTCATAGTCCCACCGGCTCGTAACAATGGGATTTTGAGACCTGGTGTCAATGTCTCAATGGATTACAGCGCCCACATGTGGTCGATGGGGCCGGAGCCGTGGCCAAGGTCAAGCCCTGCAGCGAGCGCTCCGGTGAGGTATTCCTTCGCCTGGTTGATGGCGTCGGGCAGTGGACGCTCCTGTGCGAGTCCGCAAGCGATTGCCGAGGAAAGCGTGCAACCCGTGCCGTGCGTGTTCTCGGTTTCCACGCGCGTGTGGCGGAACCACGTGATGCGCGGCTCGTCGTCTTCATGTGCGGCGGGCTCGGCGAGGACGTCGTTCGCGTCGTTCACGTTGTGGCCGCCCTTCACGAGCACGGCGCAGCCGAAGTGCCGTGCGAGCTGTTGGGCGACGAGCGCCTGGTCGTGGCTCGATTCGATGGCACGCTCAGCAAGGGCCTCGGCCTCCATGATATTTGGCGTGATGACCGTGGCGAGAGGGAGAAGGCGAGAGGTGAGCGCCTCGACCGCTCCCTCGTCGATGAGGCGGGCGCCCGAAGTCGCGACCATCACGGGGTCGACGACGATGTTTGTCGCCCCCCAATGCTCGAGGCGTTCAGCGATGGTCTCGATGATCGCCGCGGAAGAAACCATGCCGATCTTCACCGCTGCGGGCGGGATATCCTCGAAGACAGCGTCGATTTCTTGCGCGACGAATTCCGGCGTCGCCTCGAGAACGGCGCGCACACCAGTCGTATTCTGCGCGGTAAGCGCGGTGATGGCGGTCTCGGCAAAGAGGTGGTGCGCCGCGATGGTCTTGATGTCTGCCTGGATACCCGCGCCACCGCTCGAGTCTGAGCCCGCGATCGAGAGCACGGCAGGAATGGTCTTGGTCTGCAATGTGAACAACCTCGCTTTCGAAGCTAGGAGGGAATGCCGTCCGTTCGCGGCGCGGATGTATATCATCCCGTGCTCAAACAGCGCTTCGCGAACTGCGCGCGGGACGATATACACCCGCGCCGCAAACGGGAGTCCCATACTCGTACCCATTTCAAGCAAGTTGGACGCTGAGATCGATGGGGGCTGCAACCTTTTCATCTTTCCGCACCCGGGGTGAACGGTGGTCGCGGCACCGCGCTCGCCCTGGCCACGGAGAAGATAAACGATATGAGTCGGGGCGGCTATATCGTCCCGCGCGCAGTTCGCGCCAGCGCGGTTTGA
>CASFXG010000006.1 GCA_949298635.1 uncultured Coriobacteriaceae bacterium | reverse complement strand
ACGGAGCAGATCCAATCCACCGAGGGCGGCGGCCTCATCGTGGGGCTCGCGGGCGAACGCATCACGAACTCGTTCAAGTTCTACGCCGTGTTCCAAGAGAACGAGGAGTTCACCGTGCGCTGCGAGAGCGCGGAGCTCGGCACCATCGTGAACCCGCCGCCCCCGGGAGAACGCATCGCCATCGCCGGGCACTGCTGGCTTGTGGAGGAAGTGGACTGGAAGCGCCACCTTGTGTACTGCACGCAGGTGAAAGGTCGCGTGCCGGCGTACTTCGGCGATTGCGCGGGCGACATCGACACGCACGTGCTCGAGCGCATGCGCCGCGTGCTGGCGGAGCACGAGGTATACCCGTACCTGCTCGACAACGCACGGGCGCGCCTGCGCCAGGCACGGTGGACGGCCGAACAGAGCGGCGCGGCGAAGCGCCCCCTCATCAATCTGGGCGGCGACACCTGGGTGCTCTTCCCTTGGCTGGGAAGCTATGCGTTCTTGGCGCTCGAGCGGCTGCTGAAGATCAAGTGCGCGGGCGAGATTGGGCTGCGCGGCCTCGACCCGTCGCGGCCGTACTTCATCCAATTCCGCATGCGCGCAGATGAGGATACGTTCTGGAGCGTGCTCCAAGCGGAGGCAGAGAAGGACTTCGACCCCCTCGACCTCGTCTACCCCGGCGAGGTGCCCTACTTCGACAAGTACGACGAGCTGCTACCAGCAGAGCTCGTGCGCAAGGGCTTCGCCGAGGGCGTACTCGACATCGAAGGCATGCGCACCCGTGTCCGCGAGTGGACAGGTTGATTGGGGACGGGTTCGTTTCAACCCATCCCACTCGGCTACAGAGACGATAGCGTCACATACGTGAGCGCATCCGCCGCATCCATGGCATTCACGGGGCTGTGCCGCAGGAACCGCTCGTCATTCGTGACGAGTACATCGGCATGGCAACGCGACGCCGCGGCAGCCACGAGCGCATCTTCGAAATCATGCATCTGGCTTCGAAATTTCCCCGCAAGCCATACGTCTGAGACATCTACCGCAACCGGTGTGGCGATCTCTTGCATGTTCTGGACACACGCCCAGGCGTATGCTTCTGCCGAGCGTGCATCCTCCTCGCTCAGCACGCCATTCACCGTCCTACTTTGGTGCTTTAATGCGCTAGAGAGCGCATAGTACACGTCCTTAAGGCTGCTCACAGCGAATGCCAACGTCACGCCCCGTTCGAATGCAGTGTCGAGCAAGACATGGGCGCGCATATGCTGTTTGCGATCACCGTCAAAAGCATCGATCCAGATATTCGTATCGATAAGGAGCGTGGGCGCGTTTTTCATAGCAGATAACCCTTCTCCCTAAAATGCTCGTCCCTGAGCAGGTCGGTGTATTCTCGATCGGATAATTCGTTACGCTCTGGATCTTGTTCCGTTATGTTCAGCGTAGTTCGGACATCTTGCCACAGGGAAAGGCATCTATGATATGCGGCCGCCTTGCGTTGGCGTTCGGCAAGTTCGTCTGCAGAAGGTTCGGCGGAATCTGGGTCAAGGGTGGCGCGCAATTTCTCCGGTTCATCCTGATAGCGCACGGCAAGCGACCACAGCATGCGCACCGCCTGTGTAGGCGTGAGCCCAGCGGCGGCGAGCGCGGCATCGCCCGAGGCTTTCAAATTGGCATCGATGCGCGCGTTCACCTGGGCTTGCGCGGGCTTTTGTTCAGGATTTGCCGAAAGACCCGGCCGAGTCCGCACCCCACGCGTCGCGCGTGCAGGCCGAAAGTCATCCTCCGCAGCTTTCTTACGAACCGGCGCCCCTACCACAGCATTCGCCCGAGTCATAGCTGCCTCCTCGAAATAGCCTAGCTTGATGGTAGCGCGCTGCGGATAGCCTGTAAAGCATGTAAAGCAAGCTGTTTGCGGAGTTATCCCGTAACGATTTCGAGATACTCCGCGCAGGTCACCGCCCGCACGCGCGACCGTTTGAATGCACGAGCATCACGCGTGAGAATGAAATCTACGTCGTTGAACTCTGCGGCGGCGCGGACGAGCCTGTCCCCAATGATTGGGGACGGGTTCGTTTCAACCCGTCCGGCACGCAATGGGTTGGATGGAGCACGTCCTCAATCAACCCCCGGATGGAGCACGTCCCCAATCAACCCCCAAATCAACCCTCGTTCCGGGGATTTGGCCTTCCGGCGATACAGCGCAAGCCCGTATGTCTTGAAGCCCTGTTACTCATACGGAAAATCCGACGCGAGTTAATAGGAAAAACTAAGGTGAAAATGACGGATTTTCTAAAGTTACTCTAGCGGAATTTCTTAAATTACTTCTTCGTTTTTTCTCATAGACCTCATTATGCCTGCGATATTCCGGTATACTCCGAACAAAGGAGGGCATATGAGCGAACACGTCCACCCTGAGGGATATCTCCCCAGAATCGTCGACAAGAAGGTCGAACGCTACCTGAAGATATTCGGAGCTATCGAAATCGCTGGAACCAAGTGGTGCGGCAAAACTTGGACTGCACTCGCCCATGCGAAGAGCGTGAGCTATGTTGACCGCTCCCTCGCCCTCGCTCGCGACGACCCGTCCGCGATGCTTATCGGCGAGCAACCCCATGTCATCGATGAGTGGCAGCGCGCGCCCGCGATCTGGGACTATGTGAGGCATGAGTGCGACCGCACACGTGGTCGGCGCGGGGCATGGATTCTCACCGGCTCTTCCACACCGCTACGCAAAGACGCCGATTCAGAAGACGATATGCCCAGCCATAGCGGCGCGGGACGCATCGCGCGCATACGCATGTGGCCCATGAGCCTTGCAGAGAGCGGCGATTCTAATCAGAGCGTGTCCCTCGAAGGACTATTCCGCGGAGAGTTCACGCCCGTTAAGAACGAAACGAGGGCTGAGGATATTGTTCGCCTTGCATGCCGAGGAGGCTGGCCGGAAGCGATAGACCTTGAACCCCAAGATGCCCAGGTCGTCGCCCACGAATACCTGCAGCTGCTCCAATATGAGAGCATTCCCCGCCTGGGGAAGAGCGGCGATATTGCCGGCAGGCTCCTGTTCGCAATCGCGCGCAACCTAGGGCAAGCGGCTACGTATAAGACGCTTCTCGCGGACATGGAGGACGCCTCCGCTTCAGGCAGGACCTCAGAGGTCACACTTGCATCGTATTTGGACACGCTAAAAAGTTTGTACCTTCTCGATGAGATCCCCGGCTGGATGCCGGCAGCCCGCTCACCCAAGCGAGTTCGCACAAAACCGAAGCGCTATCTCGCCGACCCATCGCTCTCCGTTGCGTTGCTCGGCATGTCGCCCGAACGCCTCTTCGAAGACTGGCAGACGTTCGGCACGATCTTCGAGAACCTTTGCATCCGCGACCTCATGGTGTATGCAAGTGCCCTCGAAACTGCTGCGGGCAATCCGGTTCGCTACTACCGCGACGATGCCGGCCTCGAGGCCGATGCGATCGTGGAACTTGCCGGAGGCACCTGGGCTGCATTTGAATTCAAAACGAGCGAACGAAAAGTTGACGAGGCGGTCGAGCATCTCAAGGCGCTCAAGCGCAAGCTCGCCGCAAACCCCGCAAGCCGAACGCGACCGCCAGAGTTCATGGCGGTAATCACCGGCGTGTCGGAATATGCACGTGAGGTCGACGAGAGAATCTACGCGATCCCGCTTACCTGCTTGACCGCGTAGCCCACACGAGACAAGCCTCTCCTTGGGTTGATTGGGGACAGGTTCGTTTCAACCCACTTTGGGAGTGCGAGCGCATGTCAAATTACCCCAGGGGTTTCGACATCATACGTATCGCGCATAATCCTGAAGCGAGTGGAAGATATGCGCGACCACAATCTTGCCTTCGCGATGAGCGTACAGAACAATGTAGCGCATCACCGGCATCGCCCGATAGCCCCGTGCGGCCACCTCGCTCATACGGCTGAGCGGGTACATCTCTGGCTGCCCGCAAACTAAGGCGATGTTCTTCTCAAACTCGCCAACGAATCGTGCGGCAGCCGGAGGGCTTGCCAACTCGACGGAGTGATAGCGAACGATGTTTTCGAAATCCATCTGCGCCCGAGGGAGAAGAACATAACTACAAGCCATACTGTTCCCTCATGGCAGCGATAAAGGTGGCACCGTCTACATACTCGCCCTGCTCATATGCATTGTCGGCATCAGCCAGCACCCGCACAAGGCGCGCTTTTGCAACCTCCTCGCGCATCATGTCGTAGTCCTCGCTGCGCATGACCACGAACTCGCTGTAGCCGTTCTTGGTAACCGTGATAGGTTCGGGGGATTCCTTAACGAGCTTGGCGAATGCCGCCGTGTCTTTCATGTCTCTGACCGGAACGCAAACCGCCATGATCGTCGCCTTTCGCTGCTGCAGTACGTGGCCTTATTGTACCACGGCAAGATATGCCGAAATCCGCTCACGCCCGCCGCACGTCGAAAACGCCCTACCTTCAAACTCTTACTTCATGCGCCACGTGTAATCCTGATGCGCATGGAACACGCGGTATACCGTGGGGACATCATCGATAATTCGATACACGCAGAGATACGAACCACATATGAGCTTCCGGTATCCCATCTTCTGCAAGACCGGATCATGATGAAGTGGGCCCAGGTACGGCATGGAGCCCAGCAGCTCTATCGTGCCGAGAATGGCATCCGTAGTCTCCTCGGCCGTGCGAACGCTCGCGTTTTGCACCAGATAATCGGCGATGCTGGATATATCCTCCCAAGCTGCTTGGAGAATTCGAGGTTCACGCCCGGGCATAACGCTCCTTCAGCATGGATCGCGCCTCGTCGACGCTGTAGGTCGCATCACCTGCAAGCCTCCGGGCTTCCGCTTCTAAAACGGCAGCGCGCTGCTCCAGATCTCGCCGATACCCGTCAAACGCCTCGATGCTCATAACGACCAAATCGCCGTCACCGTTTTTTGTGATGTAGACAGGCTCGCCCGTCTCGTGAGCGAGTGCGGAAATCGAATTATAGTCACTCCGAAGCGCTGTGGAAGATTTAATCATCATGATAGAATCCTTTAAGAATTAAGAAGTGATTCTGAAAGGATTCTATCATAGGAATCGATTAGCCGTTTCATCCTATCGAGCCGGGAGTAGCTATTCGGCGAATATTTCGAGATACTCCGCGCAGGTCACCGCCCGCACGCGCGACCGCTTGAACGCACGGGCATCACGCGTGAGGATGAAATCGACGTCGTTGAGCTCTGCGGCGGCGCGGACGAGCCCGTCCTCGAAATCCGGCTCTCCCGCATGGAGCGACAGCTCGCATTCTTCCGCGCCGACGGGCGCGATGCCGAGCAGATCCATGAGCAGGCCGATGGCCTCGCGAGCGGTGGATTCCAATCGCTACGAACAGGTATAGCGACTCGAAATTGCGTTCCTCATCTGCACATCATCGAGATTGACGAGAGCCTCAGAATCGCCGAAGGAAGCGCGAAGCCCGCCGAGCCTCTCTAGGGAATCTTGCGCCACATCAAGTCGTTCAGCAACATTCCCCTCATCCCGCAGCATCTCGCCCAGAAACTCCTCGTCAAACGGCACGGTGCCGGGGAAGGTCGTATCCCCGTCCGTCGCCACAACGATGTAGTTGTCGTCGCTCGCCCAGGTGTCCTCTTCCACGGGGATCACGTGCACATGGGCGAAGACCTGCGAGAGCGTCGCGACGGTGTTGCGCAGCGCGCTGGTGTCGCCGTCACGCGCGACCACGTTCGTTGCGTACACGCCGCCTGAGTTGAGACACGTGCGCACTGCCTGCGCCGCCTCGACGGTGGCAAGCTCGCGAACGGGCTCTCCGCCGGAAAACGTGTCGTTCACAATGGCATCGTAGCGCTGCGCCTTGGGCTCGCCCGCTTCCAGCCTACGCGCCCGCTTGTCCAGCACCGCCCGGCCATCGCCCTCGTGCACGCGCAGACGCCGACCCGCGTAGCGCTCGATCATGTCCAGATAGAACCAGCGGCGCGCCGCCTGAATGATTGCCGGATCGATCTCGACCACGTCCACATGCAGGCAGTCATGGTCGAGAATCGCATGTTTCGGCCATGAGAACCCACCGCCGCCCAGCGCGAGCACGCGCTCTACGCCATGTCCGGTCGCCGCGCGCACGGCATCTTCGGCATCGAATACCACATCAAAGGCCTTGATGTACTTGAACACCGGCTCGCAACTCTGAAAGCCCAGATACGTCGCAGACTGGTACACGCCTCCCAGGCGCATGACGCGCACGGGCTGCCCCTTCGCGAGCCGCGTGTACACGAGCGCGCGGCCGGCTTGCGTGCGCACGACGTGCGGGTTCACCAGCACGAGCGCGAACATCACAATCGCGACGACCACGATGACGCCGATTACCGGAGCGGGGAACTGCGCCAGCTGGAAGACGAACGCGAGCGCCAACACGAGCGCCACGATGCCCACCGTCACCGCCGCCTGCTTCACAGGTGCGCTCGCGCCACGCGTGCCCGCGAGCACCTTGCCGGCAACCTTTGCCTCAAGCTCTTCCGGTGTATCGGCCGGGGCGTCGCCCAGAAGCTTCGTCTCGATGTCACTCGGAACCCTGCGCTCCTCCGCTCCACGCGACGCCGCAGCCGGTTCTTGTACCGTCGCGCCTGCGGGCTTGCCCTCGGCCTGCCTATCCTCGTTCATCGAGACTCCTCTGCTGGTACAGTCCATGGTCGTGGAACCCTAGCATTCTATAGTACTCCCTTGTCCCCACGGCGCTGATGACGTTGATGCGCTCGTAGCCTGCCTCGCGCGCAAGCTCGCAGGCGCGCTCGATGAGCCGACGACCAAGCCCGTGGTGCTGCGCCGCCGCGCCGTCCTCGCCCACGCGCGTCGCCATGCCGTAGACGTGCACCTCGCGAATCATGGCTTCACCTGCTCTGACATTGGGGACAGTCCCCAATGTCATGACATTGGGGACAGGCGTTGATGGGATACCTGAACTAAACAGCTCTGCGGCGAGCGCGACGACGGCCTCAGCTTTTGGCAGGGAGAGGCGCAGGAAGCCGGCGATGCGACCTTCGGGTGTCACCCACTGCAGAAAGCGCTCGCTCGTGGCGCGCGTCTCGTAGGGCACCACGTCGAGCGTGAGCGCGTCCACGTCCACCTCGCTTGTCGCAATCTCGCGGTAGCGGATCTCTCGCACGGGCGCGCCTCCGGCGGCAGACGCACGCGCAAGCCGCTCCTCCACCATCTGCCGCAGATTCGGCTTCTTGTTGCCCGCCATGATGTCGCCGGACGAAAAGTCACGGATCATACGCGACACGCGGCAGAACGCAGGCGTGGCGAGGACGTCGTCTGCGAGCACGCCCACGAGCTCGTCCTCCGCGTAGGGAACCCACTCCCCCGCTTCATAGCGCTCGCGCAGGCGCCCACTCTCGATAAGCGCGCACGGGTAGAGCTTGACCTCGTCTGGCTGGAACGCGGGGTCGGTCACGAAACGCCGGTAATCCGCGCAGTCGCTCTCGGGCGTGGCGCCGAGCAGGTTCACCATGGCGTGCGCATGGATCTTGAAGCCGAAGAGCCTCAGCAGGTCGAACGCCCGCTCGATCTGCCCAACCGTGGTATTGCGGCCGTTTTTATCGAGAATGCGCTGGTCGACGCTTTGTACGCCCATCTGAATCTTCGTGGCGCCGAGCCGACGAATGTTGACGAGCGCCTCGGGCGTGATGGCGTCCGGCCGCGTCTCGACCACGAGCCCCACCACGCGATGCCGCGCCCGCTCGTTGCGCGCGTGCTCGCGCTCGAGGTCGGCCAGCGTGGCGCGCTGCCACTTCGCTGCCTGGCACCACGCGGAGCTCCCCGCGTAGAGGTGCGCGACCGCTTGGTTGTAGGTGAGCTTGCCGGCGTCGACGGCGCGCTGCGTGGTTTCGAGGACGTCGAGCGGCAACCACGAACCCGCCTCGGGTGCCGACGCGGCGGCGGGCGCGGCCTTCGGCATTAACCCGCACGCCTCGTACTGGGCGCGGCGCTCGCGAACGCCTGGTGGAATCACAGGGACGCCGGGCGCAGCTTGACCGACCGGGTCGCAAGCGGGATCTTCGGCATGCGCCGCGCTCTCCGTCCCCGGCTCAACCCCCGGCTCATCCGCGAACCCGCGCAGCATGGGATTCGCCGCCTCGCCCGCGATGGCGTCGTCGTTGAGCGCGCGGAACAGCTCCGACACGAACCAGGTCTGATATTCCTCCGGATAATCGCTCCACGTGCCGCCGAGCACGATGAGCTCGATCTTATCCGTGGCGTGCCCCATCTGGGCGAGCGCCGTGAGCCGCGCGGAAACCTGCAGGTACGGGTCGTAGCAGGCCGCCTCGGCACGAGCGCAGGCAGGTTCATTGTGCAGATAGCTCTTGGGGCAGCGCACGTCGTTCGGGCAGAAGACGCACGAGCCGGAACACGGCCACGGCTTGGTGATCGCCGTGATCGTCGCCACGCCCGAGGCTGACCGACGCGGCTTCATGCGAAGCACGTTGACGAGCGCTGCCTCGAGCTCCGGCGTGACGTCCCAGCTTGCCCAGCGCTCGGGTTCTTCACGACGCACGCGCTGGTAGAACGGCAGGAGCCGGCGCTTCGCGAACGCGCGCTTATCGCCGCCGGAACGCTTGGCGGCCGCGTGCACGAGCTTTACGAGCGCGCGGTCGTCGACCGTCTCCCCGCGGCGCAGCGCGGCGAGTATCTGCAAGATGATCTCTTCCATGAGCCAAGATTGTACCGCATGCGCTGCTTGCGGGTGCTCCGCCTGCATATCGAGCGTCCCGCGCGAGCGCTCGGCGGCTTGCAAACCCAGTTCGAGCGCCGAGTATGAGTGGGATTCGCCATGTGCCGAGTAGCCGCCCCGTTTTTCTTGCGTTTCCGCAGGAAAGTGCAACGGATTTGCGTCGTCTACTCGGCGGATGACAAATCCCGCTCATACTCGGCGCTCGAACATGATCGGGACCGCTTTATGGCACCCTTCGCAACCGTTCGGCGCTGCGTCGCGACCTTAGGCGACGGCCCGGCGGCGCATGACGGCGTTGAGCTTCTCGCCCGCCGCGACCATCACGATGAGCAGCGCGGCGAGGTAGAACGGGTACAGCTCGATGCTCACCATCTGGGCGAGCACGCCGAAGAGCGGCGACATCGCAAGGTTTCCCACATAGGCAAACGCCATCTGCATGCCCGTGAGGGCGAGCGCCACGTCGTCGCCGAAGCGCGCCGGGGTGGCATGGATGATCGATGGGTAGATGGGCGCGCAGCCAAGCCCTGCGAGCACCAGACCGCAAAGCAGCACTGACTCGCCCAACGGCAGCACGATGCAGGCGATCCCCACAGCGACCAGCGCCTGCCCCAACCGAATCATGTTATGATCGCGCACCTTGAGGGAAATAAAGCCGCTCAGCGCCCGCCCCACCGTGATGCCGATGTAGAAAAACGACGCCCAGCTCGCCGCGACCTCCGCCGAGACGCCGCGTCCGAGCGTGCAATAGGTGGCCGCCCAGTTGCCGCAGGTCGACTCGAGAGCGCAGTAGCAGAAAAAGCAGAGCAGCACCGCCGGCACGCCGTCGCGGCGCAAGAGCTCCATGCGCGAGAAACGCGTTGTCCGAACGCGGTCGCCACCGGACTCTTCGACCACCTGCCCCGCAGCGGAGTGCGGTAGCTTCTTCTCTTTCCACAAGGGTAGCGACAGCGTGAGCACCGCGACGATCGCGACCTGGATTCCGCCGAGTACCAAGAATCCGAGCGACCACGTGCCCACGCCGAGGCACTGCGCCAAGATGAGAGGCCCCGCGCTCGCGCCCACGCCCCACATGCAGTGCAGCCAGCTCATATGCTGCGACTCGTAGTGCACAGCCACGTAGGCGTTGAGCGCCGCGTCGACCGCTCCGGCACCAAGGCCGTACGGCACCGCCCAGAGGCAGAGCTGCCAGAACTCGCCCGAAAGCGCGAAGCCGGCCAGGCCCGCCGCCGTGAGAAGCACGCTCACCGCGGTCACGCGTCCCGTGCCGAAGCGCTCGACCACGCGCACCGACATGAGGCTCGACACGATTGTGCCGGCGGAAATGATCATCGTCACCGCGCCGACCCAGGAAATCCCCGCTCCGAGCGCCGGCGCCATGAGCGGCCAGGCGGATCCAAGCGCCGCATCGGGCAGGCCGAGGCTGATGAAGGCCAAGTAGATTATGGGCAGGAGTCCTGCGGGCATGGTGCATCTCCTCCGTTTTCGCGAAGGTGCTCCGCTCTCGTCGAAACGAAGCCGCCGACTGCTTATCATACTGGTACCGACTCGATTAGTGAAGGAACACATGGACGCCTCGATTGCCCGACAGCTCATAGACTTGAACACGCGCTTCTACCGCGCAAACGCCGCGAGTTTCTCTGCCACGCGCGAGGCGCCGTGGGACGGCTGGCGGCGCATCGCAGCGCACGCGGCGGCCTGCATCGATGCCCTCGCGCCGGGCAAGCCCCTCAAGGTGCTCGACCTTGCCTGCGGAAACATGCGGCTCGAGCGGTTCCTTACCGAGGAGTTGCCGGGAGCGCGCTTCGAATTCCATGCGGTCGATAACTGCGGCGAGCTGGCAACGGGGCCATCGCTGCCGGCGGGCGTCGTCTACCATGACGTCGATATCCTTGGCGCGCTGCTCGACGCAGCTCCGGGCACCCCGGAGATGTTAAAAAACCCCTGGGGTATTTTTACCGATGCGTGCGCCATCACCTGTTGCTTCGGCTTCATGCACCACGTGCCGAGCTTTGAGCTCCGCGTCGCGGTGCTGCAAGAACTTGTGCGCCACACGGCTCCCGGGGGCATCATCGCGGTGTCGTTCTGGCAGTTCATGCACGACGAACGACTTGCTTCGAAAGCGCATGAGGCCGAAGAGGCCGCTCGCGAGCACGGCCTGCTTGAGTCTGCCATACTCGACGCCCTCGAGCCCGGCGATCACCTCCTGGGCTGGCAGGACGGCACGAGCCTGCGCTACTGCCACCATTTCGAGGAGCGCGAGATCGACCAGCTCATCGAGGCGCTGCCTGCCGGCACGGTGCGCCCGTTCGAGCGCTACTCCGCCGACGGCCGCGCCGGAAACCTTAATCGCTACGTGCTGCTTCGCCGCACCCCCGGCAGCGAACCCGTCATGAAAGCCTAAGCATGGGACAGACGCACATCCGCACGCCGAAAAACTTCGTACTCGAAGAGCGCCTTGAGCGCTATGCAGACGCCATCGAGGTCGCGCCGGAAACGTACCGCGGCTCCTGGGCGGCAGCGTGCGCGCCCGTCCACTCGGCAAGCGCCGCAACCGCCGACGACCCGGCAACCTCCCCCGCGCCCGCAGCAGGCACGTTCGACGCCGTATACCTCGACCTCGGCTGCGGCAAGGGTGCCTACCTCACCGCCTGCGCCGCGCGCGACCCGCGCTCGCTCTACCTGGGCATGGACACGGAGCCTATCTGCATCGCGTACGCTGCGCAACGCATCGTCGAAGGCGAGCTGAAGAACGCCCTCGTCTTGCCCCGCAGCGCGGAATCCCTTGAACGCATCTTCGCCCCCGGCGAGCTCGCAGGCATCACGCTCAACTTCCCCACGCCGTTTCCCAAGCGCAAGTTCGCTAGCAAACGGCTAGTGAACGTCGAGCATCTGCTCGCGTATCGCGCACTCCTCGCGCCGGACGCCCGCATCACGTTGCGCACCGACAGCCAGCCGCTGCGCGATTACGCGCTCACCCAGTTCGAAGCCGCCGGATACGCGCTGCATTGGGCGTCCGATGACGTGCGCGCAGAACACCCGGGACACCCCGAGACGGAATACGAGGCGCGCCTCGCGGCACAAGGCGCCGCCGTGTACGGCATCTGCGCAACACCGGCAGCCGCGCCGACCCCTGCGCACATCCAAGCCGGTCGCGATGCCGAGCAAAGCCTTGCCGAATACCTTCCTCGCGACCTAAACTCGCTCGCCTATGTGCCGCTCGGCATGGAGGGGTACGTCGTGAACGCACGGAACCGCATGGCGAAAGGTAAGGCGGCAACCCCCAACAGTGATGCGCGAGCACGGTGACGACGGCAACTCCCGTTACCCAGCCGCGGCACGGCGCCGAACGCCTCTCCGCAGCAGGTGTGCCGGAAGCAACGGGTACGAAGGCCCGCCCGCGCTACTCCCGCTTCCCGCGCTCGCGAAGTCGTGCCAGACGCACGCGCTTGTGCTGACGCTCCCGCTCCTCGCCCGTAAGTCGTTGCACCAACGAGCCGAACACGGCGGCCAAGATCTGCTGGAAGAGCGTCCCCGCCATGACGGGGATAATGGCCGACCCCGGGAAGAACTGCGCCACGATGACCGAGCCAGACGAAATGTTCCGCAACCCAACGCAGAACACCATGGAGAGCATGTCCTGCACGGAAAGCCCTAGGAGGCGAGCCATACCTAAGCCAAGCACGAATCCGAGCGTCGCGAACACGCAAATGAACACCGCGACCTCGAGCACCAGCGGGTCGAACGAGCGCACGTAGGGAGCAAGCCCCGTGGAATTGCAGGCGACCACGAAGACCGAGAAGAGCCGCGTGAACGCACCGAGGTTCGGCGCAAGCGTCTCGTGGCCCCATCCTTTCGACAACTCGTTCACTGCAACGCCCGCGATGGCCGGCAGAGCGATCATGAACACAAGGTCGCCCACCATGGACCAAGGGTCGACCGTCACCGACGCCCCCATGAGCACGCGCAACGCGAGCGGCAACGTCACGGGCGCGAGCACCGTGGAGATGAGGATCGCCGCGAGGCCGAGCGACGCGTTGCCGCGATACATATCGATCCACATGAAGCTCATGACCGCGATGGGAATGCTGTACTCCACCACGATGCCGGTGATGATGCCCGAATCGGAAAAGATAATGCCTGCGGCGAGACGAGCGAGCGCCGGCATGAGCACGACGGTGACCGAGAGGATGGCGAGGAGTTCACGCGGGCGGCGGAACGTCTCCGCTACCTGGTGCAGCGAGGTGTTGAGCGAGCCTTGAAAGGTGATGATGGCAAACAGGTACGGCACCGTGACCTTCGCCGGCCCCAGAACCTGGGGAAACGCGATGCCCAACACGAGGCAGACCGGGACGATGAAGGGCATGTGCCCCGATATGAACGCACTCAGACGGCGTATGTGGCGCATGTGCGAACCTCTCCTTGAACGACCAGCTCATGGTACGCGCACGAACAGTCGAACAGGTGCATGGCGCGAACCTTTAACATGATGGTCGTGAACGCGAAGCCTGCCATGCATACAAGATGCGCCTCAGGCACACGATCGCGAGGGCGGCAGCCGGCAATATGGATGATAATGAAAGGCGAAACCTCACGAGAAGGACGGAACATGGCATCCAAGGAAACAACGCGGCAAACGGAGGACGCAGGCGCTGTCCCCGCATCGGCCAGCTCGTTCGCTGCCGGCACCGGCAGCACGGGCGAGCACGGGTCGCTCGGCGCGCTCTCCCCCAGCTGGTGGGAGCCCGAAGAAGGCGAAGAACCCGAACCCTGGCTTACGCCCGACCAAGCATTCGAGCGCTTCCTCGCATGGTGCGAGGCGCGCGGCATCGAGCTCTGGCCGCACCAGGAGGAAGCCCTCATGGACCTCGCCGCGGGCGACCACGTAATCTTGGGCACACCCACGGGCTCCGGCAAGTCGCTCGTCGCGCTCGGCATGCTGTTCCTCGGCATGGCGCAGGGACGGCGCGCGTATTACACGGCGCCCATCAAGGCACTCGTAAGCGAGAAGTTCTTCGATCTGGTCGAGGTACTCGGCCGCGACAACGTCGGCATGATCACCGGCGATACGCACATCAACACGCAGGCACCCGTCATCTGCTGCACGGCAGAGATCCTTGCCAACCAGGCGCTCCGCGAGGGCGAGGACACGGACGTGGGCGTCGTCGCCATGGACGAGTTTCATTACTTCGCCGATCCCGACCGCGGCTGGGCGTGGCAGGTGCCGCTGCTCACGCTGCCGCACACGCAGTTCATGCTCATGAGTGCCACGCTCGGCGACGTGAGCCATATCGCAGCGGCGCTCTATGAGCAGACCGGTACGCCCGTGGACGAAGTCACCGACGCGCCGCGCCCCGTGCCGCTCGCCTACGACTACGTCGACACCGCGCTCGAGGGCACGGTCGAACTCGCACTGAGGCATGGCGAAGCACCGCTCTACATCGTGCATTTCTCGCAGGATGCGGCGCTCGCCACGGCACAGTCGCTCGCGAACTTCGGCGTCGCCAGCAAAGAGCAGCGCGAAGCCATCAAAGACGCTGCCAAGGGGACCCGCTTCACCACGGCTTTCGGCAAGATTCTGAAGCGCCTGCTCGCGAACGGCGTGGGTGTGCACCATGCCGGCATGCTGCCGCGCTATCGCCTGCTCGTCGAGAAGCTGGCACAGCAGGGGTTGTTGCCGGTGATCTGCGGCACGGACACACTCGGCGTGGGCATCAACGTGCCCATCCACACCGTGGTGCTCACCGCGCTCACCAAGTTCGACGGCTACAAAATGCGCCGCCTGCGGGCACGCGAGTTCCATCAGATCGCCGGACGCGCCGGCCGCGCGGGTTTCGATACCGAGGGCATGGTGATCGCCGAGGCGCCGGAGCACGATATCGAGAACGCAAAGCTCATGGCCAAAGCAGGCAACGACCCCAAGAAGCTACGCAAACTCAAGAAGAAGAAACCGCCCGAGGGCTTCGTGACCTGGAACAAGCAGACGTTCGAGCGCCTGTGCGAAGCTGCACCGGAAACGCTCAGGCCGCGCATGTGCGTCACGAACTCCATGGTGCTCTCTATGGTCGAGCGCGGCGGCGACGCACGTGCCCGCGTGCACGACCTCATCGAGCGCAGCCTGCAGACGCCCGAGGAGAAGCTCAAACTCGAGACGCGTGCGGACGAGATCTTCGCCACGCTCATCGACACCGGCGTCGTAGTGCGCGAAGAGCTGCCCAGTGGGACTTTGGCACCAGGTCTTTTTGTCCCACCCGAAGGCGCGGCCGCGTTACCACCGGATGAGACTTTGAGACCCGGTGTCAAAGTCCCACCCGCCCCCACCGTGAACTACTCCCTTACCGTCGATCTGCCCGAGGACTTCGCCCTCGACCAGCCGCTCTCGCCGTTCCTGCTTGCCGCGCTCGAGCTCCTCGACCCCGAAAGCGAAACGTACACGTTCGACCTCATCTCCATGGTAGAGGCGACGCTCGAAGATCCCAAGCAGGTGCTGCGCGCGCAGGAGCGCCAGGCGCGCGACGCCGCGATGGCGGCCATGAAGGCGGACGACATCGACTACGAGGAGCGCTTGGAGCGCCTCCAGGACGTGACCTACCCCAAGCCGCTTGAAGACATGCTCGACGCTGCGTTCGCCCAGTACTGCACGAAGGTGCCGTGGGCAGCGGACTACGCACTCAGACCGAAGTCCGTCCTGCGTGACATGCTCGAGAGCGCCGCGGACTTCAAGGGATACATCCAGAAGCTCGGCATCGCGCGATCCGAGGGCATCTTGTTGCGCTACCTGGCCGAAGCGTTCCGTTCGCTCGACCGCACCGTGCCCATGGACAAGCGGAATGAGCAGCTCGAAGACATCATCTCGTGGCTCGGCCTGCTGGTACGTAGCGTCGACTCGAGCCTTGTGGACGAATGGGCGGCCGCCGGCGACACCGCCGCGCTCGATTTGGTGCCACCCGGCAGCGCGGACGCCGTCGTGGCCGACCGCCGCGGCATGACGCTCCTGGTCCGCAACGCCCTCTTCCATCGCGTGCGCCTTGCGGCGTTGCGGCGTGCAGGGGAGCTTGGCGAGCTCGACGGCGAGTGGGGCATGGGCGAGGTGCGCTGGCAGCACGTGCTCGACGCGTTCTTTGACGCCCATGAAGAGCTCTTGCTCGACGCCGACGCGCGCTCGACGGCGCACTTCAGCATCGACGAGCGCGACGAGCAGACGGAGCATGTGTGGCACGTGCACCAGGTCTTCCACGACGCAGACGGCGACAACGACTTCGGCATCATGGCCGACGTCGACCTCGACGCCACGCAGGAAGAGAGCGAGGTCGTGTTCAAGAACTACCGCGCCGGTGAGATCGAGGAGCTGCTGGAGGCATAGGCCGTTACTGAAAACAAGAACGCTCCGAACAGGTGCAACGGAAGTGAAGCCCATCTCACTTCCGTTAGGGCATATCAACCGGAAGTGAAGCCCATCTCACTTCCGTTATTGCCTCTTTAACGGTAGTGAGCATGAATTCACTTCCGATAGTATTTCCTTCCGAGAATTCAACAGATAGCTCCGGGCGCGGGACGAGCTCAAACCGCGCGCTTTCCAATCGCCGATTCCGGGGTCACCGTACACCGATTTCTTCCCGCCATTCGCCCGTTCGCGCGCGTGTCGCGTTATGGTGCTCAACGCAGAACCGTGCCAGGTGCCCCGGCATCGGGCGCGCCAGTCGAAAGGAGCACCATGCTACTCAAAGGAAAGACCGCCGTCGTTACAGGAGGATCGCGCGGCATCGGACTTGCGATCGTGAAGCGTTTCCTCGAGGAAGGCGCCAGCGTCGCCCTGTGCGGCAGCCGTGAGGAGACGGCGCAAAAGGCCGTCGATGCCATCCTCGCCGAGAACCCCGAGGCGCCCGTTATGGGCATCTGGCCGAACGTGGGCGACGAAGCTGCACTCGAAGCGGCATTCCGTGAGGTCAAGGATCACTTCGGTGGACTCGAGATCGTATGCAACAACGCGGGCATCTCGCAGTCCCAGCCGCTTGATGAGTATCAGCCGAATGACCTCGACAGTATCGTCGACATCAACATCAAAGGCGTCTTCAACGGCTGCCAGGCTGCGGCACGCGTACTTGAAGCCGGCGGCGTGATCATCAACACAAGCTCGATGGTTGCCAAGATGGGTCAGCCCTCAGGCGTCGCCTACCCCATGAGCAAGTTCGCCGTGAATGGCCTCACCATCTCGCTCGCCCGTGAACTGGGTCCCGCCGGCATTCGCGTGAACGCCGTTGCGCCGGGCGTTACTGCGACCGACATGGTAGCGTGCCTGCCTGAAGAGGTCATCGCTCCCATCGAGGCGGGTATCCCGCTCAAGCGCGTTGGCCAGCCGGAGGACGTTGCAAACGCCTTCGTGTTCCTCGCAAGCGACCTTGCTTCCTATATCACCGGCGAAGTGCTCGCGGTCGATGGCGGCATGACGGTCTAGGCACTGGCGTCTGTTCACCGGAAGCTTCGGAGGGCGTACGACCGTGCGCCCTCTTTTTTCCAAGCTCAGCTCCTGCTACCGCGATCTACCGCGCATCCGACACGTAGACACCCACGCGCACCTGATGCCACGGACTGCGCTCCGGTGCGACCTGTTGAACAACGCACTCGAACACGTCTCCGTGACCATAGAACATGAGCGTGGCGAGCACCTCATTCAAATCCGCCGGGACATAGCCGAGCTTTGCACCCCCATAACGGATAGCAATGGCGTTGGGATCATGTGGGTTATCGAATTCCGGCACAAGATCGAGCTCCATGCCCGCTGTAAGCTCCCCCAGCACACGAGCGCCATCCCAATGCTGGAAGCCAGCAATGTGGAACGACATGAGAACAGGCGACGGCTCGTACATGGCGACCTCCTCTGGTCGATGCGCGCCGGCGGCTCTCCTACAGCCACTGGCACGCCCTTTTCGGTACGAGCGTAGTATCGACCCCCGTGCGGACAAAAGTAAGACGTTGACACATGACGAGGTGTACGGAAAGTAGCCAGGAGACCCTGCAGTAGCGAGTAGCGAGCGAGCGGCTCCTACTCCCCCGCCTCCGGCAAGATCACATCCATGCCGTCGTCCACGGGAATGTAGCCGAGCGCGGCAAGCACACAGCGGCCCACATGGTACCCCAGGTTCACGGGCACGGCGTTGCCGATCTGCTTGTACTGGTGCGCCATGGATCCGCAGAACTCCCAATCGTCCGGGAAGGTCTGGATGCGCGCATATTCGCGCACAGTAAGCGGACGCGTCTCTTCCGGGTGGCAGCGCTCGGTTTGCTTTTGCGCCGGCGCGCACGTGAGCGTGAGGCTCGGCTCGTCCCACGAGAGGCGCCGCGCCATGCCGGTGCGGCCTCCGGTGAGGTAATAGCTGCCGCCCATGTACTCTTTCTGCACCTCTTCCGGCAGATCACGCCAATACCCGCCCGGCGGCACCTGCTCCATCACGCGGCGCTTCTTCTCCGGATACTCCTGCCCCGGGCTCGCCGGGCAACCGCGTAGCGCCTCGCGCAGGGTGATGAAGTAATCGCGTTCGCGCGGGAAGATGAACGGAAGGTCAAGGTCGCGGCGTACAGCGAACATAATGAGGCGCTCGCGCTTCTGCGGGACATCGAGGTACTGCGAGCGCAGCACGCGGTAGCGCACGCGGTATCCTAGCTGGTCAAGCGTCTCGAGCATCGTAGTGAGCGTACGCCCGCCGTCGTGTTTCACGAGACCGCGCACGTTCTCGCCGATGGCAATCTTCGGCCGGACGTCGCGAATGGCACGCGCGAACTCGAAGAAGAGCGTGCCGCGTGTGTCCTCGAAGCCGCGGCTCTTGCCCGCATAGCTGAACGCCTGGCACGGAAACCCCGCCTGGATGACCTCGGCCTGCATGCCTGTGAAATCGACCTCGCACACGTCGCGGTTGTCGACGTTCCAACCTAACCCGTGGGTCTCGCTGTTGTGCACAAGCGTCGCCGCCGCGTCGCGGTCAATCTCGTTGAGGTACACGTGCTTGAGCCCCGCGTTGTGGAAGCCGAGCGCGGTTCCCCCCGCGCCCGCGAAGAGGTCGATGCAGGTCGCACCATCGAAGAGCTCCCCGCTCTCGAGCACGCGGTACTGCGATTCGCCTTCGCCGTTAAGTTTGCGGTGCAGGCGCTCAAGCTCCGCGCGCGAGAACAGCCGGCGGTTCCGAGCGTCGCGCGTATCCTTGATGAGGCCGAGCTTGCTCCAGCGGCGCACCGTGTCGACCGAAACGCCGAGCTCGGCCGCAGCGGCCGACGCCGTGACCAAGTCTTCTGCAGACCGTTCCGTAGACTCGCTTGCCGCAGCGCTCATCGGCATCCATCCTTTTCGTCCAAAAAATAACCCCTACCTATGCAGGGGTTACCATATCTTACCATGCGGACAAAACAGCGCGCCCGTCAAACAGGAAGGTGGGAATTTGAGTCCCGACTGAACATCTCGCGCGACGATACTTGGTGAACCAGGCTTCGCGATGCAAGTTTATCCGTTGTGGCACGCGCAAACGGATAATTCTGCATCATGAATCCCGGAAGTGGGACGTTAAGACCTGGTGCCAAAGTCCCACCTCGTTCCTGCGAGACTTTGGCACCGGGTCTCGGCGTCCCACCCACGGGGCCACCTGGCGCATGGCCTACTTCGCCGGTTCCCCCGGGAACACGTCGTTGAACAGACGGTCAGCGAGCTCGTCCTCGACCGCCGTCGCGAGCGACAGCCCATGCTCCATGCGCACATCGTCCAAGACCGCCGGCATCGCACGATACAGCTCGTGCAGAGCCGTCGGCCGATCGAACGCGAAGGCATACGCCGTCACACCGTCGCAGCAGCGGACGCGCTCGTCCGACGTGCGTCCCGAGGGCACCCACGGCCGGTCGTAGGGCTCGTGCGCGCCGGGAATCACCTGAACCAGGTACGATACGGCACCGTTGCTCTGCGCAAGCAACTTCAGCTTATCCCAAACATCCTTCTCGTCCGACGCCTTGATGGTGTTGAAGCGATTCTTTACCTCGAAATACCCGGGCTTTTCCCACGTGGGAAGCAGCACGTCCGGCGCCGTGCGCAAATCCACGCCGCCACCGTTCGATCCGAGCTCGATGAGGCGCGGCGACAGCCCGAGCACCTTCTGATGCCACAGCCCGATAGCGTTCGAAAGCGATTTATTCCGCGAACGAAGATCGTCGAAATCGACGATGGCCTGAAGCGGTTCATCGAGAAGCTTCGCCTGAGCCACCAGCGTGAACGGGTCGGGCGGAAGCGGCTTGCCACTGCGTGCGGCGAGCATCTTGCCGAAAACATGATCTGCCACCTCGAAGAGACGCTGCTCGTCAATCCACGAAAGCCCGTAGGCGTGCACGGCCATCTTTGCTCCTTTCACGGTCGAGAACAGCATAGCGCATGGTGACCCGGCCACGATGCCCTATCTCAAGTTACCCTTGTATTACTTACTGTGAAGGTCGTGCGTGCTTTTAAGAATCATTCTCAATATGATTCAACTCCGCCAACAATTTGCCATAATCGGAGACGTTAGGCGCGCTTGGTTACAACCGTTGCCAAGACGCGCGATTTCCTACTCAAAGGAGTGCACCATGAAGTTCGTTTGCCCCGTTTGCGGTTACGTTGAAGAGTTCGACGGTGAGGAGCTGCCCGAGGGTTTCAAGTGCCCCCAGTGCGGCGTTGACGGCTCCCGCTTCACCAAGATGGCCGGCGATATGACCTGGGCTGCCGAGCACGTCGTGGGCGTGGGCAAGCTCCCCGAGGTCTCCGAGGACATCGTGAACGACCTCCGCGCCAACTTCGAGGGCGAGTGCTCCGAGGTTGGTATGTACCTCGCCATGGCGCGCGTCGCACACCGCGAGGGCTACCCCGAGATCGGCCTGTACTGGGAGAAGGCCGCCTATGAGGAGGCCGAGCACGCCGCCAAGTTCGCTGAGCTCCTGGGCGAAGTCGTGACCGACTCCACCAAGAAGAACCTCGAGATGCGCGTTGAGGCCGAGAATGGTGCCACCGCTGGCAAGACCGATCTCGCCAAGCGCGCCAAGGCCGCCGGCCTCGACGCCATCCACGACACCGTGCACGAGATGGCGCGCGACGAGGCTCGCCACGGCAAAGCGTTCGCCGGCCTGCTTAAGCGCTACTTCGGCTAAACCGCACGAAAACAGCCTGGCTGTTTTGAGGGGTCGTTCAAATGAGCGGCCCCTCTTTTTTGTTCGGCGAACCTTGTTTACGAAAAGGGGAGGCGCCCTGCTGGACACCTCCCCATCGCCCTATGCGAACTTGGCCGTAACGCAGCGCAGGATTTACCCGCGATACCCGCCACGGCCACCAAAGCCGCCGCGACCACCACGGTCGTCACGGCCGCCGAAGCCGCCACGGCCACCGCCGTTGTAACCACCACGGCCACCGCGGTCGCCGAAGCCGCCGCGCCCGCCACGGTCGTCACGGCCGCCGAAGCCGCCACGGCCGCCGCGGTCACCACCGAAGCCACCGCGTCCGCCACGATCACGATCGCCGAAACCGCCACGGCCACCACGGTCGCCGCCACGGCCACCAAAGCCGCCACGTCCGCCGCGGTCGTCACGGCCACCAAAGCCACCGCGACCACCGCGATCGTCACGGCCACCGCGGCCACCGAAGCCGCCGCGACCACCACGGTCGCCGCCGCGATCATCGCGCGAGCGGTCGACATCGCAGCCCATCTCGGTGAGCGGGTTGATGATGGCGTCAAGGATGCCCAGCAGCGTGCGAGCATCGTCCGAGGAAAGCGTGGGCACGAGCTTCTTGCGCTTGCTGCCGCGCGCCTCGGCCATCGCCACGGCGTCCTCGCTCGCGAAGACCACGATGTGGCGCATGTCGCCGTCTTCGGGCTCAATGCGGCCAACGATGTCGTGCTTCTCGGCCTCGACCAGTAGCTCGTTCAGAGCACGCAGGCGCATGCCCAGAAGGTCTGCCATCTCCTTCTCTTCCATACGGCTCTTGAGCTCGAGCAGGCGCAGCGCGCGCACGAGGTCCTTCGTGCGCTCGGCCTCCTCGGCAGCCTCATCGGCAAGCGCGGACTTGCGGTTGCGAAGCAGACGAGCCGCACGGTTCACCTTATCAAACAGCAGGTCGTCGAGCTCCTCAGGCGCGGGGGCGTTAGCAGCCTCGTCGTCCTCGTCGTCATTCTCGGCAACGAGGTCGTCCTCGACATCCTCCGCGAGCTCAGCCTCCTCGGCAGCCTCTACGATCTCAGCGGCTTCCTCGATAGCCTCCTCGACCTCGAGCGCCTCCTCGACGACGTTCATCGTCTCATCCAGATTCGTCATGTTCTCGTTCTCGTTGTACTCTGCCATACGTTCCTCCTACCCTTCCGGGTCTCTTAGGGGCGTCTTACCACGGCTGTACCGCCGCGCCCTCATCCAATGGCCTTCCGGCCGGCGCCGTTTAGCGCGCGTACCAGTGTAGGAGGTCGAACGCTCACCCTGCTGCAGAATTTGTAGACGCACAAAAGACGCACGCGGCGCATGCCGCCACACGCTCAGAAGAGCATCTACAACGCCCTATGCAAAAGTATTGGTTATCTAGAACGGTGCCACGACGAGCATCGCCACGAAAATGGCGGCGAACACGACAATCGTGAGGAGATAAACCGCACGGCTCATGCGAAATGCCCCGTCGCGCCCGAAGCGGTCGACAACCGCATCCGTTCCCTCGGCGCGCATCGCGAGCACAAGGTCGCGCCCTTCGAGCATCGACGCCTGCTCCTCTTCTGCACGCGCCGCACCCTCGCGACCATATGCCGCGAGCACCACGCCCGCGAGCTCGAATTTCTCGCCCGCACGATACGCGCGCGTCATCTTGGCAAGGTGCGACGCACAGGCGCACACCGGGTACAGCGAAACGGCGCACGCGAAGAACAGGTCGGAAGCGGGTTCCGTCACCGGCGCAATCGCCGTGTGTCGCTCGCCCGCGGCCACGATGAGCAGGCCGAACACGGTAAAGAAGAACGCCGTACCGAGATACTTCAGCAGCTGCCCCTTGAGGCCGGTGAACTCGCTGTCGCGCTTGCCTATGACTGCCTGCAGGGTCTCCATGGTGTCCTCGCTTTCCGCAACGTCAGCGCCAACACCACGCGGCGGGGCGCTTTACTACAAGCTACCCGCGGGCTGCAGGAAATACGTCAGGAAACTGTTAGCGTTTTGTAATGAGGGCAGCATAGAACAACCGCTCACGGGACGGTTCGCGCCGTTCGGCAGGGTTTGGTGCCCAAGCCGCCAAACGGCGCGACTTTGATGCTTAGCGCTGTGCGAGCTCGACGATCGTGGGCAGAAGCCCCTTGATGGTCTCCGCGCTGATGAGAATCGTCTCAGCGTGGATGAGCAAGAGTCCGCATCCCAGCGTGCCTTTCGCCTCCATCTGAAGCGCCTCGTGATGCGCCTCGGACGCGGCGCGGAATGCCTCGTCGCCCTGGGCGATGAGCTCGCTCGGGTCGTCGCCAGCCTTCGCGAGCTCGATTGCCTCGAGGTAGCAGCTCTTCGCCGTCCCCGCGAACGAGATGATCTGAAAACTCACGGCCTCATATGGCGGGCTCGCGAGCTCGCTAGCGCCCTCGGCCGCCACGACGTCGTCTGCCATCCTACATCATCCCCTTGATCTGCTGGAGCACCTTGGCGCCGTCCATCATGCCGTACGCCATCATGTCGATCGCCTCGACCGGCTTGTCCTTGGCAGCGGCGCGCACCTTATCCAACATGAACCGAATCTGCGGACCCACGAGCACGACGTCCGCCCAGTCGATCTTATCGTTCATCATCGCCATGGCCACCGCCTGCGTTTCGAGCTCCAAGCCCTCCGCAGCCGCAGCCTCTTCGATCTTCTTGCACATGTTCGCCGTAGAGGCTCCCATTGAACAGATCAGCAATACGTTCATGCTTCCTCCTCATCCTTCTGAAGGTCTCTAATCCTTGCCATCAAATCCTCGATAAGCGTGAGGCAATTGATAACGAAGTAGTCCGGGTCTTTTTCTGCACGGCATCCACGACGATCGACCAATATGCAATGGCGGGAATGCGCCCCAAGCGTGCTTGACTCATCAGCGGTGAACACGAAGTCTTCAACACCACGGGAGGAAATCCGATCCTGTACGAACGTCAAGTCTCTCGTCTCTCCGCTTTCGCTCACAAAGATGACGATAAACTGCCGATCGTCTCGAAAATCAAGAGGGCTTTTCGTCGTGGCGAAGAACCCGTGTTCGAGCAAGCGATTGCTTAGATATTGGGCGGTGAGATCGGAGTATCCGACACCCATGAGGTGAACGCGCATGCCTGGCACCGCTGAGAGTGTTTGCGCAAGCGCCTCTAGTTCGTCAAGCGAAGTCTCGCCCGCGATGATTCGTTCGCAAAACCCCGGCATACCCGGAGACAACGTGCTCATGCGCTCGTGCTTCAGAGAGTACAGCAATTCGCTGAAACCATCGAAACCGAGCTTCTTCGCAAGACGAACGACACTTGTCGTCGAGACGAACGAAGCCTGCGCCACCGATCGAATGGGGATCTTCTCCTCACCGTGATCTAGGCGAGCGACAATCTCGCGAAGGATTTGTATCTCCGATACGGAAAGGCTGTTCCATCGTTCCATCTGTTGAACGTCCATGTGCCTCACCTCCCATCGGCAGAGCTGCTGTCCTCAACCACGTCCGTTGAGACTGCAACGTTGGAGTCCTCTGCTTCTTGTCTTGTCTCCTCCGCATTCGCGCCAGCATCGTCGTTTTCCCTATCGGACGCATCGGGGACGTTCGGTGCCACAACGGTCACAACGGTTCCCGCGATAACATCGTGAAGCATCCTCTTGCGCTTTGACAACAGGAGCAACAGCACAGAGACAACGCCGATTCCCCAGCTAAACCATACCGTATACTGAATAATATCGCGCTCGAGAAACAGCATGAGGTAGTTTCGCACATAGTTGCTCAGTGGCGAGAAGCATCCCTCCACCACGGTAATCGCGACAAGATCCCTCAACATCAGACGGGGCAGGCCAGGTGCTTCACCGGAAACCGTCACCATGCGCACGCGAAGGAGGCGCTTGCCGATCGTTTGCCCTCGCCACACGAAACGCGGAACGACGCTGTATAAAATCACCTCTACAGCCACGAGCATGAGCAGGAGCGGAAGCTGAACATCGGCATCGAAATACGTAAGCGCGAGCGAGCCCACGAACATTCTGCCGGTAAGCAGATAGGCAGCCGCGATAAGCATCGTATTCATGATGATCAACGCGATATACCAGTCGATGAAATACGCTATGAGCCTGCGAATCATGCTGTCCCCTATCGACGGGCGTCCTTCACGCCCGAAGCGGGATCGAGCCCGCATGCGCACCCGATCCCGCCGTGTCGTGTCTTGCCCTAGACGCCGGATCCTTCTACCTGAGTTTGCTCAGCAGCGGCAAGTTCCTGCTCTTCCTTCGTATACTGGCGATCCAGAACCTTGATGAACGGCCAGTAGAAAAGCCCTTGGAGAAGCAGAATGACGATTTGCAGCGCACCGCCACGCCAATCTCCGCACATCATCCAACCGCCGAACGGCGCCGGGAGCGTCCAAGGAACCGGAACGCCTGTCGGCCGCGGAACGATACCAATCTCCATTACGATATAGGCAAGCGCAACGCAAATGAGCGGGCCAAACACGTATGGGATGAGCAGCATCGGGTTGAGCACGATGGGCAAGCCGAACGTCACGGGCTCGTTCACGTTGAAGATACCCGGGATGATGGCGCCCTTTCCAACCGCCTTCAAACGGTCGGACTTGCACATGAAAACCATCTCGATGCACAACGGCAAGGTAAGACCCGTGCCCGTGAGGAAGATGACCATATCGGTAAAGGCGGTCGTCGCCACGAAGGGGCGCAGCGCCAACGGATCGGCAGCATATACCTCGAAGTTGGCCGCACGCGCGGCCTCCCACAGCGGCCCCATCACAGACTGGACGACGTTCGTGCCATGAATACCGAAGAACCAGAGAAAATCGTTGAAGAACGAGGCGATGAGCGTACCGGGGAGCGTCGTACCCGCAGCGGTAAGCGGCATCTGCAAAATGCCATAGATGAGATCGGACGCGGTCACATACGGCGTCGCCTGAATCGCATAGCGCGCGATGATGTAGACAACGGCACAAATTGCCGCGGGAATAAGCGCGGCGAACTGCGAGGAAATGAACTCGGGCACCGCCGCGGGCATCTTGATCGTCAGGTTGTGCTTGATGCACAGCGCGTAGATCTGCCCGGTGGTAATGGCGATGATGAGCCCGAGGAAAAGGGTTGTCGCCGTGAACTCGCCCAGGGCGATCATGCCGTTTTCATCTGCGTGAATGAGAATGAAAAAGCACATGAACGAGATGACCACCGCAGGCATCGGCGCCACGTCGTTGCGACGCGCGAGCTCGTAGGAGGTGCCGCTCATAGCAACGAGGCTCAAGAGGCCGATCGTTGCCGGGTTCAAGATGCTCCAGTTCCAATCTGCCCAGACCTGCTCGCCAACAAGACCCGCCATGAACGTTTGGAACGCATCGAGTGGGAAATCACTGATGATGCATGCAAACGCGCCGACGAGCAAAAGCGGCGTCGACAACATCATGCCGTATTGAATCGCCATCAGGAATTTATTCTCCTGGAACTTGGCAGCAACAGGATAGATGTACTTCTCCAGCATGCTGGTGAGTCTTTCCATCATGATAAGGTCCTCCCTTCCTGTCCGTTACGCGAACTCGGGCCATTCGGAACCGTTGGCCACCTTGAAATCGGCGATGATCTTCTTGGCGACATCGGCGTCGCGCACGAGGCGGTTCTCGGTGAACGCTTGCAATAGTTTCATGTCGCTATGCTCGAAGATGGCATCGACGAGCAGTTTCTCGCAGGCATACTGGTTCTCGAGGAGACCCTTCTCGAACGCCGGCACCTCGCCCACCTGCAACGGCATGAGCTCCTGCGCGCCCGCGAGGCACGTGGCCTCGAGCATCATGCCCGGATCAAGGTTCGGGCAGATGCCCTTGTTCTCCGTCATGACGAGCGCGGGCTCCATCGCGTTGTTCACAATCGAGAGCACGAGTTCGACAAGGTACGCCGCATGCACATCGTTGTCGGCATACACGGTCTCAACACCCAGGTCGCGGATGCTCGCGCGCTTCGCGGCGATCTTATCCGTGAGGTCATACTCCGTGCCCTTCATGTGCCCGAGCTCGGAAATCGCGTTGCACCACGTGAACACGTCGTGCTCGCGGCCTGCGATGACCTCGTCGTACCGCGTGTGCTCGGGCGTGTAGTGCGCATAGGTGCGATCGGGATACACGTAGTACAGGTTGTAACTGTTCGGCAGCGAATAGGGGAAGTCGCGGATCATCTCGAGATGGTCGAGGAACGTGATGCCCCAATGGTCTTCAGGCCCGCGAATGCGGCTCTTGAACTGTGCGTGGATCTCGTCGTAGTTGCTCATGATATGGTCGAGCAGCTCCGGCAGCACGTCTTCGCCGGTCTTCCGGTCGAGCAACCGCGTGAACCAGCCGAAGTGGTTGAGACCGAAGTACACCGGCCAGATGTCCGAGCGCTTCTTGCCGATGAGCGGCAGATAGTGGTTCAGCACATCGGGCGGCATGTCGCAGATGTTCACGAGACGCGTGTCGCCCGGGAAGGCGCGCTTCGTGGCCTCGGCGACGATCGCCGCCGGGTTCGCGTAGTTGATGATCCAGGCATCGGGCGAATAGCGACGGATGTCCTTCACGAGCTGAATCATGGCGGGCACGCTGCGGATGCCGTAGGCGAGGCCGCCCGGGCCGCACGTCTCCTGGCCGATGCGCCCGTATTGGTACGGGATCTTCTCGTCCGCGTTGCGCAGCCCCATACCGCCGGCGCGAATCTGCACAAGGGCGAAGTCAATGTCCTCGAACGCCTCCGCAGGATCGGTCGTATACGAGAACTCCAGGCCCTCGTAGTACTCGCGGAACATGACTTCGCCGAACTTGCCCACAATCTCCTGGCGCTCGGCGTCGATATCGTAGAGTTTCACCTTGCGCAGCGGGAACGAATCCTGCAGCAGGCAGAGCAGCTCGATCATGTCGGGCGTATAGGTGCTCCCACCTCCGCAGATCACTACTGAGTAGCGTTTCATGGCACCTCCTAGACCATGGCTTACTTGCCATGCCAGCGGATGCAACGGGCCCTGTGCAAACCGGCACATTGCCACTGTAAACAATTGGTTTGACCAATTCGGCACCAGTGGTGAAACAGGATACGGTTCCAAAAGATGTAACCTGTTACACCCACTGCTCTCTAGGAGAGTCTAGGGAGCCTAGCTGCTCTTTTTCGGCGCAGTGAATCGCAACTGGTTGTAACCAGTTCCCCTCTACAGCATACTGAGGCGTTTGCGAGCGCAGCGCGCAAGGAGTTTGGCTCCCGCCTACTCCCCCAGTGCCATCCCTCGGAACGTGATCCCGCACGAGGTGAGGATGCGCTTCGAGATGAGGTTACCCTCGGTGCCGTCGTACTTGTCGCTCAAGTACACGACCTCGCCGATACCCACCTGCGCCAGGATCTTCGCGCACTCGTTGCATGGGAAGAGCGTCACGTACACGGTGGCGCCGCTCATGTCCTTGAGCGAGCCGCGATAGTTGAGCACGGCATTCGCCTCGGCATGCACCACGTAGCTGTGCTTGTCGTTCAAAGGATCGTCCGAAACGCCCCACGGGAACTCGTCATCGGTGAGCGCGGAGGGCGTGCCGTTGTACCCCACGGAGAGAATCCGGTGGTTCGTGTCGGCGATGCACGCCCCGACCTGCGTGTTCGGATCCTTGCTGCGCATGCTGGCAGCGAGCGCCACGCGCATGAAAAACTCGTCCCACGAAATGACGTCGCTGCGCTTCTCCGACATACGCACTCCTCCGCGTCCAAGGTGCGAAATGATACAACCAGTCCGTCTGGATTTTATCAAAACCTAGCTCTGGCGATAATGCTCGAAGAAGTCGGCGAGGTCCGCCATAGCCTCGCGCAACACACCCATGCGCGGCAGGTAGACGATGCGGAAGTGATCCGGCGCGCCCCAGTTGAAGCCGCCGCCGCGCGTGATGAGGATGCGCTTCTCGTGCAGAAGGTCGAGGGCAAACTGCTCGTCATCGGTGATATTGAACTTCTTCACGTCCATCTTCGGGAAGATGTAGAACGCCGCCTTGGGCTTCACCGCCGTGATGCCGTCGATGGCGTTGAGCGCCTCGTACACATAGTTGCGCTGCTCATAGACGCGTCCGCCCGGCTCCACATAGCGCTCCACGCTCTGGTACCCGCCGAGCGCCGTCTGCACGATGGACTGCGCCGGCACGTTGGAACACAGGCGCATGTTCGAAAGCATGTTGATGCCGTAGATGAAATCGCCCATGCAGCGCTTGTTGCCGGAAAGGATCATCCAGCCGATGCGATACCCGGCGATCATGTGCGATTTCGACAGGCCGGAGAACGTGACGCACGGCAGATCCGGCGCAAGCGAGGCGATCGAGATGTGCTCGTAGCCATCCATGCACAGGCGGTCGTAGATCTCGTCGGATAAGATCATGAGCTGGTGCTTGCGCGCGACCTCGACAATCTGCTCCAGGATCTCGCGCGGGTAAACGGCACCCGTGGGATTGTTGGGGTTGATGATGACGATGGCTTTCGTCGCGGGCGTGATCTTCGATTCGATGTCCGCGATGTCGGGACACCATTCCGCCTGCTCGTCGCAGATATAGTGCACCGGGATGCCGCCGGCGAGCGTGGCGCAGGCAGTCCAAAGGGGGTAGTCCGGGCTCGGAATGAGGATCTCGTCGCCGTTGTCGAGCAGCGCGTTCATGGTGAGCTGGATGAGCTCCGAGACGCCGTTGCCCGTGTAGATGCCGTCCATTGTGACGTTGGGGAGGTGCTTGAGCTGGGCGTATTGCATGATGGCCTTGCGCGCGGAGAAGAGGCCGCGCGAATCTGAGTAGCCCTCGCAGTCCGGCAGCTGCTGGCGCATGTCCTGCACAACCTCGTCCGGCGTGCGGAAGCCGAACGGCGCGGGGTTGCCGATGTTCAATTTGAGGATGCGCAGGCCCTCGCCCTCCATGCGGGCGGCCTCGTCGGCCACGGGACCGCGGACGTCGTAGAGAACGTTGTCGAGCTTGGATGATTTATTGAACTGGCGCATGGCGGTGCTCCTTTGGTCGTGCGGGGATGCTTGCGGAGGTACGGAGTTGGAGGCGGCCTCAGACCGCGCGGCAGCTCGAGCAGGCGTGTGGGTTCGAGCGCCAGAGGCTTCCGGGGGCAGGTTCTCGTTTGAGACGGTACTCGCCGGAACAGCGCTTTCCCCTGCCACGAGCCACGCCGGCGCAACGTCGAGGATGTTCGCGAGCAGGTCGACGACCCGAGGCCGCGGCATCACCTTACCGCTCACATATTGGCTAACCTGGCTTTTTCCCAGCTTCTCGCCACGTGCTGCCGCCGCCTGGATAAGGTCGGCTTGCTTCATGCCGCACGCATGCATCGCTTGCCGCAGCCGTTCTGCAAACGTTTGATCCGCCATGGCGCCTCCCGTCGGCATTGAATTAGTTCAATTAACTTGAACCTATCTTGTCTTTCTTAGTTCAAAGTTCAATTTCGAGCAGTATAGCACGCACCGTGGAGCTGAAAGGTTCAATTTTCGAAATAACCGCGATGCCCTACACCGCGCGGCTCATCGAGCCGACGCCCGTGCGCATCGTGCCCGCGCACAGGCATCGTACCCGCCCGCCGCGCGCAGGAAAAACGAGGTGCACCTCGGTTCACCTGCCGCCGTACCGACAACGTATTCCCTCGCGCCGTCAACGAGCAAGCTCGACGGTGTACAGCGGCTTGTAGGTCGCGCCTTCGGAAGAAAGCTCGCTCTTGAAGAGGGTCACGCGCGCCGCCTGACCCGGCTCCGGGAACACGAGTGCTGGCAACTCCCCCTGCGGCATGCGCGCACGGCGAACGAGCGTGATATGCGGGCGAAACGTCTTGCGATCGTAGGCGACCCCGTACGCATCGAGCGCGAGGCGCACATCGCCTGCAAGCAGCAAAAGCTCAGGCGTCGGCCGCAATCCCAACCAGAGCGTCGCATCACGCGGACGCCCGAACGTGCCCAGGCCATCCGACGCAAGCTCCACGGCCGAGCGCCCCACGCACGCCTCATCGAGCGCCGCCATGGCATCGCGCACGCCCGCCTCGTCCACCTCGCCCAGAAACGCCAGCGTCACGTGATAGGTCTCCCGACGCATAAAGCGCCCATCGACCACGTCGCGCAGCTGACGCGCCAGCGCCGTGACCTCGTCTTCGAACAGTTCCGGCAGCTCAAGTGCTATGAACGTCCGCACAGACAACTCCTCTGCAGTCGCGCCCGCCTGCCAAAGGGGACAGTCCCTTTTGGCAGAACCACCCCAGCGCCTGCCCCCATTGCCATGGCGTTGGGGCTGTCCCCACCGTTATGACTACTCGTGGCCGTCCCAGCAGTAGGTGCAGACCTTCGTGGGATCGATGCCGATCGCCTCGAGCATGCCGGGCAGGCTCTGAAAGCCCAGGCTGTCGAAGCCGAGCTGCTCGCAGATGCGCTTAAGCAGGCAGCCGCCGCGCTCTGTGGAGCTGTCAGCGTACTCATCGAGGTGCTTGTCGCCCTCCGGCCCCTCGAGCTCGCGTACCACGCGACGCGCGATGAGGTCCATGTCGGACTTGCCACGCGAGAATGAGAGGTACGGGCAGCTGAACATGATGGGCGGGCACGCGGAGCGCATGTGCACCTCGGCGGCACCAGTCTCGTAGAGGAAGTTCACCGTATTGCCGAGCTGCGTGCCGCGCACGATCGAATCGTCCACAAACAGCAGGCGCTTGTCGCGGATAAGCTCGGGTACGGGAATCTGCTTCATCTCGGCAATGCGATCGCGCACTGTCTGGTTGGTAGGCATGAACGAACGCGACCACGTGGGCGTGTACTTGATGAACGGACGGGCAAAGGTGGCGCCACACTCGTTAGCGTAGCCGATGGCGTGCGGCGTTCCGGAGTCCGGGACGCCCGCGACGTAGTCGACCTCGGGCAGCGTCCCGGCAAGCGCTTCGTCGCGCGCCATGATATGCCCGTTGCGATAGCGCATGACCTCAACGTTCATGCCTTCGTAGTTCGAATTGGGATAGCCGTAGTACACCCACAAAAACGCGCAGATCTTCATCTCGCCGCTTGCCGGCGCCACGGTCTCGTAGCCCTCGGGGGTAATACACACAATCTCGCCGGAGCCGAGTTCGTACTCGTCTTCGTAGCCCAGCTTATGGTAGACGAAGCTCTCGAGCGACACACAATAGCCATCGCCGTTCACGTCGCGGCCTATGATTACCGGCAGGCGACCGTGTGGGTCGCGCGCGGCATAGATCACACCGTCCTCGGTCATCACGAGTAGCGTGAGCGATCCCTTGATGGAGCGCTGGGCGAACATGATGCCCTCTACAAGGTCGTCCTTCTGGTTGATGAGCGCCGCCACGAGCTCGGTGTGGTTCACCGCGCCAGAACTCATCGCCATGAACTGCGCGCCACCGCGTTCGAAGTATTCATCGATGAGCTCGTTGGCGTTGCTGATGGCACCAACAGTGGTGATGGCGAACGTACCATGATGCGAGCGCACGAGCAGGGGCTGCGGGTCGGTATCGCTGATGCAGCCGATACCGCTCGTGCCGTGAAAGCGCTCGATGTCCTTGTCGAACCGCGAGCGGAACGGCGTGTTCTCGATGGAGTGGATCTCTTTGTTGAACCCGCCCGTGCCATCGCAGAACACCATGCCAGCACGGCGCGTGCCGAGATGCGAGTGATAGTCGACGCCGAAGAATACGTCCAGAACAACATCGCGCTTCGAAGCTGCGCCAAAGAAACCGCCCATGTCTCGCCTTCCTGTCGGCACGATTGAACGCACTTCAGTATACAAGCGACTTGCCTGCGCGTGGCCGCAAACGCCCGGATTGCCGACTTTTTCGCAAGCAACACTTTGGGGACGGGGTTAAAAGTACCAAATTCAACACTTTTGACCCCGTCCCCAAAGTGTTGGGCGTCACTTTCGGGACGGGTATCTTTGTGACGTTTTCGACACGAACGTACCCGTCCCCAAAGTGTCGCGCTTCTGTTCTGGGTACAAATGACTTGACAGATACCGCAAGATGAAAGGACGGTGGCCATGAACACCATCGAAGCGCTCATCACACGCCGTAGCTGCAGGAATTTCAAGCCCGACCCGATTCCTCCCGAACTCATCGACAAGGTTCTCGAGGCGGGCACGTTCGCGCCCACCGGCATGGGCAGGCAATCCCCCATCATCGTCGCGATCACGAACAAAGAGGTGCGCGACCAGCTCTCGGCACTCAACGCGCGCATCATGGAGGGCGACGGCGACCCGTTCTACGGCGCGCCCGTCGTGCTCGTCGTCCTCGCACGCAAAGACGTCCCCACGCACGTCTACGACGGTTCGCTCGTGATGGGCAACATGCTGAACGCCGCGCACGACTTGGGGCTCGCAAGCTGCTGGATCCACCGCGCCAAGGAGGAATTCGAATCGCCTGAAGGCCATGAGATCCTCGCACGGCTGGGACTCGATGCGAACGAGTACGAAGGCATCGGCAACTGCATCCTCGGCTATGCCGCCGAGCCAGCGCCCGCGGCAGCCCCGCGCAAAGAGGACTATATCTACCGCATCGCGTAGAACGTCGAGCGGCTTCTTCCCGTCAGAGACGCCATGCCAACAAGACCCTCGGAGCGAGACGCGCCCCGAGGGTCTTTGCTGAATATCGATGCTGCGCGCAGAAACCTAATGCGCACAGAAACCGCGCCCCCGCTACGCCGCCGGTTCGAGCTCCACAGCGTCGAGGCCAAGCCCTTCGACCGTACGCTGCTGCAGCCAGAGCGTATTGCGATCGCGCGAGATGAAGTCACGCGTCACATCTTCGTCCAACGCATAAACCTCGACGTTCTCCGGATTGAGCACGAACAGCTCGTCCTCGAACGTCACGACTTCGTAGTCGTCGCCGCTCCAGGTGACGGAACGAAGCTCGGTCGCGTCCGTGTCGACGCCCTCGGGCACGTTAGATGCAAACGGATTGAAGAAAAAGCCCGCGACCACGATAAACGCGACGACGAGCACAATGCCGACGATGCGGCCTTTACCCGGAGCAGCCATAATTCCCCTTCCCAGCGGCATGTCGAGAACATTATATCTGCGGCGCGCGCGATGTGTCGTATCATCTAGGCATCAACCCATAAAGGAGGTCGTGATGTTTTGCACGAAGTGCGGTGCCCAACTCAATGACGGAGCACGTTTCTGCGGCGTATGCGGCACGCCGGTAAGCTCGCCGAATGAACCGATCGCCCCCGGTACGGGCGCGACGCCCGCGAGTGTGCCAACGCCCGTCTCCGCGGCGCCCGCCGTTCAACCCGCGCCCGCGCCTGTCGTTCAACCGACACCCGCCCCCGCGCCCGCGCAGCCCGTCGCCGCACAGCCCCAAGCTCCCGCCGCTCCGCAACCTCAAGCTCCCGCGTCGTATTCCTTGGCGCAGCAAGCGCTTCCCGCCTACGTGCAGCAGGTTGCCGCGCGTCTGGGTGAGACGCCCCAAATTGTGCCGGAGCTTCAAACATACCTCTTCGTGACGAAGCGCTTCTCCGCCGCGCTCGCGAACATCCACCAGTACTTCTTCATCTATGCGAACGACTTCGTGGGCTACAACGAGATGCGTGACTACGCCACCGCGTGCACCGACTGGGCGCTGCATAACTACTCCGGCGTGCCGCGCGGCCTGCAGAAAGGCGTCGCCATCTACCCCGTCATGCTGCAGCACCCCATGAACCCCGGCGCCGTCCAGTTCGTCAAGGAGAAGCCGAAGGCCAAGTTCGCCGCGTTCACGCTGCCCGTGGTGGTCGATCCGGTGGAGCACCAGCTGCAGTTCATGGACTCGACGCCCGTATGGGGCTTCGCCATGTGGGGTGGCATCAAAAAGGCTGCATCGGAGGCTCTCGCCTAGCCGCCCCGCCGCGTCACTTTGAGGGCGTCACTTTGGGGACGGGTTAGTTTGTGTCGAAAACGGCACAAACGTACCCGTCCCCAAAGTGACGTTCCTGTCCCCAGAGTGACGCCCATCGTGACGTGTTGAAGGAGTTTCGCATGAACATCTTGGTGCTGCCGCCGTTCAACGAGGCGCAACGCGCGGTGATTGAAGCCGCGGCGACGGGCGCGTCTTTCACCTACGCCTCGAGCGCCGAAGCGACGGATGAAGCGATCGCCGCGGCCGACGTCATCGTAGGAAACCTCCCGCCCGCGCGGCTCGCCCTCGCCCGCAACCTCCGCCTCCTGCAGCTCAACTCTGCGGGGCACGATGCGTATGCAGCGCCGGGCATCATGCCCGCAGGCGCGGCGCTCGCCAACGCCGTGGGTGCCTACGGGCAAGCGGTCTCGGAGCATGTCTACACGATGGTGCTCATGCTCATGAAGCACCTCGACGGATACCGGGACGACCAGCGGGCGCACTCGTGGACAGACCGCGGCCCGGTGACCACCATGGCGGGCGCGCAGGTGCTCGTGCTCGGCGCCGGCGACATCGGCCTGCACTTCGCCCAGCTCGCTCGCGCACACGGCGCGCACGTGCGGGGCGTGCGCCGGCACCTCGGCGCTGTGCCGGACGGCTTCGAGAGCATCCACGCCATGGACGAGTTACCCGGGCTACTCCCCGAAGCAGACGTGATCGCCGCGTTCCTGCCGAGCTCGCCCACCACGCGCGGCCTCGTGGATGCCGAGTTCCTCGCTCGGTGCAAGCCAACCGCCTACTTCGCGAACGGCGGCCGCGGCGACCTCGTGGTTCAGGCAGATCTTATCGAAGCGCTCAAGCAGGGCCACATCGCGGGCGCAGCACTCGATGTCACGACCCCCGAGCCGCTTCCCGCCGACGACCCGCTCTGGAGCGCACCGAATCTGCTCATCACGCCGCACGTAGCAGGACAGTTCCACCTCTACACGGTGCTCGACAACGTCGCACGCATCGCGGCCGAGAACCTGCGTCGCTTGCAAGCGGGTGAACCGCTCGTCAACGAGGTCTAGCGCTCGACAGTTCAGGTCGAAGGCGTGCGGCGGAACCGGCTGCCCGACCGCCGAGCAGCCCCTCGCCGCCCCTTCGTGCGCCCAGCGCCGCGCCGCCTCCGAGCACGCACGCCGCCATCACGCCGATTCGTGAGGCGCACCGTCGCCGAAACCGCGAGCCAAAGCCCTATGCCGACCATGCACAGGCTCACCGACCCTACGACTGCGGCTTCCACCGCATCGCGCGAAACCCATGCGGGCAGGCTCCCCCAATCCACGCGCGAGAGCAAGACCGCCTGCAGTGCGAAGATGGAAATCAACGCACTTGCCAGGTTGAACGCACGCACACCCTTGACCGCGAGCGTCTCCTCGCGCCGCGCGCGCACCAGGTTGACGAGTGCCGTCGCAATGAGCACGAGCGCATAGACCGCGTAGACGTACAAAAGCGCACCGGGATAGCCGTCGCCGAACCCCTGAAGCACGATGCGCTCGAGCGTTTTCGACATGCCGAGCACTAGCGCGATGAGCGCGATCCCCGCCCTCCGGCAACGCCTCAGCGAATCGGTCTCCCCGCCCGCATATTCCGTCACCACACTCATGAGCGCGCCGGAGGCAAGGTAGGACTTGCCCGCGTTGAGCGCCGCGACGACAACGCCCACCGAGAAGATCCACCACGACCTCATGAGCAGACCGGCAACGATATTCAGCAGCGCGAACAAGGCGTGGATGGATCCGAAGAGCAACCCCATCGTCATCGCGAGCGCCTGGCGGTTGCCGCGCAGCTGAACGGGAACCACATTGTGCATCGCCTGGCGGATAGGGGAGATGTGCCGAAAGGTAACGCCGTTTTCCCGCGGAGCGAGTGGAACGCCGGCAAGCGCCTCGAAGAAGCGTATGAGGACGCGCCACGTTTGGACGCGGACGCGGGCACGTGCGCGGCTTTGCGTCTCGACGATGACCCGCATGCCGACACCTCCCCTGCGCGAACGCGACGCCCTGCAACCGCTCTTCCGCATCGTATGCGGTTCATTGCAGCAGGATCATCCCTGCTCTCAGTATTTCCGCATCGGGCGCGGTTAATCCCAACAGCATCGACCCCGCCGGCCGCATCCCTATATCGTGCGCAATTCGTCCCACTCGGGAGAAATCGGGAATCAGGGCTACTTGTTCACCTTGGTGTTCCCCTGCACGATCACGCCCGCAATCGCGAGCACAAGCGTGCCGATGAGCAACGGCGTGGAATAGGCAGCCGAGAACTCGCCGCCGATGAAGCCCGCAAGCGCGTCGAACGTCGCCATCGCATCGCCCGGAACCGCGTGCTCGAGAAGCTGGGGAAACGCGAGGACGGCTGCGAGCGCGTTCGAGACGAGGAAGCTCGCGCCCGTGTACGCCGTGCCGATGCGCACGAACAGGTCGCACCAGCGCACGGCGGCAAGACCCACGAGGGCACCAGCAAGGACCACGATGATCATCAGGTAGTCACTCATGTTGGGAACGAGCATACCAATGAAGAAGCCGAGCGCGGCGCCTGCGAAAAATCCAATGAGGAAGACGCCCGCCTTGTAGGCGTACTTGGAAAGCAGCGCCGCGATGATGCCGAGCACGGCAGCGATCGCGAAGGACGCAGGCGAACCGTCCGTAGCCGTGAGCGCGATGTTGAACACGCCGAGGAACACCAAGACGCCCAAAACGATGTAGAACAGGCGCTTGCCCATGAAGCATGCGAGCGCGCCCGCCGCGATGTTCACCAAGAGGTATAGGATGACGAATTCCACGATAGAACCTTTCACGCAAAAGCGATTGAACCCTCGTTACTACAGAGACGTGCTATTTTCTCACATAGGGAACCAAGTACGTGCAGGCTATTGATTAAACCACAGCTTGAGTGAACCCGTCCCTATACGTGCCCCGTCCCAAATGCGCGGCGTTAGTTGAGTACGCGATGTTCCTCGACCACGGCGAGCGAGACCTCATCGAGTTCCACGCCCGCATCTATGAGCTCACGGTTCAGCTGCTCGACGCTCGGCTCCTCGCCAGTTCCGGCGACTTCGAGATGCAGGGAGCCGTCTTCGAGCTCGAAGCGCGAGATCCGCCAATCCGTCCCACCGACCCACGCCGCCACGACATTCTGCACAGAACGCAGTTGCTCGGATTCGTGTACCACCGAAAAGCTCGTCGATGCGAGCAGAAGCACCACCACGAGCGCTCCGATGCCCACCGCACCGTACCACAGGCTCCGTGCCTTGCCTTCGATGACCGAAAGCGCGCGGGTTCCCAAGCCGGCGATGAGGTACACCGCGCCGCCCATGATCTGGATCGCTACGTAGTTCGTCACGAAGAGCAGAAACGCTCCCACCGCAGCATCGAACACGCCCTCGTAGAGCGCCGCGCCCACCACGCACAGCGGCGGCACAATCGAGGCCGAGATGGCGATACCCGGCACGGCGTCGGGAATGTCGCTGCGAATGGACGCGAGCGCCGCCACGAACCCGGACGCGAGCGCGATGATAAGGTCGACGAGGCGCGGCGAGGTGCGCGCGAGCACCTGCGTATTCGTGCTCATGTCCACATCCACAGGAATGATCGCCGTGACCCCTATTGTCACGACGACGGCGATACCCATGCCGAGCGCCGTGAGTGCAAACGCTCTGAGCGCTTTCGCGGGACGCCCAATCGCGACCGCGAGTGCCGTTCCCAGCATGGGCGACATGAGCGGCGCCACGAGCATCGCGCCGATAATCGTCGTCGCAGAATCTGCTGCAACGCCCGCCGTGGCGATGATCGCCGCCACGACGAGCCGCATGAAGAACGAAGAGTACTGCCGCAGCGGCTCATCGATGCGAACGAACGTGGAGCGCTCCGCTTGCTCGAGCACCACCGGATCGAGCTCCCCACCCAGCAGCACCTGGCGAATTCGATTCATGCTTCCCCCGCCATCAACACGATGAAAACCAGTCCGCACGGATTGTATCAAACGGCACGAGCCGCATTATTCGTCGGCGGGCTCCTCACTCTCCTCGCGCGCGGCCTCGAAAGCGGCCTTCATCGTGGGGTTCTTGAGCGTGAGTTTGCGGATGGTGAGCCCCTGCGCCTTGTCGTTCGCCAACCGCAGGTTGCGGTCGCTCGAAATGAGCGCCTCCTTGATCTTCTGCAGCTGGCCGATCGTCTTGTCGATGCCATCGATCGCCTCGTTGAACTTACGGTTCGCGCGCTCGAAGTTCGTGGAGAACCCGTTCTGGAACTCCTCGAGTTTCTTCTCGAAATTCGTGACATCGATGTTCTGCTGGCGCAGGTTGGCGAGCTCCCGCTTGTAGTCCACTGCTTTTTGTGACGCGTTGCGCAGCAGCGTGATGAGCGGGATGAAGAACTGCGGGCGGATGACGTACATCTTGGGATAGCGGTAGCTCACGTCCACGATGCCCTCGTTGTAGAGCTCGCTTTCGGGTTCGAGGAGCGACACAAGCACGGCGTACTCGCAGCCCTTTTTCGTGCGGTCGGCATCGAGTTTGGCAAAGAAGTCCTCGTTCTTGTGCCTCTTCGCCTTTGCCGTCTCGTCGTTCTCGTTTTTCATCTCGAACATGATGGAGATGAACTCGGTGCCGTCTTCGGCAAAATCACGGAAGATGAAGTCACCCTTCGTAGGGCGGCTGTCGCCCTCGCCGGCCACGGCCTTGTTGTCCTTCTCGAAGAACGCGTTCGGGAACATGCCCATGCGCACCTTGTTGAACTCCGTCTCGCAGTGCTGCTCGAGCGATTCGCCCACCATCTTGGTGGAAAGGCGCACCTTCATGTCGCGCAGGCGCTCGATCTCCTCATCCCGCTGGCGAACGATCTCGCCATGCGCCTTCTGCTCCTGCTCGAGCTCGAGGGCATGCGCCGCCTCCATCTGCTTGCGTTCGCTCTCGCGAAGCGCCTGCTCGCTCGCGAGCGCCGTGCGGGCCTCGTCGCGCTCGCGCTCTGCCGCGGCCACGGCGCGGGTCACGGCGAGCTCGCGTTCCGCCTCGCCCGTCGCAAGGCGCTGCTTCAGCTCTGCAATCTGAGCATCTTTTGCCGAAATCCCCTCTTGCAGCTCGGCGCGCGCCTGCACCGCCTCGAGCTTCGCCGCGCCCTTGGCGTCCTGGAGTTGGCGCTGCAGATCATCGCAGACGCGCTGCAGTTCGGCAAGCCGCTTCTGGGCATCTTCGCGCGCCTCGGCCGCCGCCTTATCGCTCGCGAGCGCCTGCTCCGCGCGAGCCGCCTCAAGCTGTGCCTTAAGTTCGGCGATCTGGGAATCGCGTTTCGAGATGTCTTCGCTGAGCTCCTGACGCGCTTCAGTGGCAGCCTGCTTGCAGGCGAGCTCGCGCTCGGACGTGACGCCGTCGAGCTGGGCACGCAGTTTGACAAGCTGGGCATCGCGATCCGAGACCTCCTGTTCGAGCGCACTTCTCACTTGCTGTTCGGCAAGCTTGATCGCCTGAGCCCGCTCGCGCTCCATCGACGCCTGGCGCTCCTCGAGCTGGCGCGTGAACTCCTTGTCGCGCACCTGACGTACGATGTCGGCGTAGCCGCTTTCATCAACCTGGAATACGGTTCCGCACTTCGGACATTTGATCTCGTTCATCGCCTTGCCCCTCTCCCCGCATGGCACCTCGGCGCGGCGGCGCATCGTCTTTCTGCTACGTATGGTAGCGTATCGCGCCGTCCGGACAGAACCGCCGTGAGACTTTGGCACCAGGTCTCAGAGTCCCACGTTCGAGTGAGACTTTGGCACCAGGTCTCTGAGTCCCATGGCAGGGGTGGATTGGGGTTCCGGCGCTTGTTTTCGCGCTTTAGGATGCAGATGTATCCGTTAGGGGGCGTCATAACGGACATATTTGCATTATGAACATCGGATTCACGGCGATGTTGCCGAGAGGGAATCTTATGGGACTTTAGCACCAGGTCTCAAAGTCCCACTAATCTGACGCCCGGTGCCAGATCGTCACCTCGCCTTAGGCCAGGTACTCCTTGAGCGCCGCAAGTGTCCTCTCGCCGTCGCGGCGGCCGATCTCGTAGACGCGCTCGAGCTCGGCAGGATCTTTGATCGAGATAGGCACCTTCACCGATTCACTCGGCCGGATAACGAACACCTCGCCCGCGCTCTCAAGCTCCGCGAGCTCGTCGAGCTGTGCGTTATAGCGCTCATGACGGTTCGCCAAGAGTTCCACGAGCGCCGGATAGTGCCGCAGCATCACGCGGAGCGCAGGCATAAGACTGTTCGGCTCCTTGCGGTACCCCTCCGGCTGCGTGCACACCACCACACAGCGCTCGTACCCCTGGTCGAGCATCCAGCGGAAGGGGATCGAGTCCGCCGTACCGCCATCCAGGAGCTTTCGCCCCTCGAGCTCGACGGGGCGCGAAAGTCCAGGGATCGCTGAAGAAGCGCGCATCCACTCCACGTCGGTCACGTCACCGGCATTCATGTCGTGGTACACCGCCTCGCCCGTCTCGATGTCCGTCGCGACGCCCGTGAAACGCATGGGGTTCGCGGCGTAGGTCGGCGTGTCGAAAATGTCGAATTCCCACGGCAGACGTCCGAACGCGAAATCGCGGCTGAAGAAGTTCCCGGTAGTGACGAGGCTCTTAAGCCCCATGTACCGCGGATCTTGGCAGAACCGCGCGTTATAACGGAGCGCGCGCCCCACTTGGCAGGACTTGTAATTGCAGCCGAACGTCGCGCCTGCGGAGACACCCACCACATGTGTGGCGAAGATGTCATGCTCGAGCCACACGTCGAAAACGCCCTCGGTATAGAGGCCGCGGAAGCCGCCGCCTTCGAACACCACGCCTGTCGTGTGCGTGGGTGGCGCGAACGCCGGACGCTCCTCGGGGGTCTTCACGTCTGAAACCATGTAGTCGCCGCCGCTTTTGGCAGCTCGTTTGCCATTCGCCATGTCTTGAAATTCGCCTCGATTCTCACGGACTATTGAGTATACCCTTCAAAACCGTCAAAAGCAGGGAGCGAACCAGCCAATAGGGACGGGGGATTTTGGCGAGCCAATAACCCCCGTCCCTATTGGCTGGTTCGTTTGACTAACACTTTGGGGACGGGGTCAAAAGTGTTGAATTCAACACTTTTGACCCCGTCCCCAAAGTGACACACACTTAATTCTTCCTTCAGCACTATGGAATGCCCGTGGCAGACCGCCCCCGCGCTTCCCCGCCTTGCTACAATCGCGGCACGTGAAGGGGGTATCCATGGCAACCGTGCTCATCGCAGAGGATGATAAGGACATCGTGGAGCTGCTGCGGCTCTACATCTCGGGCAGCGGCTACGATGTGCTTGCTTCCAACGACGGCGAGCAGGCGCTCGAGCTCGCGCGCGAGCACCACGTCGACATCGCCCTCGTCGACATCATGATGCCGCGCATGAACGGCTATGATTTCATCAAGGCGCTCCGCCGCGAGAGCGGCATTCCCGTCATCATCATCTCGGCGCGCTCGCAGCCAGCCGATAAGATCGTGGGGCTCGACGCCGGGGCAGACGGGTTCATCGCAAAACCCTTCGACCCGCTCGAAGTCACCGCGCTCATCCGCGCCATGCTCAGGCGCGCGAATGGCACAAACGCGCCAAAGAGCGACAGCTCCTCCGCAAGCACCGTCGAGCTCCCGTCCGCACGGCGCACCGCCTCGGTGCAAGAGCCGGCGGATACCCTCGTCGCAGGCGACCTCGTCTTCGACAAAGCCCGCTTCCTACTCACCAAGCGCGGTGAAACCGTCCCGCTCACCACAGCCGAGCTCAAAATCATGGCCGCCCTCATGGCGGCGCCCGGCCGGGTGTTCGACAAGGCGCAGCTCTATGCCCAGATCAGCGGCGAGCCCTTTGGCGGGGAATCGAGCGTGATGGTGCACATCTCGAACATCCGCGCCAAACTCGAAGACGACCCGCTCAACCCCCGCTATATCGAAACCGTCCGTGGCATTGGATACCGATTCAATGGATAACTTCTTTCTTCGTGCCCGTACCTGGGCATCTGAACACCTCGCCCGTGCCTCGAGCAGCCTCGCGCGGCGCTGCCTGGCCTGCATCGTCATATACGCCGTGCTGCTCCTCGCCCTCGTCGCAGGCGTCACGGTCATAAGCGACACGCGCCTCGCGAACGCCTTCCCCACCATGGAAACCGTCCTGACCTACGAGACCGCCCTCGAGCACGACCGCTTCAACGAGCTCGACACCCCCGAGCTCGCCTCGTGCGGCATCGCGATCTTCGACGCGCGCGGCGCCAGGCTCTACGCCTCGAGCGAGAAGGTCGCCGAGCGCATCCTCTCGAGCGACCTCGAGATGATCAACGACTACGAGGACAATCAGTTCTACGAAGTCCTGCGCGAAGATAACGACGGCTCCACGCGCTACCGCATCACGCTCTGCGGACTCGACGGTGAATCCGGCATGATGGATGCCGACGCCTGGTGCGTCCTCGACGAAGACCTTACGGTGGTCGAAGGCGACCTCTTCGCCGACCGCGGCCAGCTCACGCAGCGCGAATTCGACTTCATCAAAGGCGCCTACAACGCCCGCATGGCGGTCGAGCGCTACGACTACACCACCGTCTCGGGAGCGGGACGCACGCTCGTGCTCGTCTCGCCGCTCGTCACCGACGCGTCGTTCGCGCGTGCGGTCGCGGAGGCCAACCGCCTTTGGCTCTATGCCATACCCGTAGCAATCGTCCTCACCGGCGGCGCAGCGTGGTACCTCGTGCACCAGATGAAGCGCGTGACGCTCCCCCTCGACCGGGCGATCGACGCCTACCGAGCAGACGGGGGCGGTGACGGCATCGCGCGGGCGAAGGAGGCCGAGAAGACCATCCCCGTCGAGCTCGCGCCCGTCTACCGCAATTTCATTGGCCTCATGGACATGCTGCGCGACGCCCGCGACGGCCAGAAGCGCATCGTCGCCGACCTCTCGCACGACCTCAAGACACCGCTTGCCGTGCTCTACGGCTATGCCATGGCGTTTTGCGACGGACGCGTCCCCGAAGAGGATGAACAGCGCTACCACCGCATCATCGCCGAGAAGTCGCTCGCCGCAAGCGAGCTCATCGACACGCTCGCCGCATACGCAAAGATGGATCACCCCGATTACATCCCGCACCTCGAGCGGCGGCACGTGGGCGAACTGCTACGTGATATCGCACATGAGGCGACGTCTGTTGCCGAACAGTCCGACTGCAGCGTCGAGGTGAAGCTGCCGAATGCCGCTGCCGAGGAACTTCCTCCCATACTCGTAGACGAGCAGCTGTTCCGCCGCGCCCTGCTCAACCTGGTGGGCAACGCATGCCAGCACAACCCGGCAGGAACGCAGGTCACCATCTTCTGTGAGCGCGTACCCGCCGCAAACCCGCGCGACGAGCTTGTGCGCATCTCGGTCGCCGATACCGGAGACGGCATCGCGCCCGAGATCGCCGACACGCTCTTCGACCCGTTCGTGACCCGCAACACAGCCCGCACTTCGAACGCAGGCACAGGCCTCGGGCTCGCCATCACGCAGAAGTGCATCAGCCTCATGAGCGGCACGATCTACGTGGCGAAGCCGCCGCGCGAGGGCTTCGCCACGGAGTTCGTCATCGACCTACCCGTCGCGCCGTGAGTACGGCGGGCTGAGATACCGCCCCGCCGCCGTCCACTCGAAACGGCTGTCGCCCGCAGCCCCTCGGGCTGTCGCCCGCAGCCCCTCGCCAACCTAAAGAAACCTTTAGAAAGCGCTCAGAATCGCTGAAGGTTCGCCCCGCATACTCCTACGTCGAATCAGATGGAACGACTTGGGAGGAAGCCCATGGACGACCGCAGAGCGCTCCGACGCACCCACGAGGCCGCGAGCGCGCCACACGAACGATACCGCGTCTCGACGCCTCTCACCTACCTCGAGAGGGCAGCACGTACCCGACCGGAATCCGTAGCGGTGGTGGACGAGACCGGCTCCTATACCTACCGCGAGCTCGAAGCCATGAGCGAGCGGGTGGGCAGCGCGCTCTTGGAGATGCAAACGACCCTCGCGGACGCAAGCGACACGGCAGTCGCGCCCGCCCCGGCCACCGCGCCCACACGCCCACAGCCCGTCGTGATCTTCATGGAGAAGAGTGCGCACATGCTCGCCGCCTTCTTGGGCACGCTCATGACAGGCGGCTTCTACGTGCCCGTCGACCCCGGAACGCCCGCGGAGCGCGCGGCGAGCATCTTCGGCACGCTCTCCTCAGACGGCGCAACCCCGCTGGTCATCGCAAACAAGGAGACGAGTGAAGCGGCAAACGCCTGCTTCCCCACTGCGCGCATCTTCACCGTCGAGGAGCTCCTCGTCCACTCCCGCAATACCGAAGCGCTCGCCGCCCAGGCGCGAATCCTTGTCGACACCGCTCCCGCCTACGTGCTCTTTACCTCAGGATCGACGGGAACGCCCAAGGGCGTGGCCGTGAGCCACCGCGCCATCTGCGGGTTCATCGACGGCTTCGTCGAGACGTTCGGCATCCGAGCCCGCGATGTCATGGGCAACCAGGCACCCTTCGACTTCGACATCTCCGTCAAGGACATCTACGGCTCGCTCGCCGTCGGCGCTACCCTTGCCATCTTGCCCAGACGCCTCTTCAGCACCCCGGCGGAACTCGTCGACGCGCTGCGCGAGCGCCGGGTAACGGCGCTTGTATGGGCGGTCGCGGCACTCTGCCTCGTAAGCAGCCTGCATGCGCTCGACGGTGGGGAGCTGCCGAGTATCCGCCTCGTGCTGTTTTCGGGCGAGGTCATGCCCATGCCGCACTTGGCGCGTTGGATGCAGAAGCTCCCTGCAGCGACCTTTGCAAACCTCTACGGCCCCACCGAGGTCACGTGTAACTGCCTCTACCACGTGGTCGACCGCGAACGCACCTACCCGGGAAACCTGCCGCTCGGCGACACCTTCCCCAACCGTCGCGTGCTCGTGCTCGACGAGGCGGGACGTCCGGTCACAGAGCCCGGCCAAGAGGGCGAGCTCTACGTGGGCGGCCCGGACATCGCGCTGGGATACTACGGCGACCGCGAGCGCACCGGGGCGGCGTTCGTGCAGAACCCGCTCGCGCACGCGCTCCCCGAGACGCTCTATAAGACGGGCGACCGTGTAAGCGTGGGAGAAGGCGGCGAGCTCTTCTTCTGCGGGCGCATCGACAACCAGATCAAGCATCTTGGCCACCGCATCGAGCTCGAAGAGATCGACACCGCGTTCGAACGCGAGCCGGGCGTCGAGCGCTGCCGTTGCGCGTATGACGAAAGCCGGCATCGCATCTACGCCTTCTTCGAGGGCACGGCTGAAGGCAGGGAGCTCCGCGCCGCCGTGGCGAAGCGCCTGCCCATACCCCTCGTCCCCGCCCGCGCGATCCGCGTCGACGCCATGCCGCTCACCAAGAACGGCAAGGTCGACCGCCGCGCGCTCCTTGCACTCGTCACCCTGCGAGGGGCATCCGCCGCTCCTTTGCCCGCATCCGTCACCCCGTCCCCTGCATCCGTCACCCCGTCCCCTGCATCCGTCACGCAAACGAGGAGGTCATGATGACAGATTCGCACCTCACCGACGCCGAGCTTTCCGCGCTTGCGCAGGCATACGGCACCCCGCTCTACGTCTTCGACGAACGCGTCCTCGCCGAGCGCGTACACTACCTGCGAAGCGTCTTTCAAGAGCCACTTGAGCTCTGCTTCGCCATGAAGGCGAACCCGTTCGTGCTGCCTGAGGTCGCTCCGCTCGTCGACCGGCTCGAGGTGTGCTCGCCCGGCGAATACCGCATCTGCCGGACGCTCGGCATGCCGCAGTCGAAGCTCGTTATCTCCGGCGTGTACAAAGACGAGGAGACCATCGCGAGCGCGCTCGGTGGCGCGCGGTTGCCCGCAGCGGTGACGATCGAGTCGCTCGGCCAACTCGACCTCGTGGAGGCGCTCGCGAACCGTCGCAGCGAACGTGTACGCGTGCTGCTGCGCTTAAGCAACGGAAGCCAGTTCGGCATGGACCGGCAGGATCTTATCGAAGCGGCGCGGCGCGCGCTTGCCCACGAGCACCTCGAGCCGCTCGGCATCCAGCTCTTCACCGGTACGCAGAAGACCTCGCTCGCGCGGCTCGGCCGGGAACTCGACGCCCTCTCCTCGCTCATGCTTCAGCTCGACCGCGCCCTCGGCTGGCGGCCGCGCGAGCTCGAGATCGGCCCCGGGCTCCCCGTTGCGTACTTCCCCGGCGACGACCTCGACGAGCCGGCGTTCCTCACCGCGTATGCGCGCATGCTCGCGAGCCTCGAATTCGACGGGCGTATCGTGCTGGAACTCGGACGGAGCCTCGTTGCCTCATGCGGAACCTACCTCACGAGAGTCGTCGACGCGAAGCGCGTGGGCAGCCAGAGCTACGCCATCGTCGACGGCGGCATCAACCAGCTCGTGTACTTCGGCCAATCCATGGCCATGCGCCAGCCGCCGGTGCATCTGGTGAACGGCCGTACCGCCGAGCAACCGCGCTCTCCCGGGTCGGTGAAGCGCGCGGATGTGGACGCCCCTTCCCCGGGTGAAGGCGCAGAACCGGAAGCGTGGACCGTGTGCGGAGCGCTCTGCACGACGAACGACCTGCTTGCAAAGCAGCTTCCCCTGCCAGGACTCACGCTCGGCAGCGTCCTCGCCTTCGAGAAGACGGGTGCCTACAGCATGACCGAGGGCATCTCGCTGTTCTTGAGCCGCGACCTTCCGCGTATCGCCATCGTCGACGCAGGCGGGCGAAGCCGGCTGGTGCGCGAGGGCATCCGGACCAATCCCTTCAACACGCCCCGTTGGGCACTCTGTGCATCCGAGCAACCGAGCCCCCACGCGGACGCGTAACCGCAATCCCCAGACGCATGCAACTGCGCATCTATTGATAGGACGATAGAAAGGAAGCTCCCATGGAAACCATCATCTCCTTGCTCGAAGAGCTCAAATCCGGCGTCGACTTCGCCTCGAGGACGGATCTTGTCGATAGCCGCGTGCTCGACTCCCTTACGATCCTCGCCCTCGTCTCCGATCTTGAGGACGCCTTCGACATCACCATCCCCGCTGTGGAGATCGTGCCGCAAAACTTCAACTCCGTTGCCGGCATCTTGGCCATGGTCGACCGCCTGCGTGAGAGCGGCTTCTAGGAGACCGTCATGACATCGTACTTCTCCTTCGCGGTGCTCGGCGCCTTCCTGCCGGTGACGATGCTCGCTTACCAACTCGTTCCGCGCCGCACGCGCTGGGCTGTGCTCCTCGCGGCGAGCTACGCCTTCTTCTGGAGCATCAGCGGGGTGCTGATCGCCTTCCTCCTTGCCGCGACAGCCTCGATCTGGCTCACCGGCCTGGGGCTCGGCCGTCTCATCCAAGCGCGTGCCGCGGCGCTCAAGGAGCCCGGTGCCGAGCGGCGCACGGTGAAACGCGCATACCAACGACGCATGAAAGCTGTGCTCACCCTCGGCATCCTCGTGAACATGGGCATGCTCTTCTGCTTCAAGTACGTTCCCTTCACCGCACGGGTGCTCGCCCCGCTGGCGACCCCGCTCCTTGCGCCCCTCGGCATCACCTGGCCGGAACACGTCGCCAGCATCGCCGCACCTATCGGCATCTCGTTCTACACGCTCCAGGCGATCTCGTACCTCGTCGACGTGTACCGCCAGCGCATCACCGCCGACAGAAACCTCGGTCGTCTCGCCCTGTTCCTCGCCTTCTTCCCGCAGATCATGGAAGGCCCCATCTGCCGCTACGACCAGACCGCGGGTGCCCTCATGGCGGGCAACCCCATCACGGCGGAGGGACTTTCGACGGGCGCTGTGCGAATCTGTTGGGGCCTTGCGAAGAAATACCTGGTCGCCAACCGGGTGAACATGCTCGTCAAGGCCGTCTTCGCGAGCGCCGACTCCTATGGCGGAAGCATCACGCTGCTGGCGGGCGCCCTCTATACGCTGCAGCTGTACTGCGATTTCTCGGGCACCATGGATTTCGTGGTGGGCACGGGCAGGATCTTTGGCATCGTGCTGCCCGAGAACTTCCGCCAGCCCTTCTTCTCGCGCACCGCGTCCGAATTCTGGCAGCGCTGGCACATCACGCTGGGTCTCTGGCTCCGCGATTACGTGTTCTACCCCGTCTCGCTCAGCGCCCCGGTGAAGCATGTGGGTCACGCGGCACGCAAGCTGCTGGGAAACCATATGGGCTCAGTCGCGGCGAGCGGCGTCGCGCTTCTCGCCGTGTGGTTCGGCAACGGGCTCTGGCATGGCGCAGGCGGGCAGTACGTACTTTTCGGCCTCTACTGGTTTGCCGTCATATGGCTCGGCGGATTTGCCGAAGTGCTTGCGCAGGAATGGTGTCCGCGCCTGGGCATCCGTCGCGACGGCACGGTATGGCGCGCCCTGCAGCACGTCCGCACGCTCGGCATCGTCGTGGTGGGCGAGATTTTCTTCCGCGCGCCCGGCGGCAGAGCGGCGCTGAAGCTTCTCGCCGAGGCGGTGCGGAATCCCTCGATTAGTTCGCTCTTCGACGGAACCGTGGCGAAGCTGGGCCTCTCCTCCGCCGATGCCGCCTGCCTGGTCATCGTACTTGTGGCACTCCTCGTCGTGGGCGTCCTGCGCGAGCGGGGAACATGGAGCGCCGAGCGACTATGGCGCGTCTCTCATCTTGCGCCGTGCCTTATGTGCTGCGCGCTCTTCTTCCTCGTCGTCATCTTCGGCGCGTACGGCACGGGCTATGTCCCCGTCGACCCCATGTACGCCTCGTTCTAGCACGGGATGCGGAAGCCGAGAGATTCGCTGGATAACGATACGGCGCGGCGCGCTCCCGCGGTAAGTTCCCCTCCTTCCCGCATCCCACCGAAAGGATCACCATGCACCTTCCCCGTATGCGGCACGTTGTCTTCGCCGCCTTTGTGACAGCGGGCATAATCTGCCTGCTCGCCCTCGCCTCACGCGTCGTCGTCCCGAAGAACAACCAGGTGGAATTCGGCCAGGCCGACGCCCCCGCCTTCGGCGTGCTCGGCGAGCCGCGCGATAGCATCGACGTGCTCTTCCTGGGCGATTCCGAGGCGTACTGCTCGTTTTCGCCGCTCCAGCTCTGGGGTGAGCAGGGCATCACCTCGTATGTGGCTGCCACGAGCGCCCAGCGTCTCCCCTACACGCGCTCGATTCTCCTGAAGGCTTTGCAGAACCAGCGCCCGCGCATCGTGGTGCTCGAGACGAACTGCCTCTTTCGCGCGACGCCCACGGGATTCGCCGCTATGCGCGCGCTCTCCGATATCTTCCCGGTCTTCGAGTACCATAGCCGCTGGAAGAGCCTGCGGCCGGAGGATTTCACCTCGACGCCGCGCGCCACGTGGGCGGATCCGAACAAGGGGTATCGGCTGCGCACCTCGGTGAACGCGGCCAGCGCCGAACGGTCGCGCACCTATATGGAGCCGAAGGGTGAGACCGCGAGCATCCCTGCGCTCAACCGGTGGTACCTCGACGACATCGCGCGCATCTGCCGCGAGAACGGCGCACAGCTCGTTTTGGTGAGCACACCGAGCGTGAAGAACTGGTCGCTGAGCCGCCATGCGTGCGCCGAGCAGACGGCCGCAGGGCTCGACGTGCCATACATCGACTTCAATATGGGAAGCTCACGCGTCGATATCGACTGGGAGCGCGATACGTTCGACAAGGGCGACCATCTCAACCTGCACGGCGCCCAGAAGACGACGAGCGCCATGGGCGTCCTCCTGCGCCGGGAGTTCCACGTCCCCTCGCACGCAGGCGACGATGCCTACCGATCCTGGGACGACAACTACGCACGCTACCAAAAGGACGTGAGCAAAGCCGGCTAACGTTTTGCTCAAGCTGCGAGCGCGATTAACACTTTGGGGACGGGGTCAGAAGTGTTGAATTCAACACTTCTGACCCCGTCCCCAAAGTGTTAATCGCGCCTGTAACAAATGGGTTTCGGGACTTAGAACGATGGCGAGCGCCGCCTGGGAACGGCATAATGGTGCACCACGAACCATCTATCGTCCCGACGGCCGCGCCCGGCGACGATCGGCTAGACAAGGAACCCGCCATGTCCATGAAGTTCAAGCGCCTGCTGCCCATTCCCAAAGAGATCCGCGAGGAGATGCCGCTCTCGGCCGAAGCCGCTGCGCAGAAGCCCGCCTTCGACGCCCAAGTAGCTGCGATCATGCGCGGCGAGGACGACCGTCGTCTCATGATCGTGGGCCCGTGCTCTGCAGACCGCGAGGACTCCGTGCTCGACTACGTCACGCGCCTTGCAAAGCTTGCCGAACGCGTGAGCGACAAGATCTTCATCATCCCGCGCGTCTACACGAACAAGCCGCGCACGAAGGGCACCGGCTACAAGGGGCTCCTCCACAACCCCGACCCCGAGGGCCCGAGCGACCTTCTGGGCGGCGTGAAGGCCATTCGCCGCATGCACCTGCGCGTTGCCGAGGAAACCGGCATGTTCACCGCCGACGAGATGCTCTACCCCACGAACTACCAGTACCTCATCGATGTGCTGGGCTACATCGCCGTAGGCGCCCGCTCCGTCGAGAACCAGGAGCACCGCCTCGTTGCCTCGGGCGTGCCCATGCCCATTGGCATGAAGAACCCCACCGGCGGGTCCACGAGCGTCATGCTCAACTCCATCTACGCCGCGCAGCAGCCGCAAACGTTCCTGTTCCGCAACTGGGAGGTCGAAACCACAGGTAACCCGCTCGCACACGCCGTGCTGCGCGGGTACATTGGCGAAGACGGGCTCAACTACCCCAACTATCACTACGAGTACCTCGAGCGCCTGGCGGAAAAGTACACGAAGGAAGATTTCGCCAACCCCGCAGTGATCGTGGACTGCAACCACGACAACTCCGGCAAGCGCCCGCTCGAGCAGACTCGCATCTCGCACGAGGTCGCGGACTCCATGCGCCGTTCGCCCGAGATTCGCCAGCTCATCCGCGGCTTCATGGTGGAAAGCTACCTCGAGGACGGCAACCAACCCATCGACGGCGGCGTCTACGGCAAGTCCATCACAGACCCGTGCCTGGGTTGGGAGAAGACCGAGCGCCTCATCCTCGACCTCGCCGACCGCATCTGACATTGGGGACAGTCCCCAATGTCATGACATACGGGACAGGCCTTCGCCTCGCAACGGAGTGGGACTCTGAGACCCGGTGTAAAAGTCTCACTACTCGCGACGTCGACATTTTTCGCCAGTTTTTTCATTCTTGAGCAAGAAAGTGGCGGAAAATGTCGACGTCATCGTGCAAGACCCTCGGCCTAGAGCTGTGATTGTTTCGCTCGTCAAGAAAAAACCCGGCGCCGAACGTTCGTCGTCGGCACCGGGTTTTGCTGAATGCAGCGATTTTGATGCGCAACTCTAGCGCAGCGCCTCGCTCTTGGCGCGAAGCGCGCAGAACACCGCCACGAGCATCGCCGCGGCGTAGACGATGCTGAGCCAGATGGGGCCAGACCCGCCCATGACCGCAAGAGCGATCTCCACGATGTTGGCGATCACCATCACGATGCCGAACATGATGAACGGCGAAAGATGTGCCGGGTTGTTGGCCCCGCGCACGCCAAAGGCGCCAGCAAAGAACTCGAAGATGCCAACGACGCCGAGAACCACGCTCGCTACCTTGATGGGGAGCGCATCGCTACCGGCGGCTTCGGCGACCGCATCGGCACCCATAACCCCGGTAATCGCGAAAATGATGGAACCGATAGCGAGGAGCATGAGCACGAGGCTGATACCCTTCACGATCTTGCAATTCGTAGACATAGGTCTCCTTTCGACACGCAATCATGTGCGCAGCGTATGTCCAGTCATTAGAAACTCCTTATGATTATGGGCAAAGAGAGCTCTTCGTCAATAAAAAGCGCTGGTTTTACGTAACGCTGACGCGGCAACAGCACACAGAAACCTCACCCTAGAGCGCGAAATGCCATGAAACACGGTACAATGACGTGACTCACGCGGACGCCCCGCGCAAACGGGTCACCGCCTACCAATTGAGAAGAAGGATGCCCATGGACGCACCTAGCAAGCCTACGGTCGAGCAGCTCGACGACTCCAAGAACGACCTCGATCCGAACATCTCAACGCCCGAGGAGCAGAAGAAGATTCCGTTCGTCATCAAGGTCTATGGCCTGCTCTGCCTCATCGACGGCATCGTGACCGCGCCGGTGCTCGGCATCTTCATGCTCGTGTGGGGCTGGGCACTCGTTGTAGACCCGGCGGGACTCAGCGTGAACATCGACCCCACGCTCACGGTCATCACATTCACCATCGGCGTCGCCATCACGGTGGCGAACGCCATCGCGCTCGTGGTGTTCGGCATCTCGCTGCTGCGCAACCATCGCCGCCACGCGGCGCTCATCTCGCATGTGCTCATCGCGACGACCATCGCCGAAATGCTTGTGCTCATCATGCTGCAGGGCATCGGGAGCGAGCTCATCCGCCCGGGCATCCAGCTCGCTATCTTGGTCGCGCTCTCCGTAACCGTCGACCCCTCGCTCAACCAAGAGCGCGAGCTGCAGCGCCAACTCCGTGACCTAGAAGATCGCGAGGCGGCAGAGAAGGGCATGCTCGGACGCGACCTCGAGGGCAAGGGTTTCATCGAGCTCAACTTCTTCAACCTGTTCTGGGTCTTCGTGGTCTGTTGCTTCCTCGGCCTCATCATCGAGACGATCTACCACATGGTGGTCGTTGACCCTGGCGTGTACCAAGACCGTGCGGGTATGCTCTTCGGCCCCTTCTCACCCATTTACGGCTTCGGCGCGCTGCTCATGACGATCGCGCTCAACCGCTTCTACAAGGCGAATCCCATCCTCATCTTCGTTGTGAGCGCCGTAATCGGTGGCCTCTTCGAGGCGGCGACCTCGCTATTCATGCAGATTGGTTTCGGTGCCGTCGCATGGGATTACAGCGGCTCGACCATCTTCGGCCTCTTCCCCGATCCTATCGCCGAGATCTTCGGCGGCCGCACGAGCACGCTCTTCATGTGCATGTGGGGCGCGCTCGGCTTCGTATGGATCAAGCTCTGCCTGCCGCGCCTCCTGAAGCTCATCAACCTCATCCCCTGGAAGCTCCGCTATTCGCTCACCGCCGTGTGCGCCGTGCTCATGCTCGTAAACGGTGTCATGACGCTGCAGGCGCTCGACTGCTGGTACGAGCGACTTTCGGGTGTGAATGCAACGGCACCGGTCGAGGAGTTCTACGCGAAGTACTTCGATAACGACTACATGCAGCATCGTTTCCAGAGCATGGAGATCACGCCCGAGGACTCCAACCGTGTCGAGTCCAACGCCGCCGCTGCGAATTAGCTCGCCGCATAAGGTGGGACTTTAGCACCGGGTCTTAAAGTCCCACCTCGCACAGAAGAAGCCCGCCGACAATTCGCGTCGGCGGGCTTTTTACATGACAATGAGTTTACATGCTCATGAGGATGCAGATTAATCCGTTTGCATGCGTTGCAACGGATTAATCTGCATCATGAACCCTGATTTCAAGCTGTCATAAGCGAGCAAGACCCTGCGCTCGGCACATAGGTGAGACTCTGAGACCTGGTGTGAAAGTCCCACTCTGAGACTATAAGACCTGGTAAGAAAGTCTCACTTGAGTTCGAAGAAGGCGGCGCTGGAGGCAGGCATGCTGAGGGTTCCGGCCGCGAGCGTTGCGAGCTCGCCCAGCGTGTAGATCGCGCGAGCCGCCTCATGCGGGCACGGGACCTCGACCGGGCGCGCGGCGGGGTTGAGTGCGACGAGCACACGCTGACCGCCCGGCACGGGTTCTCCCTCTGCCGTGCGCTCGCTCCGCAGGTACACGAGCGGGTAGGCATCCTTTTCGCAGTACACGAACTCCACGGAACCCATCACGCTGAGTGCCGGCGTCTCACGACGCAACGCGATAAGCCGCTGAACCTCGCACCACAGCGAGTGCTCGTCTGCCATCTGAGCCTCGGCGGTCGGGGCATCGGGCGCGTCATCCTGCCGAATATAGAGCTCGCTTGCCGGTGCGTTCGAGAACCCCATGTTCCCGCCGCGCCCCCACTGCATGGGCGAGCGGGCACCGGTGCGGATATAGCCACCCTCCACCGAGGTCACGTCGAGGTGCCGCATGCCGATCTCGTCGCCATAGTACACGAACGGGCAGCCCGGCATGGACATGATGAACGCGAACGCCATCTTCATTTCCTCCGGGTCGAGGAAGCGGCGCAGGCGCTCCATGTCGTGGTTGCCAGAGGGGATACACATAAGGCCGCGACCGTCCGTAAGGTCGAGGTTGCGCTGGTACGTGGCGACGAACTCGCTTGCATCGCCCGCGCCCTCGCGCGCGAAGAACGGGTGCTCGCAACGGAAAAGGTCGAGGTAGTGCGACGTGCCGAACTGCAGCAGAAAGTCCATGTGGAAGCCCGCGCGAATCGTTTTATCGGGCTCACCCCATTCGGAGATAAGAGCGGCATCCGGGTACGCGGCATCCAAGAATGCACGGATATCCTGCCACACCTTGATGGTGCCCTCCTGCCCGGGGTCGTTCTTCACGAGCGACCCCGCCATGTCGCAGCGGAAGCCGTCGCAGCCGCGCTCGAGCCAAAACGCCATGACATCCTTCATGGCCTGGCGCGTGGCGAGGGCCTCCGGCGAATCCATAGCGCTTTGCCACGACTCTGTGACCTCGGCGAATCCGTAGTTCAGCGCCGGCTGGAACGCATAGAAGTTCACCGCGACGGCGCCATCGCGCTCGGAGACGCCGCGCAGCACGCCGTTCATCCCGGGGACGTCGCCCACCGGCGTCCAGACGCTATCCGTCCACACGTAGCGACCGGTATATTCGTTCGCCTCCGCCCGCTGCGACTCCTGGAACCACGGGTGCTCGATGGAGGTGTGTCCGGGCACGAGGTCGAGCAGCACGTGCATGCCGCGCGCATGCGCCTCGTCGAAGAGCCAGACGAGGTCGTCGTTCGTACCGTAGCGCGGCGCGACCTGGCAGTAATCTGCCACGTCGTAGCCGGCGTCTCCGAAAGGCGAGAGGAAGCAGGGGTTCAGCCACAGCGCGTTGCAGCCCAGCTCGCAAATGTAGTCGAGCTTCTCGACGATGCCCGGTAGGTCGCCGATACCGTCGCTATTCGTATCGAAGAAGCTTTGCGGATAGATCTCGTAGAAGACGGCGTCGTTCAGCCAGCTGCTCATAGCGGGCTCCAATCTCCTCGCACGGATTCGCTTTCGCGCACATGGTACTACAGCTACCGCGTCACGTTGGGGACGGATGCGTTTGTGTCGGGCGAATGTAAAGTCACCCCGGGGAGCCCCGCGTAAAATTACCCCAGGGGCTTTTTTACATTGCTTGGCATAGTCTCAAATTGAAGACTTATTTAGTAGAGCAATGTAAAAAAGCCCCTGGGGTAATTTTACGCGGGGCTCCCCGGGGTGACTTTACATTCGCCCGGCGGGAGGCCAAAAAGACAGCCACCTACGCCAGCGTGAGGTCGTCCCCGTCGATAACCTGCATCCAGGCGATATAGACGTTCGGATAATGGCTGTAGAGCACCTGCATCACGTTGATATCCATGAGCAGATCGCGCATGACCGACGTCACGCCGCCCACCGAGGCGAGGTCGTCCACCGTGGGCACCTGGCGCCCCAGCTCCTCGACCAAAGCATCCACCCGCGCGCGATCCTCCGGCACGTAAGGAGACTCCGCCCCCACATTCTCCTCGAACGCCACCTGCATCTCGTCGTAATGCTCGTCGAACGCCGCGTCACCCGTACCTGGCAGGTAGAAGTCGCGCCCATAACGGTGATACCCCCACGACTCAAGCGGTAGGCGCGGCACGAGGTCGCTGGGGTTCATGATATTGAAGATGTTGTTGTAGAGCGCTTCATGCGCGTGAGCGACCGGCGTCACGGTGGGTGTGGCGAACGTGTAGCAGTAGATGTTCTCGAGCGGCGCGAGCGGGCGCAAACCCTGCGTGCGCTCGTTCGCATAGGCGGCAGCAAGGTTCGCCGTCGCAGCTCCGCGCGAGTGCCCGCAGAAGAGCAGCGACACGTCGCCCACGCCGTTGAGTTCGGCGTCCTCGGTAATGCGCTGCTCAAGATCGTCGACGATCTCCTGCGCGGCGCGCATGAAGCCCTCGTGGTCGATGGCGTCCATATCGTAGTCCGAGGCGTCGCCCATATTGAGGTCGCTCAACCACTCGGAACCATAACTACCGCGAATCGCAACGAGATAGAGCGTACGCGTGTTGCCGTCGTTGTCGGTGATGCGCTTCGTCGCCACGGAATACGCCACCACATCGTCCGTGCCGACGATAAAGTCCACCACCTCGTCGAAGATTTCGCTCCGATACTGGTACGACGCGGTCGAGATGTCGTCGAATCCCAGCTCCGCGAGCGCCTCCTCCATGTACGCGGGCGCGTCGCTCCCCTCCTGGTAGTAGGCGGATTCCGCGTTTGCCACCGCCGAGAGCACCGAGCATGTCGTCGCAAGCTCGTGGTTGTAGACGGTCGGGTCTTGGAAGAACCAGCGATCATCCCAGGCCACATCGGTCGCGACCTGCTGACCCTCGGTCGCCGCCATGCTCGTGTAGCCCACATGCGCCGTGAAGGCACCGGTCTTGCCCGAGGAATCCTCGAGCTCACGCGGTGCGCTCGGAGCCTCGACCGCCGCAATGCCCAGGCGCTCCTCGTTCAAACGCCGCTCAATCGCGATGGCAAGCATGGTACCCACGGCAACAGCGACCAGCAGAAGCGTCAGCGCGATGCGTTTCGCCCAGCGGTGCCTGCCCTTCAAACGCGGGGCTTCGCCCCGAACCCGTTCGGCCGCAGTTTCAACCTGCTCGTCCACGGCCTCCGTCTGCTCATCCATCGTCCCTCATTTCGCGACGCCGCAGCGTGCGCCGCCCAAACTGCCTACCTACCGAATTTCGCTTACGGATGGCACCCGCCGCACGGCTCGTACCCGCGCGCGATGAGCTCGTCGCGCGTGCCCGTATACTCCTCGCGGTTGTGCTCGCGAATATCCTCGACCGAATCGCAATCGGGCATGTGGAACTTCATCGACCCTGTATTCAATACATACGTGGTCTCCGTCGCTCCGCCCGTCTCCGCCGACTCAGAGGATGCCGACTCCGCGCGCCAGTTCTCACCCGTCGCATAGTCGATCTCGAGCCCGGGCTGCACGTTGAAGCAGTACACGTTAAACGACACACCCGCGCCGCCGTCCTCGACGGATTCCGCCTCCATATGCACGCCGCGCGCCATGAGCTCGTCGCCCACGAAGATGGGCGTCACGCGGTACAGCACGTGGTTGCCCGTTTCCCACACGTAATCGGCGACCTCGTTCTCGTAGGGCAGCATGCCCTCGTGATTCATGTAATTGGTGCCGGTGATGAGGTTGCGTTCGTTGGCGTTCTCGCCGGCGAGCTGGAACCCTATGAGATGGCAGCGGTTGTAAATGTTCTGGTCGGGGACGATGTCATCGTAGAACGTGACCTGCCAACCCGACGGGTGCACCTCACTGATGTCCCCGCGCTCCTCGGTGGGCATGGTCTCCTCGCCCACGATCGCCATAGTTACGCCGCAACGCCCGAGGCTGTCGAGGTTCGAGTAATACTCCGAGGGGCCGTCGAGATCTTCCTCGGTGAAGTTAGGCTCGTTGCCGTTTACCTCGACGACCGGCTCTCCGGTATATTCTGGGAGCTCCGTTTCGTCGAGTTGACCCGCCTCGAGGGCAGATTCGCTTACCGATACCGTCGCGCCTGTGCCGTCTACGCCGCCATCGCTGCTGCAGCCAGCAGCGCCCGCAAGCGCGAACAGGCATGCGAACACGAGCACCAGCGCCTGCGCGGCACGCGCCCGCAGGCGTTTCATCCAAAGAAGCATCGACATTGATAGTCCCCCAACTCTCCAATCAAAGGCTATCTTATCAAGGGCATATAAGCGATTTTCGCAGGCTATGTGGACATCTTTCGAGCTTACGTCAACCGATGGTTTAGCACATCAAAAGTGTGTATTATGACCAACGCAATAAACGGCGTATCTGCAGCGAGAGCGGTGCCCTCGCGCAACCTCGGGAAAGGACCTGCCCATGAGCCTCATTACTGAATTCAAGGATTTCATCAACCGCGGCAACGTGATGGACATGGCCGTCGGCGTTATCATCGGCGGCGCGTTCACCTCCATCGTGACCTCGCTCACCGATGACATCATCAACCCCCTCATCAAGCTCGTGAGCGGCGGCGGCACGGAGATCTCCGGCCTCACCATCCCCGTTCCCGGCACGGACAACGGCATCGACTTCAGCTCGTTCATCAGCGCTGTGATCAACTTCCTCATCGTCGCCGTCGTGGTCTTCCTCATCGTGAAGGCGTTCAACAAGGCGCAGAACCTGGGCTCCGGCCTCACGAAGGGCCTCACGAGCAAGGTGCTCGGCAAGGACGGCGAGGAGGTCGAGGTCGAGATGGTGCCCCCCACCTGCCCGTTCTGCCTCGAGGAGGTCAAGGAGGGCGCGACCCGCTGCCCGCACTGCGGTGGCGAGTTCCCCGAGCCCGCTGCTCCCACCCCCAAGCAGTAAGGTAGCATCGCCCTGGTAATAGCACCCCAAGGGTGTATTGCCATCGAGACGCCCAGCTCAAAACCGAGCTCGCACGTCACTATCGACGACGAGCTGTCACGCATCAAACCGTTGTGGAACTCAAATGTTGATTCCGCAACGGTTTGATGCGTTTCTGTTGCCTAGACCGATGTTTTCAAATGACAAAACCCCAGGTAGCAGGAACGACATTTGCGAGTCTACTGCCTATAGCCATGCCAAACCGTTGTGAAACTCAAATATTGATTTCACAACGGTTTTTGCGTCATACGATTTGGCTTTCGCAACGGTTTGAGCTAAGCGCCCGGGCTCGAGCCAAGCGCCCGCAAGCGCTAGAACGTGACGTTGCCGAACTCCGAGAGCTTGAGCTCGGGGTTGTGCTCGACCGCCCAATCCACGTTCCACGGGCTCGTGAAGAGCAGCAGCTTGCCACCGCGCATGTCCTCCACGCGCAGCGTGTCGCGCGTGAGGTTGAGCGCAGCAACGTCCACCTCGCCAGGCTCGTTCGCAATCCAGCGGATGTCCGTGTAGCCGAGCGGCTGACGACGCACCTCCACGCGGTATTCGCTCTTCAGGCGCTGCTCGAGCACGTCGAACTGCAGCGTGCCCACCACGCCCACAATCACGCTCTCCATGCCGGCGCCGAGCTCGCGGAAGATCTGGATGGCGCCCTCTTGGGCAAGCTCCTCCATACCCTTCACGAACTGCTTGCGCTTCATGGTGTCCACCTGGCTCACGCGGGCGAAATGCTCCGGCGCGAACGTGGGGATGCCGGCGAACTGCACGCGCGCAGCGGGGGCGCAGAGCGTGTCGCCAATCGAGAACATGCCCGGATCGAAGAGCCCCACGATGTCGCCGGCGTACGCCTCGTCCACCGTGGCGCGGTCGTCGGCCATCATGGCAGTGCCCGTGGCGAGCTTGATCTTGCGTCCTCCCTGCACATGCAGGGCGTCCATACCGCGCTCGAACTTGCCGGAACAAATGCGCAGAAATGCGATGCGGTCGCGATGGTTCTTGTCCATGTTGGCCTGGATCTTGAAGACGAAGCCCGAGAACGGGTGCTCGACCGGATCGACGGGCTCGCCGGTAAGCGCGTCCGTATGCGCGCCGGGCGCGGGAGACAGGCGCAGGAAGTCCTTCAGGAACGGTTCCACGCCGAAGTTCGTGAGCGCCGAGCCGAAAAACACCGGTGAGAGCTTACCCGTGCGCACGGCCTCGAGGTCGAACTCGTGGTCCGCGCCGTCCAAGAGCTCGATGTCGTCCATGAGCGCGTGGTGGTTTTCCTCGCCGATGAGCGCGTCGAGCTCGGGCGCGCCGAGCTCCGCCTCGATTTCGCCCACCTTCTTCGTGGCGTTCGCGTGGCCATCGCCCTCGAAGGCGATCACACGACGACTGGCGCGGTCGAACACGCCGCGGAAGTTCCTGCCGCAGCCGATCGGCCAGTTCATGGGGTACGTGCCGATACCCAGCACGGTCTCGATCTCTTCCATGAGCTCGAAGGGGTCGCGGATCTCGCGGTCGAGCTTGTTCACGAACGTGAAGATGGGGATGCCGCGCAGGGCGCACACCTTGAAGAGCTTCTCCGTCTGCGCCTCGACGCCCTTGGCGCCGTCGATCACCATGACGGCCGCGTCCGCCGCCATGAGCGTGCGGTACGTGTCTTCAGAAAAGTCCTGGTGGCCAGGGGTGTCGAGGATGTTCACGCAGCAGCCGTCGTAGGTGAACTGCAGCACCGACGACGTCACCGAGATGCCGCGCTGTTTCTCGATGTCCATCCAGTCCGAGACCGCATGCTTAGCGCTCGACTTGCCCTTCACCGATCCGGCACTCTGAATGGTGCCGGTATAGAGCAAGAGCTTTTCCGTGAGCGTGGTCTTGCCCGCATCCGGGTGCGAGATGATGGCGAACGTGCGGCGCGAAGCCACTTCCTCCGCAAGGCTTGGCATGTAGTTCCCTCCATGTGTAATCTAACCTGCGGTATTGTAGCTGGTTCGCGCCGTACGTGCACGCACACAATGGGTAGGTTGGGGACGTGTTCCCGTCAACCCATTTCTGACATTGGGAACAGTCCCCAATGTTAGGCCGAGCCGAGCGGCTTCTGCGCGCAGGTCGCCCAGAACGTGGGGATACCCAGCTCGTGAAGGCGCCCGGAGCCGTTCGTATCCTCGTACAAATCCATGATGCGAAAGCCCGCCTGGATTTGCCCGCGCACCTGCTCATCAAGCGTGTGCGAAAATTGCATACCCCACTCGGGGAGCTCTTCGGCGGGAATGAGCGACGGGTTGCGCAGCGGGTTGAACGGCAGGTCGCGCACGATGCGCTCCTCGTCGTCATCGACCACGTAGTTGAATCCGTTGTCGAGTCCTGCAAGCAGGCGTCCGCCGGGCATGAGCACGCGGAAGCACTCGCGCCACACCGGCTGCACGTCCTCGATGTAGCAGTTCGATACCGGATGAAAGATGAGGTCGAACGATCCGTCTGCAAACGGCAACGGGCGCGTCATATCCGCCCGAACCACGTCGATGTCGTAGCCCTCGCGCTCCGCCACCATGCGCTCGGAGGCAACCTGCGCTTCGGAGTAGTCGAGTACCGTGCACGCAGCGCCCATCGCAGCGAAGATGGGCATCTGCTGCCCGCCGCCCGCAGCAAGCCCCAGCACACGCTTGCCGCGCATGTCCGGGAAGAACCACGTGCGCGGCACCTCGCGCGTTGGCGTGAGCACCATGGACCAGTCGCCGGCGCACGCCGCCTCAAAGCGCTCATGGCTGATGGGCGTGCCCCACTCCCAGCCATCAGCGACCCACTGATCGATGATCTGGGCGTTTAGGTCGGTGTATGACGCGGTATCTGTCAAAACACCTGGCGTACCATCCGAGTTCTCCATGTTGAGCACGCCTTTCTACACCAGAGAGACAACCTGCGGCATATCCGCCTCGTCGAGTGCCTTGAGTTGATACGTAGCTTCGAGCTTTAGCCAGAACTCAGGGGTAGTCCCAAGCGCGCGCGATAGCAGCCACGCCATCTCGACGGTAATGGCCCGGCGCCCATGGACGATGTCAGAAATGGCCGACTGCGGTTTCCCGATCGCTTTCGCCAAGCGATATTGCGAAATGCCCAACGGCTGTAGAAACTCCTCGAGCAATATCTCTCCAGGAGTAGAAAGGTACGGATTAGTGGTAGTCACAGAACTCAACCTCCTCCGCCTCAAACCCGTTCCATCGAAAGCATAGACGCCATTGATCGTTCACCCTGATGCTCCATTGTCCGTCACGCGATCCAACGAGCTTCTCCAAGTGATTGCCGGGAGGAACGCGCAAATCGAGAATGCTGCCAGCAGCATCGAGCAGCTGAATAACAGCGCGACTTTTGCCACTCGTGAGTAAAAGTAAACCCGTACCAAATGATTCACTGCTTCATAAGAACGGAAACACGCTGCTGAGATAGTCCTACCAAAGAAGCAATGTCTCGAAGCGTAAGCCCCTCTCCACGGAACCGTTTAATCGCTTGGCGCGTAAGGTTGGATGCTGCCCTCCGCTTTTCTTCGGCATCCCGGCGCGCCTGCTCGAGCTCGGCAAGCATTTCTTTCGTATCGGCATCCAGCGTGGGAACGATCTCCACGCCCGCCACCTCAAAACCAAGGAGACCTGCCGCATCGCGAACCATGGCCTCAACCTGATCAAGACGACGGGCCTGAGAAAACAAGCCGGGTATCTCATCTACCGAAATTGCCCACCATCCGTTATCGCGGGTGACCCGAGCATGTACATCTTGGACAGACATTATCTTCCTCCAAAGAGATAGCGCAGAATGGAGCGCGCCGTTATCTCGTTGACCTCGCTGTGCCGAGGAATTGTTGATACCATACTTCAATTCAATACCTATAGACTTAATTAAGTGCTCCAATTTCTTCTACCCGCACTCAGCAAAACAGGGAGGCGCCGCCACGCAGCGCCTCCCCGTATTCTCCGTCAGCCTATGCTCTCGACACGCCGATTACCTCAGCGCGACCCGAGCATTACCCCGCAGCGCCCCTACCGGCGGCGCCG